>CAMJWL010000137.1 GCA_946409405.1 uncultured Bacteroidales bacterium
TAGGGGGAAATTACTCCTCCTTTTCCCACTCCTCAATCTCGCACGTGTGGGTCTTTTGTTCCTCGTCGTAATTGATGCCGATGATTAGGAGACTGCCCTTGTAGTGCGCCAACGAATCAAAATATTTGCGTTCCTTGATTTGAGACAACGCGCTTTCTGTTGAGCCGTTGCGTTTGAGTTCGATTACCATTGCGGGGCGGTCGGTGAGGACGGGGATGAAAACAACGTCTGCAAAACCTTTGCCCGTGGTCATTTCCTTAACAATAGAATAGTCGTTGAGGGCAAAAATAAATGCAAGGTAAATCGCCGATGCAAGCGCGTCCTCGTTGTTGTAACTGCGGTTGGAAGTTACGTGGATGTGGGTTTCGTCAAGAGCCTTGGCAACAGCATCGGCGTTCTTGTTAAATGTCTGATTGAGAAGTTCTTCCGACGCCTTGATTATTTCATCAGTTTTAGAATAGTCGGGCATTGCGGCAATGGCGTTGTTCCACTCGCCGCGCACCTCCAAATTGGGAATACGGCAAGTCTTATCTTCCTTATTATAAGCAAGATAACCGAGGTGAATCAGGTACGTGAAAACATCGTCCTTTGTTACAAAATCGGTCATCGTGTTCATATAACTTGTAACATTCACCTTTACATTTTCGCCCGCAAGCATCTTGATGACATCGTCTTTTGCGCCTTTGTAATTGTGTTTCAGGCGGTCAGAGATTACGGCGTAAGTGGAAGTCTTGCCCCAAAAGCGGTCAAACTCTTTTGTTTTCATACTCATAACCACCGATTCGGGATTGTAAATGTCAAAGCCGTTCTGATTGTAGCCGTCGTAATATTGTTTACATTCATTGAAATCCATCTTGTATTTTCTGCACAAAGGCTTTACTTCCTTCTCCGTAAAACCCGTAAATTCAGCGAGTTCATGTGCGTCAAGAATTGTGTATTCGCGAAAATTGTTGAGTTTGCTCTGCACCCTGTCCCTTACAACCGGCAAAATTCCCGTAATGTACGCCAAAGCGATGGCTGGTCTCACAGTGTTGCTCTTGAACAAGCCGTTGAGAAATTCCAAATAATCCTTGAACAAATCCGTCCCAAAATGGTCGCGCACAAGGCAGTCGTATTCGTCGAGGATAATCACAAACCTTTCGCCCGTTATGGAATTAACTTTCACCATACAATCAGCAATGGATTCACAGAGCGTAAAATCTAATGACGGAAATTGTTGCTCAAATTCCATTTTCATCATTTTGGCAAGTTTTACAAGCAAATTGGGCTTGTCAATCGCATTCTGATATTCACTTGCTACATCTATCGAAATGAAATTCAGTTTGTTGAGATATTGCTCAAAATTCTTTGCCTTGGCGATTTTGAGTTTTGAAAACATTTCCCTCGAATCGCAACCCTTCGAATAGTAGGCGCACAGCATATTTGAGGCGATTGTTTTGCCAAAACGCCTCGGACGCGATACGCAGATATATTTATTCCCTTCGTCGATAAACTTATTTAACTGACTGATTAACATTGTTTTATCGACATATATTTTTCCGGCTAATATTTCTTTGAAGCCGAAGTTGTTTGGATTCAAGTAAACTCCCATATTTTCTGAATTTAATTACACTGCAAAGTTAAACAAAAAAATGGATAATATTTTGCTTTTTCCAAATTTTTTTTCCTAACTTTGCGTCATTCGTAAACACATCATTCAACGTTATGAACGAGACCGACAACTTAAAGATTGATTTCAATTATTTCCCCTTCTTGAACCTCGCGATGGTGCAAAACAAATATCCCGTCGCTAAGGGGATTGTGATTGAAAATTCAGGCACTGAAACGCTTGAAAACCTGACGCTTATGATAACGCCCGGGGCGGATTTTGCGGCGGAATTTAAGACCGAAATCGCAAAAATCGAACCCGGCGAAAAGATAGATTTGCCCGTAAAAACCGATGTTAACCAGGGCTTCGTGCTGCAACTTTCGGAGGAGTTGGAGACCGATTTCACCGTCTCAATCAAGTACGGCGACACCACGCTCCACACCCAAAAATTCCCGATGCGGGTGCTGCCGGCGGAGTTTTATATTCACGACTTCATACCCGAACTTTTGGCTTCGTTCGTAACGCCTAACTTGATGCAAGTCAGAATGATAGTGAGCCGCGCCGCAAAGATTTTGCAGGAGTTTACCGGCGATTCTACCATCGACGGCTACGGTTCCCGCAGCGTCAACCGCGTAAGGCAGATGGCGGGCGCGATTTTTGAGGCGTTGAAGGAACAAAAAATTGCATACATCCTCCCGCCCGCCGACGCTTCCGAAATCCACGGACAGCGAATCAGATTTGCAGACGAAGTGATTGAAAATAAGGCTGGTACGTGCGTAGAAACGGCGTTGTTGTACGCATCGTGCTTGGAATGTGCAAGGCTTTACCCGATTGTGATTGCGATACACGGACACGCATTTGTGGGCGTACATTTGGAGCCAGAAACCTTCCAAGACTCTGTGAGCGACGACCTTACGGAACTCACCAAACGCCTCGGCGAAGGTATGCGCTCCATCGAAGTCGTGGAATCCACCTGCATCGACACGCCGAGCAATGTCAATTTTGAGGAGGCTTGTACACAGGGCGCGACACACCTGATTGCATTGAGCGAATTTGAGTATTTTGTCGATGTTGCGCGGTGTAGGTCGGTGGGTATCAAGCCGTTGCCGAGGCTACTGAAAACTTCCACGGGTTTTGAAATCGACCCGGGCGAGGCAGTCGCGGCGGAAGGCACGCACATCAAGCCGCAAGAAATTTCCATCTATGACATTCCATCCTTAACCGCTGACAATAAGCCTGTTACAAAACAGACAATTTGGGAGCGCAAACTCCTCGACTTGAGCCTCAGAAATTCGCTTTTGAATATGAGGTTCAACAAGAAAAACCTGATGCTGATGTCGGCGGGCGTCAATAAGATTGAGGACTACCTCAGCGGCGGCGAGGAGTTCAGGATTTTGCCGCGACCGTCGGAATTTTCATCAAATGAAGACATTGATTTTGACGATGTTAATATGACCATTGCAGCCGGAACGGACGCCGCAAAATTCATTATGCAGGAGATTGAAAACAAGCGTCTCCATTCGCTCTATTCCGAGGCTGAAAACGCCGCCGCGCTCAAAGCACTCTACCGCAACAGCAAGTCGTCCCTCGAAGAAAACGGCGCAAACACGCTCTATCTCGCAATCGGCCTCCTGCGTTGGTATGAAACCGAAAAAAGCGAGACTCCGCGCTACGCCCCAATACTTCTACTTCCGATTGAAATAATCCGCCGTAACAGCGTGAGCGGCTATGTGATACGCAGCCGTGATGAAGATGTCATTGCAAACATCACGCTCGCCGAAATGCTACGGCAAAATTTTGGCGTCAACCTCGGACTTCCCGACCCGCTGCCGACGGACGAAAGCGGCGTTGACGTGCCGAAGATTTTTGCAATTGTCCGCAATGCAATAATGAACGTAAAGCGTTGGGACATAGAGGAAAAGGCAGTCATTGGCAATTTCAGTTTCAATAAATTTGTGATGTGGAACGACATCCATTCACACGCCGAATTGCTCGTGAAAAGCCCTATTGTCAATTCGCTCGTAAATGGTCGCCTGACCGCCGCGCCCGCGCCCGCCGCGATGACCGCCGAGGAGATGGATCGCAAATACACGCCCGCAGATATGCTGTTGCCAGTTAGTTGCGACAGTTCACAACTCGAAGCCGTCGAGGAAGCGGTTTCGGGCGGCAGTTTCATTATGTTTGGTCCTCCCGGCACGGGTAAGTCTCAGACTATCACCAATATAATTGCAAACGCATTGTACCGTGGCAAGCGCGTCTTGTTTGTGGCACAGAAGGCGGCGGCTCTCGAAGTGGTGCGCACAAGGTTGGACAAGTTGGGATTGTCGCCGTTTTGCTTGGATGTTTTCAGCAACAAAGCCAATAAGACTCAGGTACTTGCGCAACTTAACAACTGCACCCAAGTAACGCGCTACAAGTCGCCGGCAGATTTTGAAATCGACACCAAACGCCTGATGGAACTCCGCCAAGAGTTAAATGAGATTATGGACGCAACGCACAAGAAATTGGATTGCGGGCTGTCGATGTATGACGCTGTAAGTCAGTATATTGCAATGGGCGACGACGTGGAGGCGGACATACCGTATCTAAATTATTCTATCGACACCGCCACACCGAGTTTGGTGGCGACGTGGTTCGACATCATCAGCGAGGCGTCCGTAATCTGCAAATCAATCGGCAATCCTGTTGACCACCCCCTCAACTGCCTCTATCCCAAGGAGTACAAGCCCGACAGCGGAAGGATTTTTACAGAAATTTGCCAATCAGCAATCAACACGCTCAAAAAAAACTATAAGTCTATCGAAGACTGCAACACGCTCCTCAAAGTCGATAATCCCGACTCCTACGATCATTTTGCACTTTATTCTAAATTGTTGAAGCACATATCAAAACTGACTGCAATGACCGCTAAGGCGGCTTCTTTCAGCGACAACGACGGCAAGGCTCCACAATATTTCCAAGCCATCCAACACGGCAAAAACGCTTCTGAAATCCGCGCCCAAATCCTCAAAAACTTCAAGCCCGAAATCCTCTCGCAGGATTGGGCTTCGACGAAAATTGAATGGGAACAGTCGATAGGCAAGTTCTTCATAATGAGATACTTCGCGCAAAAGGGTATCAAGAACAAACTCGCACAATACGCCATCTCCGCCAATCTTCCCGACCCGAGCGAAACTTTCAATCTCATCGCGAAATTCAACGCCGAAAACGCTGAGGCTGAGAAGTTTAGGGAATTGACAGAAATATTTGACGGCGTTGATTCCGACGATTGGGCTACAAAGGAACAGATTCTCCGCGACGTTCTCAACATCAATTCCGACATCAGGAACCTGTCGGGCAGTCCCATTGAGTATCAGCAAATTAAACAGAATTTTGCGGCGATGTTTGCGCAAGGATTCACGATGTTCAAGGATTTCTATGCGCCAAAATTTTCACAATTCACAACTCTCGACGAACAGGCTCATAATGACTTTGGACGGCTCTACGACATAGCCCAACTTGCAAATAACATCAATGGCACCAACTCCGTCATCCACAGTGAAATAGCGATGCTCGAAAAAATCGTCGCCAACATTGACAGCCTCAAAGATTGGTATATCTTCGTGGCAATCAGGAGGAAAATGGATGAAATGTGTTCTCATTACATTGTTGAATATTTCGACAAAACCAACTCAAACCCTGACACTTGGCTGCCGAAGTTCAAGAAATCCTTCTACAAGGCGGTCGTGGAGAAAGTTTGTGCAAAGTCACCGGCTCTGCAACTCTTTAAGGGTGAGATATTTGACGAAAAAATCAAGCGTTACCGCGAACTCAATGACAAGTACATGGAACTTGCCAAGGCGGAGATTTACGCAAAACTCGCCTCAAATGCGCCCGATTTTAGCGTGGAGGCTTCCAAAAATTCCGAACCCGGCATCCTGATGAAAAACATCCGCAGCAACGGTCGCGGCACGTCCATCCGCACGATTTTTGACCAACTGCCAAACCTCCTGCCGCGTCTGTGCCCGTGTATGTTGATGTCGCCAATGTCTGTGGCTCAATACCTTACGCTCACCGACAAGCCGCAGTTTGACCTCACGATTTTTGATGAAGCCTCTCAGATGCCCACCTCGGACGCCGTCGGCGCAATCGCCCGCAGCAAGAATGTAATCATCACCGGCGACCCAAAACAGATGCCGCCGACGAGTTTCTTCTCATCGACGCAGACCGACGAGGAAAATATCGAAGTGGAAGACCTCGAATCAATTCTCGACGACGCCCTCGCCCTCAACATCAAGAGCCGCAACCTCTTATGGCATTACCGCAGCAAGCACGAAAGCCTCATAACTTTCTCTAACCACGAGTATTACGACAATTCGCTCCTCACGTTCCCAAGCCCCGACAACCGCACGAGCAAGGTTACTTTGGTGAAGGTGGACGGCTATTACGACCGCTCCAAATCGCGTTGCAACCCCGCCGAGGCAAAGGCCGTGGTCGCCGAAGTGGAACGTCGTCTAAGCGACCCCGAACTCTCAAAACGCAGCATCGGCATCGTTACGTTTAGCATTGTGCAACAGCATCTTATCGACGATATGTTGACGGATTTGTTTGCGCAGAAGCCCAACCTCGAAGCCATCGCCAACAACGAACAAGAGCCGCTTTTCTGCAAAAACCTCGAAAGCGTCCAAGGCGACGAGCGCGATGTCATCTTGTTTTCAGTGGGTTACGGCCCCGACAAGGACGGCAAGGTTAGTATGAATTTCGGTCCATTGAACCAAAAGGGCGGCGAGCGCAGGTTGAACGTCGCAGTATCAAGGGCGCGTTATGAAATGAAGATTTTCTCCACGTTGACAGCCGATATGATTGACACCAACAGGACTGCCGCAGTGGGAGTTGCGGGTTTGAAAAAGTTCCTTGCATTTGCGCAGCACGGCGTTTCTGGCATTCGCGGCAACGGCGAGGCCATCAACAATGAAATCGCCAAGGACATCAGCCGCTCACTCCGCAAAAAGGGTTATGAATCAGACGTTCAGGTCGGCTGTTCGGGCTTCCGCGTTGATGTTGCGGTATGCGACCCCGACGACAAGAATCGTTATATCCTCGCCATCCTCACCGACAGCAACGAGCCTTCACGCACCCGCACAGCCCGCGACCGCGAGATTTGCCAGCCGTCAGTCCTGAAAATGTTGGGATGGAACGTGATGAAGGTTTGGTCGGTGGATTGGTACAACGACCGCGACGCCGTAATCGCCAAAATCGTCGCCACAATCGACAACATAAAATCACCGCTCCAAATCGAGGAGGACGAGCCTGTGAAATATGAAATCAAACAGGAACTCGCCGACCCCGTGCCAGCCGCGCAGACCAATCCCAACGGCATCCAAAAGCGTGATTATGAGTTCATAACGCTCAATCCGATGAAGATTTCTGACAGCGGATTTTACAGCGGTGCGCATTACGCCGAGATTTGCGCCGACATTCAAAACGTCGTCAACACCGAGTCGCCAATCAAGGAGGATTACCTGCGCAAACGCATTTCAGAGGCGTATTTTGTCTATCCGTCGGCGGATTTTGACAAGATTTTTGACAGCATCCTCTCCCGCATCAACCACAATGTAACGATTGAAAACGACATCCGCGTGATTTGGCGCAGCGGCGAAGGTCCTTCCACCTGCAAATATTTCCGCACCGACGATGTCCGCGAGGGCATCGACGTGCCGCCGGTCGAGTTCATCAACGCCATCCGCTACGTCCTCCAATCCGCAATGTCCCTGCCGGAAGTCGATTTGAGAAGACAAGTCATCACCGCATTAGGCTTTAAGCGCACCGGCAACGTCCTTGCGCAATCATTCGCGTATGCGTTAGGAGTACTGAAAGAAAGCGGCGAAGTCGTGGAGAAGAATGGGGTGTGGATGATGGGATAATTTGGTTTTTATAACGCCGGGGGGGCAAACCGCCGGCGTTATATTATAAACCGATAAGAGTCGAATTGCAATCAATCTTCCTCTTCCTGATTGCTTAGTTTTTCCGCGGTTGTGTTTCTCACACCGTTAATTAACTCGGTTTGTCGGCGGGCTTCCTCAATGGAAAATGGTTGCTTTTGTTGCCGAGCAACCACTTTTTTCGCCAATTTGTGATATTCCTTGATGAAATCATCGGTGTCTTTTTCGTCCATAGTTTGAGAGTTCAGTTATTCTGACAAATCAAATCTATTTAGTTTATATGACGGCTTATATTTTTTGTATTTGCCTTCTTTTGTGCAAAATCTTTTCCTTTCCACATTCCATTCTTCTTTTTTTATTGTAGCATCATAATAGCAAAGGTCAAAAGATAATGCATCTTCCTTTTCCTGTTCATCTTTTCCTAAACAACGGTTTGTATGTTTAGGTTTCATCTCAATTTTCGTTGTTTGAATTAATTGGGGCATACAACGCCCTTTACAAGCATTCAAAAATGCATCCTTACAGTTCAATGGTCCGGCAATAACAATTGTGTGCTTTCCTTCCATATATTTGACAGTTCTGATAAGAATACCACCAAACTTAGATTGTTTTTTATCTGATTTCTCGACGAGAGAACGATTTTCATTATCTTCGGGTTCAAGAGTACTATCAAAGCAAATATCCACGCCACTAAGATGGAAAAACAAATCACCACCTTTGTAGCCATCACGAGCGTATGTTACTGTGTTCCAATCCTTATCCCATTCGCCTTTTTCATAATAGTAGAATTCTATTTCGGCAAAACGGAAGATTGTATCGCCACATTTAATACCATATTCGTTGAAAAGTGTAGTGGCAATTTTCAAACATTCGTCTCGAAATTTTTCCTCTTTGTCTTCCTTAAATCCATCAAATGGTTTTTCCAAAAATTCAAATTGTCCCATTTTTTTAGTTTTTGAGTTATAACTTATTTCATTGTCGATGCAAATTTATTTAATTATCAAACACAAACCAAATATTTTCTGTTAAGTTTTGCAAGTTTTTCGCAAATAGATATTTATAAATATCACGGTTCTTCCATTAAAAAATTTTATCACCGAATAAAACGTATTAAACAAACTGTATTACAATTAATTACATTAAACAAATGCCGCAAGCGGCGGCGAATTTAACGAATTTCCTCCAAACGTGGACAAAAATTCGTTTAATTCGTAAAATTAAAATTCAACTTATTGAATTTTAATTTATTAGTAGTGATAGAAACTTTGTTTCATTGGTTTAATTCGGTGATAAATGAAATCACCGTGTGTAAATATAAAAAAACATCAAATTCCATTGCATTTTCCAATAATAATACCTATCTTTGCCCTAAATATTATTAACGAAATCCTCACCCCTCTATGCCCACTCCCATCGCCCTCCGCCTCCTGAACCAACACCTCGCCGCGCCGCAGCACACGATGCCGGAGGAGGTTGTGAAATATATGTGCGCGATGCAGGCGCAGGAATATCGAATGATGCGTTGGGCGGTGGCAATGCGGACGCGGAGGCCGTCGCACAAGGCATTCAAAAAGGCGTTTGACAGCGGGAAGATTGTCCGGCTGCATTTGATGCGCGGCACGTGGCAATTGGTAGCCGCCGAAGATTATTGGGCGTTGATTGACCTCTGCGCACCCAAGGCAATCGCCGCCACAAAGGGTTGGATGCATAGCAACAAAATCGACATTCCCGATGACGAACTTTTCAAAATCCGCGAAATCATCGTAGAAACCGTCGGCGAAAAACGGAGCGCAACCAAGGAAGATATTATTAACGGCTTGAAAGAAAACGACGTAACCCTCGACGACCACCGCCTTTCGTACCATATCAGGATGGCGGAGATGTCGGGCGTGATTTGCAGCGGCGACCTCCTGCCAATGAAAGCCACTTACGC
>CAMJWL010000138.1 GCA_946409405.1 uncultured Bacteroidales bacterium
TTTTTGGAGTGTAATTGTCATTTGCAAAATGCAGACCTGTAAGTAGTTCGCCGTCTGATTCCATTATCAGGTCGTCGAATTGCGGTGGGGTGGGATATGTTTGGGCGTAGGGCATGTTTTTGTTGATTTTTGACACAAAAATACTAAAAAAACATTATTGACAATATAACATTGTGAGTTTTTTCTTAAATTTGCACCAACAAAATTATTAAACATTCCATCATTATGTTTTCACTTTTGAAAAAAGAGTTGTCGGCGTTTTTTAGTTCGATAACGGGATATATTGTGATTTTTGTGTTCCTGTTGGTCTGCGGATTGGTTCTGTGGGTGTTCAGGGGGGGCATGAATATCATCGACAGCGGTTTTGCGTACATGGATCCGCTGTTTCAAATCGCGCCGTGGGTGTTTTTGTTCCTCGTGCCGGCCATCACGATGAGAATGATTTCGGAGGAGAAAAAGACTGGCACGATTGAAGTGCTTTATACGCAGCCGCTGACTGATTTTCAGATTGTTATGGCAAAGTATATCGCCGGACTTGTGCTGATTTTAATTGCGATATTGCCGACGCTGATTTATGTATTTACAATTGCCAACCTCTCTGCCGAGGGGCAACAGACGGCATCGGGCGCGGAGGTCGCCGGACTCGATTTGGGCGAGACTACGGGCGCGTATATTGGATTGTTTTTGCTTGCGTCGGTGTATTGCGCGATAGGATTGTGGGCATCGTCGCTTACTGAAAATCAGATAGTTGCCTTCCTACTCGCCGTGGGCATCTGCCTGTTTGTTTATCTTGGAATGGACGCTGTGAGCGACTTCCTTGGTGGCTACGGACTCACGATTTCCAACCTCGGCATCGACGCGCATTACCGCTCCATCAGCCGTGGCGTTATCGACAGCCGCGACATCATTTATTTCATCAGTGCCAACGCGGTTTTCCTGTTGCTGGCTAAGTACAAACTCGAATCAAGAAATTGGAACTAAGATAGTTATGGAACCAAACGCAAAAGAAACAAACAAATTTCGCAGTCTCAAAACGTTGCTGATTGCCGTGGCGGTGATTGTGGTGGTCAATGTGATTTCCAATTTTGCATTTAAGCGCATCGACATGACCGCCGACCGGCATTTTTCGCTCACGGATTTTACGCGGGAATATCTTGCCTTCTTGAAGGGTTCGGTGATGGTGCGCGTCTATCTCGACGGCGACGAGTTGCCGGTTTCCTTTGGGCGCATGAAGGACGAAATCCGCAGCAAGTTGGAGGAGTTTAAGGTTTATGGCGGCGACAAACTCGATTACACATTTATCAACCCCACCAAAAACGACAACAAGGATGCGCGTTACGGGATTTACAAGCAACTTTTTGACCTTGGACTGCGCCCTGTGGAGATTGATAGTCATAGCGGCGAACAGACCACAAAAACTATGATATTCCCTTGTGCAGTAGTGTGTTACACTCTCGAAGGCAAAACGGGTCCCGATAACCACGACACCACGCTTGTCCGCGAAATCGGACTTAATTTGCTCAAAGCCGACCCGCGTCTCGACCCTGGCGACGAACAGAATATTTTTAATTCCATAGAGACTCTCGAATACGAAATTATCAATGCTATTTTCCGCCTTTCGCAGATCGAAAAACCGCGCATCGCTTTCATTGACGGACATGGCGAAGCCTCTGACGAACAGTTAGTTGACATATCAACGGCTTTGTCGGATTATTATGATGTAAGGCGCGGAAATATCAATGGCAGGGTAGGGGTTTTGGACGGTTTTTCGGCGATAATAATTGCCAAGCCCACCAAGCCTTTCAGCGAGGACGACAAGTTTGCGATAGACCAATATGTGATGCAGGGCGGCAGTGTACTGTGGCTTTTGGACGCTACGACGGCTTCGATGGACAGCCTTGCCAAAAGGGAGGTTTCGGCGGTGTTGCCGTTGGAACTTAACCTCGAAGATATGCTTTTTACATACGGTGTGCGTCTTAACTACAATGTTGTCAGAGATTTGCAATGCAGCCAAATTGGTCTTGCCGTGTCTGGTGCGGGCGGTCAGCCGCAGATAAAATTGTTTCCGTGGGACTATTATCCTGTGATACTTTCGCACGTCAAAAACCCTATCACAAAGCATCTTAACTATTTGCTCTGCCAGTTTGCGGGAACGATTGACACCGTTGGCACCAACGTCCCGATTTCCAAGACCGTGCTTTTGCAATCCAGCAAATATTCCAAGGTAATCAACGCGCCGTTTTCGCTGTCGTTTGAGTCTATTTCGCAGCGTCCCGACCAAAACGATTACACCAAACCTTATAATAATGTGGCGGTTTTGTTGGAGGGAAATTTTGAATCGCTGTACAAGGAGCGTCGCGGTCGCAATGTCAACGGAACTTATTATGAAACAAAGACTTCCACTCAGCCGTCCAAACAAATTGTAGTGTCTGACGGCGATGTTGCCATCAACGATATTTCGCCCAAAGGTGAGCCGTATCCGTTGGGTTTTGACCGCAACACGCAAAACACTTTTAAGGGCAACAAGGAGTTTATTATCAACGCTGTCAACTACCTCACCGGCAACGGCGACCTCCTGACTATCAGGCTCAAAGAGATGAAAGTGCGCATCCTCGACAAACAACGCGCCCAACAGGAACGCAGTTTTTGGGCGGTTGTTAACGTCGTTGTGCCGCTCCTGATAATTGCGGCTGCGGGCGTGGCTATTTATTTTGTAAGGAAACGTAAATACACTAAAAAATGAGAAATTTTAGTTTGTTGATTCTGACTTTTTTTGTGCTGATTTCGTGCTCCGACGAAACTGATTTTCAGGTGTTTGAGAACGAAGTTGGTCAGGTTGAAATTGTTGACAACGGTAATAAAATCCGCCTTGCGCGTGATACTGCGTGGTATGTGGCGGATGCTGATGGGAAGCGGCTTTATAGTTGCGACGAATACAAAATTTCGGCGTTTTTCAATGTTTTGCGCGATATTCAAGTGATGGGATTGAGTAATCATTCGCAGGACGGCGGTTTTGATGCCGAAATTGTTTTGATGAAAGAATCGGGCAGAAAAATCAAAAATCTCCGCTTGAAAGCCGTTGCCGGTTCGCCACAGATGATTGGCAGTGTCAACGGTGGCAAATGCTATGTTGTTGGCGTTCCGGGGCTTAACGTCAATCCAATTGTGAGTTTTTCGGCTTTGGCGGATTATTGGAAGGATTTGTCGCTTTTGGAATTGACACCTTATAATATCTCCAAAATTTCCGTGGAGAATTTTGCCGACCCTGCGCAGTCGTTTTTTATCTCCACGGTTGCCGATGGTTTTGAAATTCGCGGCGCAGATGGCAACATCATTCCAGGCATCGATGAACAATCCATCCGCCGTTATCTTGGCAGCATTGCCGGTAAATATCGCGCCGCACAATACGTTGACGACCAACATTTTGCGCCTGCCGATTCTCTTTTCCGCTTGAGCGTCCGCACCCGCATCGGCGATGAAGAAACGATTGTTTTCTATAAAAAAGAAGGCGATTTTAATCAGATGTTTTTCCGCAAAGGTGTCGAGCAAGGCTTGGCAAAATATTATGATTTCGACAAGATTTTGGTGGAAGTTGAGGGGGTGAAATAATTGCTGCCTACTTTGGATTTTCAATCTTTTCCCCCTCCAATTCCTTAATTTTTTTCTCCTTCAATGCACGGATATTGCAGTTTGCGTTGCGCAGGGCGCAGCCTTCGCAGTCGTCGTGGGAGAGGTCGAGGGCGGCTTTTTTGCCTTCGATGATTTCGCGGTCTATCATCTGTTGGAGTTGGTTCATACAATAGATGCCGCGTTTTTGCATCTCCTCGTTTTCGCCTACTTCGTACTGCGGAAAACGTTTCTTCTTGCCCCAAAATATCTGTATCCCAAGGCCAACAAAACACAAGGCAAGGATTGCAAGCACTATCAAAAATGTTGTCCAAAAATTCATATCCTTTTAAACGAAAATTGTTTGATATACACCGCCTTGCGGCGGCTTTTTTAAAAACGGAAATTACCGTCAATTTCTATAAAATTACCGTCAATTTCTATAAAATTACCGTCAATTTTTTTATAATTTTCGATAATTGACGATAAAATTCACGGTAATTTTCGTTGAAAAATTCCTCATTGCACCGCAAGGTGCAGTGAGGAATTGATGTTAATAATTGTCTGCGTCGAGGCGTCCGATTTTTTTGCCTTTGTCGTTATAGACGGTGGATTTGCCGATGCGCTCGCCCTTTTTGTATTTGCTTTGGAGTTTCATCTTGCCGTTTTCGTAATAGAAAATGCACTCTCCGTGGCGGCGGCCGTTTTCGTATTGTATTTTTGATTTCATATTGCCATTGCGGTAATACTCAATGTAATAGCCATCGATTTTGTCCATCTTGAAGTCCACGTCGGCGAGTTTGATTTCCTTCCTGCTGTCGTAGAAGAAATATGCCTTGCCGTTGAGGTAGCCTTGCATGTAATTGGCTGATACAAAGATGTTTCCGCTGTTGTAATATGTGCGCCAAATGCCGTTGACCTGTCCGTTGGCGATGTTGCCGTCAAAATGCCTTGCCGTGCTGCTGTCGTAGAGGATTGTGGTTGCGCCGTTTTCTACGGTCATCGAGTCGGGGATTACGACCTTGAATTTAAGCGAATCGATGTCAACGACTCCCGCCGCAGCCTCCGCCATACTTTCGGCTTGGAGTGCGATGTCCTCTTGTGTTGCCGACGAGTCGTATTGTATTGCCAACTTGCTCTTAAACAGCCCTTTGTTGTTGGTCAATTGGAATCCAAAACGAGCAAAACTGTTGATGAGTTCCTTGTTTTTCTCGATGTCGGGTTTGAGGTCGGCGGGCGAATATTTCAGCAAAGTTTCGTACATACGCGGGGTCTGGATGTAGGCGGTGAGGTTGGCCTTGTTGTCGAAGCCGTCCTTGAAGTCGCTGAATTTGACACTCCTGGTCATCGTGCGGCCCATCAGGTAGTCGTCGATTATCTGATGAAGCACTTCCTGAGAGTTTGCAAACACCACAAAGTCCTCAATATAAGTGAAATACGGTTTTTCGACTTTGGAGAACAATTTGCCGAAAAACATCTTGAAAAAGCCCTTGATGTCGAGATATTGAATGTTGAAATTGCGGTACGGCTCTACCTTGAATTTCAGAGGAGTGCGCTTGTTGACGTGCGTGAGGATGTTGTTGAGATGCGCCTTGGCCTTGTTGATGTTGGTGGCGGAGATGGCGATGGCGGCATCGATGTCGCGCGATTTTTCGGAGAGCGGGCGCAGTTTCGCGATGGTGATTTCGTTGTCTATCCACCCAAGAAAATCGTCTTTGATGCTGAATCCCAGCAACTTCTCTGTTGTCTTCATCAATTTCTGCATGTCGTCCCAATCCTTCGGGTTGCCACGTGCGTATTCGGCGGTGAGTTCGTCGTAAAATTTGTTGAAATCGTTGAAAGACAGCGACAAATATACGGCAGTTTGGTCTGATAAAATGTTGTATGCCTTGGTCTTGCCAGTGCCTACGTTGCTAAATGCGCGGAGGTACGAATATACCGAATCGAGGGAAGTATTGCCGGTCAAGATGATTTCGTCGTCGTAGAGGTCGAGGTTAAGTACCGAATACACAAGCGATTGCGAGAGCATGTCCATAGATTCGCTCGGCTCGGTGGAGTACATCGAGTAGAGTTTTGGGACGCGCTTGTAATTGAGGAAAAGTTTTATCAAGTTGGTGCCTGTAAGGTCGTTGCTCACAAGGCGGAAGTTCTCGTTGGAAGTCCAATAGCCGTTGTTGAATTTTTCGAGGACTTGGAATATAAGTTTCTTGTCGAGGCTGATAATCAGCAAGTTGTCGGCGAGGGTGATGTGTATCATAAACGACAAGTCTTTCTTGTCCCTCATCGTGTATATTATATAGGTGTTGCCGTTTTCGCCGCCGCACGAATATTTGCTTTCCGTGGTTGTGTAGCCGCTAATGAGTTTCAGTGAACCCGACAATTCGTCAAAATATTGCGAAAACTCCTGCAAATCAGCGAGAAAAACCATGTCCCAAGTGTTGTTGGCGGCTTCGAGACCCGCTATCAGCAACTCGCGGTTTTTCAACATTTTGCTTGTCAAGGCGTTTTCGTTGAGAAACTCGTCAACGAGCGCGATGTCCTCGTCCAAGTCGGCAAAATATTCCGTTGTCTTCAAATACGCCCAAAAGTTGCTCTTGCTCAGGTCGTTCCAAGCCTTGGTGAGGTTTGTGGTGGCGGCTACGAAGATTGCGTTGTCTGGCACTGCCTGAAAAGCCTCCACACTGCTTTTGGGTTTCAAAAAATGGTGGTATGCCCAATATCCAGTCAACAGCAACGCCACGATGCCGATGACGAGGAAGAAGAATTTAAAAAACTTTTTCATTGCTTTTAAATGAGTGTTTAATTTGCTGCAAAGATACTAAAAAACGCTGACTTCCATTTATAAATCCGCCTAAAATTTTCCCAGGTTGTTGGTTCTGAAATTTTTTTTATCTTTGTATGTTAAAGTGTGTTAATTTATGCACTTAGACTGTAATATTATTCAACATCGGTTGTCAATATAGTAAATGAAACATAAATAATCACAAAAAATGAACAGAAAAATCATCATCACTTTGTTGCTTGCCATTGTCTGTATGACGGTGGCGGCGCAGTCTATCGACGAGTATCAGTTTCATAGCGGAACGGCTGTACTCAAAGGCAAGGTTCTCAACAAGCCGCAGGGCGAGTGGAACATCATTTCCGTTGTTGTTTTCAACCATTTCACAAGGGAGGAGGATGTGCAGGACATTCGCGTTGCAGACGACGGCACTTTTGAAGCCGTCATTCGTCTGCCACACTCGCAGGGTGTTTATGTGAGGGATGTTGGCAACGTGTTCATTGCCGTGAGCGACACAGTGGAAATCACTAAGGACGCAGTGCAAGAATATCCAAATGGTTTGTCGTTTGTTGGCAGCGGCACGAGTACCGACATCAACAGGCTTTGGATTGAATTGAGAAAACACTACTTTGGCGACGGCGAATTGGTTGTTAGGGGTATGTCCAAGGATGACATTCCTGCGTGGAAACAGCGGATGGTGAAGTACATTGACGACATAATTGCAGACATCGAGGCAGACCGTCTGCCCCTGCCCGCCAATACGAGTGCCTACGTCAAGGATGTTTTGGGCGCAAGTTTGCTTGCAGAGCCGTTTTATGCAACGATGAGCAACTATCGCGACAATATATCGCACTTTGTTGTCAATGCGACAAAGGCAAAACTTGACGAGTATTACGACTTTTTGGCAGGTCGTGAAAAATGGTTGCTCGACAATCCCGCAATGTTGTTTGTGGTTCATCAGTCGGATTTCGTTGTCAATAGCATTGAATATTACATCATGCCCGACATCTTGTTTATGGCTAATAAGTTTTTCCTTGCGACTACTTATTCCTACGTTTCAGAACCCGAAGATGATGCCGCCTACAAATCAAAGTTTACGTTGCCGCGTCTTTATGATGCTGACACACACAAGCGTTTGCTCGCAATGCGTGATGATTCGTTGCTGACTATTGCAGACTATTATAAACTTGCAATGAAGACCGTTCAATCGTTGTATGGTCTCAAAAACATCACAATGATGCAACAGATTGTCCTTTGTCGTTTCCTTTTTGAAGAAATTAATAGCGACCAAACTACTTACACCCCCGACCAAGTGGCTGCATTGTTTGCCGCTGCGATTCCCTTCTTCCAAAATCCAATTGTGGCGCATCACGCTCTTGAACGTTACCGTCAATACGTTGTTAAAGAGGAGGCTAAGGCAATTGTTGACGCTAAATACACGCCAGAGGCAGACTCAATTTTCCAACGCATCATCGACGCTTACAAAGACAACGCGCTTTACATTGATTTTTGGGGAATGGGCTGTGCGCCTTGCCGTGCCGGTATGTTGCAGGATCGCGAGAAGGTGGAGCGGCTGAAAGATTATCCAGTCCGCTTCCTCTACATTTGCGACGAGCGGGATAGTCCGCGTGAAGGAGCCGAAAAATGGATGAAGGAAAATAACATTCACGGTGAGCATATTTTCGTGTCGCACGACGAGTGGAGCCTTCTTTCTTCAAAGTTCAATATTTACGGAATCCCATTTGAGATAGGTGTTGACAAGGACGGCAACATTGTTACAAAACAGGACATCGACAAGTACGTCAACGAATTAAGAAAATAAAAAATTGACACCGTGGATATTTTGGAAAAAGAAATAGCCACGGTGTTTCCTTTTCCAAAAGATTTTCTATAATTTTGCAAAAAATTTAGGAGCATCGATGTTAGGAATCAACAAAATAATCCTCCTTGGCACTGTGGGGCGCAATCCTGAGACGCGGTACATCGACAAAGGCGTGTCGTTCAGCCGGTTTTCGGTGTGTACCAACGACCTTGTCACGCTGCCCGACGGACGTCAGATAGAGGAGGCAGAATGGCACGAGGTGTTGGTTTGGCGCGAACTGTCAGACTACGTGTCGCGTTATGTCAAAAAAGGCGACCTCGTATCCGTGGACGGCAAACTCAAATCGCGTTACGTGAGCCGTGGCGAAGGCGGACACCGTGTGTATGAGGTAGTTGCGTCGGACGTGAAAATCCTCGCCCGCAGCAAGGACAACGCGCAAACGCCGATTGTGGACGCCGCTACTATCAACGGCGACACCACACAAGTCATCGGCAGCGCACTGCCAAATTTTGACATCGAAAACATCCCTGTCAACCTCCAAGGCGAGGGGGATTCGCTACCATTTTAGAAAATAATTGTGATGGACGCTTGCATAATGCTCGATTTTATAATATTGCCGTTTGGCGGACGTTTGGTATGGTTGCCAATAACGGTTGGCTTGCTGTCGCTTGCGGGCGTGGGCGTGATGTCTTTGCTTGCTGACACGTCTGTTGGCAGGGTGAGGGCGTCGCTCAATGCAGCCACGGCTTTTTGCGCGTTGCTTGTGGTGATGTGTGCCGCGTCGCTCGTGCGCTGTACGTCAGCGGATTATGACGGCGGATTTGCCGTGGTAGATTTTGGAGATTCGCCTGTTACGGGGTTTGTATTGTTTTTTATAACCATTGCATTTTTGTTGGTGATAACGGCGATGGTGCCCGCCCGCCTGATGGACGACGAACGCAAAGAGAAGTTACATTTCAAATATTCGTGGCTTGTGAAGACGGTCTGCGCATTGACCGGATGGATGAGTTTTGGCAAGGCTTATACAAGCAGTATGGACGACGACGCGGGCGAACATCTTTCGGTTGCAATTGGCGCGTCGCCCGAACAAAATGTTGGCAACGGTGCGATGATTCGCAACATTTTGCAGTTTGGCGACATTGAAGTCCGCGAGATAATGACCCCACGCCACGAAATTGTTGCAATTGGCAGGGACGAACCTTTTTCTGTGTTGAAAGCCA
>CAMJWL010000139.1 GCA_946409405.1 uncultured Bacteroidales bacterium
GCGAGGCGGGCAACTTCCCGGCGGCTATCAAAGTTACCGCCGAATATTTCCCCAAAAAAGACCGCGCTTTTGCAACGTCAATCTTCAACGCGGGCGCATCTGTTGGCGCACTTGCCGCACCGCTCACAATCCCGCTCTTGGCAAAGAGTATGGGCTGGGAAATGGCTTTTATCATAATCGGTTCCATCGGTTTTCTGTGGGCTGGCGCGTGGCTTTGGTTGTACTCCGCCCCCAACAAGAGCAAGTACGTAAACAAGGAGGAACTCGCCTACATCGAATCCGACAAGGCTGCTGAAACTGAGGCAAAGGCTTCCGATGCCAATGCAGAGGTTAACAACGGTCCCAAATTCTCAATACTTGACTGTTTCAAATACCGTCAGACCTGGGCGTTCATCGTCGGCAAGTTTATGACCGACGGCGTGTGGTGGTTTTTCCTTTTCTGGGCACCGGCATACTTCTCCGAACTCGGCTATCCCTCCACATCTACAATGGGTCAGTTGTTGATTTTCATACTGTACCTGATTGTAACTGGCGTGTCGATTGTTGGCGGTTACTTACCCAAAATCTTCGTCGAGAAACAAGGTATGAACCCTTACGCTGGACGTATGAGGGCAATGTTGATGTTTGCATTCCTGCCGATATTCGCAATGTTTGCGCAACCCTTGGCGTCGTCGTCGGTATGGTGGCCCTGCATCATCATCGGTCTCGCTGGCGCAGGTCATCAGGCTTGGTCGGCTAACCTCTACTCCACCATCGGCGATATGTTCCCGAAAAAAGCAATTGCAACCATCACCGGCATCGGCACGTTGTTTGGCGGCCTCTGCTCGTTTGCCATCAACAAATGTTCCGGTATGCTGTTTACCCACGCAGAAGAATTGGGCGAAGGATTCTCGTTCTTCGGCGTTACCGGCAAACCCGGCGCGTATATGATTGTGTTCTGTTACTGCGCTGTGGCTTACCTGATTGCGTGGATTATAATGAAGACATTAGTCCCGAAATACAAACCTATTAATGCATAATTCATAATGCATTGAAAACAATAATTCTATGAAGACATTCATTACCAACGACTTTCTATTGAGAACGGATGCGGCGCGTGAGTTGTACCACAACTACGCCGAAGGCCTCCCAATCATCGATTATCACTGCCACCTGATTCCGCAGCAAATTGCCGAAAATAAGAAGTTCGACAATATCACTCAGGTTTGGCTCTATGGCGACCATTACAAATGGCGTGCAATGCGTGCCAACGGCATCAACGAGCGTTTCATCACCGGCGACGCCACCGACAAGGAGAAATTTGCGGCGTGGGCGCAGACCGTTCCAAACGCCGTTAGGAATCCGCTCTACCACTGGACGCACTTGGAATTGCTGCGTTATTTTGGCATCGACGACTTGCTCAATCCCGATTCCGCCGACGACATCTACAACCGCACCGCCGAACTCCTCCAACAGGACGACTTCCGCGTGTGGGGTCTATTGAAAAAGATGAACGTGGAGACCGTATGCACCACCGACGACCCTGTGGATTCGCTCGAATATCACATCAAACTGAAGGACAGCGAATGTCCGTTCAAGGTGCTTCCGGCGTGGCGTCCCGACAAGGCTATGAACGCCCGCGACCCCAAGAAATACAACGAATACATCGACCGCCTCGCCGCCGCCGCCGATATGGACATCAATAGTTTCGACACATTGTTTGACGCATTGGACAAGCGCATCGAATTTTTCCACAGCGTGGGTTGTCGTGTGGCTGATTTTGGTCTTGATTATCTGTACAGCACACCGTGCAGCGATGCCGACGCCAAGAAACTCTTCCTCAAAGTGCGCTCCGGCAAGGCGTTGGAGGGTATGGAACTGCCCAAATTCCAATCCGCAGTGCTCTATCGTTTTGCATTGCAGGTCAACAGGATGGGCTGGGTTCAGCAGTTCCACGTCGGTCCCGTCCGCGACAACAACAGCCGTCTCCTCGGCTCTCTTGGTCCCGACACTGGTTTTGATTCCATCGGCGACTTCCAACAGGCTAAACCGATGAGCCGTTTCCTCAACCGTCTCGACTCCACCAACCAACTCGCCAAGACCATCCTCTACAACATCAACCCCGCTGACAACGAGGTGTTTGCAACGATGATTGCCAACTTCCAAGACGGCAGCGTTGCGGGCAAGATGCAATGGGGTTCGGCGTGGTGGTTCCTCGACCAAAAGGACGGCATCGAGAAGCAACTCAACTGTCTCAGCAACCACGGCCTCCTGAGCCAAATGGTTGGTATGTTGACCGACAGTCGCAGTTTCCTCTCCTACCCCCGCCACGAATACTTCCGCCGCGTGCTCTGCAATCTGTTTGGCACCGACATCGCCAATGGCGAACTCCCGGCAGATATGGATCTCATCGGCGGCATTGTGAAGAATATTTCGTATGGAAATGCGAAGAGGTATTTTGGATTGTAATTTGGAATTTTAATTTGATTATAGCAACAAAAAATGCCGCTTAACAATCACTGTTAAGCGGCATTTTTTGTTGTGCTATATTGCTCTATTCGCCGGGTTGCATGGTGGGTGCTGTGGTGGTGGGTACCTGGGGGATAACGTTTTGGTTTGTCATAATCTCCCTTACGCCCGATTCCTCACGGTCTTGGATTCTGCCGCCGTTGGATACGCTTGCCACGATGCTGAGGACTGCCATGATGATTACGAGTCCCCAGGTGTATTTTTCGAGTTTGCTTTTCTGTTCGGCTACGCCGCCAAACTGGGTGCCGGCACTAAGATTGGATGCCAATCCGCCGCCCTTGGAGTTTTGAACGAGTACGATGAGTACCAAAAGTACTGCTGCAATTACGATGAGTGTGATTAAAACTGTGTACATTTCCTATTATTTGTTATTATTCATTAGTTTCTTGATTTCTTCTATCTGTGCGGCGAAGTATTCCGCCTTGTCAGGGTATTTGGCGTTGAGTTTTTCGTAACTTGCAATCGCCTTGTCGTAGTGTCCCTGCTGGATGTAGAGTTTGGCGAGTTTTTCGGAGTAGAGTTCGGGCTGTTTTACCGAATCCTTGCCCATGTCGCCTTCCTTGACCTCCTTGTTGCGGTCGAGGTGGTGGTCTTCTCTCAGGAACTTGTCAATCAGGTTTTCGCCAGATTTCTGTTCCGGTGCGGGTTCTGTAGCCTTGTACTTGTTGAGACGGGCGAGGAGTTTGTCGGCAGCCGACATTTCCTTGGCTTCCTCGGCGGGCTTGGCGGGTTCGGATGCCTCAGCCTCTGCGGGCTTGACAGTTGCAGGCTCGGCGGGAGTTTCGTCCGTGGTCTCTACGGTGGTGGTAACGGTTTCTGTTACTGTGGTGGTCGTTACTGTTGTGGTAACGGTCTGTGCGGCATCCTCTGCGGCCTTCTTTGCGGCGGCTTCTGCCTCGGCTTTGGCTTGGGCAGCGGCTTCTGCTTCAGCCTTTGCTTTTTCAGCGGCTTCGGCTTCCGCCTTGGCCTTCGCGGCGGCTTCTTCGGCTATGCGCTTTGCCTCTTCCTCGGCGGCGGCTTTGGTTTTCTTGGCCTCCTCCTCGGCGATGAGGCGTTTTTTGTTGGCCTCCTCGCGTTCCTTGCGGAGGGCGGCTATTTTGTTGAGGATTTCGTTCTGATTCTCGGTTTGGGTCTCCTCTGTCTTTGTTTCGGGTGCAGGTGTTTCGGTAGTCTCCACCGTTGTAACAGTGGTTTTCTCCACCTTGGGCTGCTCGTCGGCGGGCTTGGTGGTCTTCTCTACCACGGTGGTAACTACCGTGGTGGTTGTGGCGGTCTGCTGCGGGGCAGACGACTTTTCGTTGATTACCGTGCCACGGTCTATCTGACTCTTGGCGGCGAGGTCGGCGGCGGCAGATACTATGGTGCCGTCGTCGGCTACGTTGCTGGCTACTGTCTCGTATCTTTCTTTGTCTTTGAGGTCAAAGAAATCTTTTACGAGGTTGTCGTGGTTTTGCTTGCGTTCCTCGTTGGTGAGACCCTTCTTGACGCCGGCGGGTTTGTCTTTGGTTTTGTCGTCGGTCTTTTCTTTGACGGTCTTGGTCTCCTTTACTTCTATTACCGGGGCTTTGCGTTCGGTCTTGGTCTCGGTAACGGTGGTGGTTGTCTTGGTGGTTATGACATTATCCGTATCCGCTGTGGGTGCAGGCTTTTTGTCTTCGGGCTTGGGAGTTTCCTCTTTTTTGTCTTCTGCCTTCTTGACTTCTACTTCAATCTTCTTGTCTTCAGCCTTCTTGTCCTCGACCTTCTTGTCTTCGGGTTTCTTGTCCTCGACATTCTTGTCTTCAACCTTCTTGTCCTCTGTTTTCTTGTCTTCGGGCTTGGGGGTGGGGGATGAAACCGCTGCCGATGCCTTGGGTGCGGCGGTCTTGTCGCTTGGTGCATTGTTTGAGGCAGGACGGAGAAGCGAGTGGAGTATCGACCTGTCTGACACAAAGAGTGATTCCTTGGGCAATTTTTCCGCTACGAGTTTGGGGTTGATGCGGTTGAGTGCCTTCAGGTACAGCAAGTGTGCCGTCTGGAAGAATGGAAACTGCTTGATGAGTTGTTCCATTTCCACTACGGAACTGTCGTTGAGTTGTTCAGGCTCCACGAGGTATTTGAAGAATTGTTTGGATGTCATAATCAATGCAATATTTTTAGTTCCTTATACTTTTGTTTTCTTGTATGTCTGTTTTTACCAATTGACCACCGAATCGTTGAAGATGTCGTCAATCAACTGTTCTACTATTTCGTCCACGAGGGCGGATTCCACCGACGAAAACGCGCTCGATACGTCGTAGTCGGCGTAGCGCGCATACGACTTGTCGAAGTCGTTTTCTGGCGCGGTCTGGTTGGTGAATGTTACCTTCAGCGTTATTGTAAGCCTGTTGTTTGCGGCGGTTTCTCCCGCTTTGATGGCGGCGGTGGTGATGGTGTATCCCGTTATCGTGCCTTCAAAGTGCAGGTCGCCGTTGTCCTTGACGAGCGAGAGCGGTGTCTGGCTCATAAATCGATCCTTCAAATCTTCCGTTATCTTGCTGCTCAACGTCGCGTTGACGTATGTGCTTCGGTTTTGGAAGTAGTCTATGGAGACCGTCTTTGCCGTGCCGTATGACGCTCCGGTAAAGGAGTATATGCCGCAGGCGGTGAACAATGCCGCCACCAACGCCAGTGTAGCCGCTATGAGGATTCTCTTCTGTTTCATCTTGTGATGTTGTATTCTTTGAGTTTCCTGTATAGCGTGCGCTCCGATATGCCGAGTTCCTGTGCCGCCGCCTTGCGCTTGCCGCCGTGCCGTTCGAGTGCCTTCTTGATGAGGTTTAGCTCCGATTCGGTGAGCGACAGGCTGTCTTGGTGCGTTGTTATCTCGCGAGAGTCGATTACGTTGTCGTGGTGGAGCGAATCCACCTTGGGGTGCATCGGCTGCGTTATCGGCTTGTCGTCTATCGTTACATACGGGCTGTAATCGTCCTGCTGGATGTACAGCGCGTTGTCGTCGTCCCTCATCTGCGCCGTGCCGCCGCCTATGAGGTCTTTCATTTCTTTTTTGAGTTCGGCGATGTCGTTTTTCATGTCAAACAACACCTTATATAATATCTCCCTTTCTGAGGCGAAGTCGGCATTGCCGCCCGATTGGTGGGTCGGCACTATCGCCGGATGCGTATCTTCCTTGTAGTCAGGGAGGTACTTCGCGAGTATCTCGCCGCTGATGTCGCGTTGCTGCTCTATTATCGACACCTGTTCCGTGATGTTGCGTAGTTGCCTTACGTTGCCGGGCCATCGGTATGTGAGAGCCACTTGCTTGCCGCTTTCGTCGAGGTGGATGAGCGGCATGTTGTATTTTTCGGCAAAGTCCATCGCAAACTTCCTGAATAGCAGCAATATGTCGTTGCCACGTTCACGGAGCGGCGGCATATTGATCTGCACGGTGTTGAGCCTGTAATACAGGTCTTCGCGAAAACGGCCTTCCTTTACGGCTTTTGCCACGTTGACGTTGGTGGCTGCCACTACGCGCACGTCGGTCTTCTGCACTTTGCTCGAGCCTACTTTCATAAACTCTTTGCTCTCCAATATGCGCAGGAGCCTTACTTGTGTGCTCAGGGGCAGTTCTGCAACTTCGTCGAGGAATATCGTGCCTTTGTCTGCCACTTCAAAGTAGCCTTTGCGTGTTTCGTTTGCGCCGGTAAAAGAGCCTTTTTCGTGGCCAAACAACTCGCTGTCTATCGTTCCTTCGGGTATCGCGCCGCAGTTGACGGCGATGTACGGGCCGTGCTTTCGTGCGCTCAGGGCATGGATTACCTGGGGTATGTTTTCCTTGCCGACGCCCGACTCGCCTATTACGAGTACAGAGATGTCGGTAGGTGCTACCTGGGCGGCTATGTCGAGTGCGCGGTTGAGCGCGGGGTCGTTGCCGATTATTCCAAAACGTTGCTTGATGCCTTGAAGTTCCATTTGTTAATGTTCAGCGGTGTTTTTGTACCACTTTTTCAAAAGGGCAAAGTTAATCAAAGTTTTGGAATTGAGGAACTTTTTTGGGGATAAAATGAAAAAAAATGTGCGGTTTTTGTTTTTTTTGTGGGGGAGACAACGAAAATGGTGTCTAAATTCAAAAAAAATCTTCTCTTTTGTTTCTTTTTGCATTATTTTTGAATATATTTGGGGAGAATTTTAAGGCATTTATTATGAAAAGCATACGACGCATATTACTGATATTGCTTTTGCTATTGTCTGGCAGGTCTTTCGCCATCGATTACAATCCCGATGGCACCATAAAACCTGTCATAGACTGGTATGTGAACAATATCAAGGCGGAACTTTACGAAATTACCAACCCAAACGAACTCGCAGGTCTCGCCGCTCTTGTAAACGGCACTACGGGTTTCTTCTCGCCATACGACTTCACGGGCAAGACTGTTGTACTCACCAACGACATAGATATGGAATGCTACGTCGATGAAAAGGACGCAAGCATCAAGGGTGGCAAATGGGTGCCTATCGGCATCAACTACTCGGCGCGTTTTGCGGGTGTGTTTGACGGGCAGGGATACGCCATCAAAAACCTCATCATCACGGGTGCGCAGACCGGTACACTGTTTGGATACAACAGCGGCACCATCCGCAACCTCGTTATCGCGGGCGGCATGGTGTGCAACGATTATTATGGCGCGGGCATTTGCAGCCACAATTCGGGCAAGATAGACCATTGCATCAACACCGCCAACATCTATTGCAACAACTACGGCGGTGGAATCGTAGGCAAAAACTACGGCGAAGGCACTATTACAAACTGCATCAACGTCGGTTTTGTGCAGGAGGGCAATTATTGCGGCGGCATAGTGGGGTCCAACGCGCCCACCGGCACCATGATTAGCAACTGCGTATATGATATGCAGATGTGTCCGCTCAAGCGCGGCTGTGGCAACAGCGAAAACAAGAACATCAAGCCGCTCCCCACTTTGCAAATTGTGGCGGGTCTCAATTACGACAAGTCTGGATATGTAACCGGCGACGGGCTTTATCCCCGTCTGGAACTCTCCACACTCAACGACGCCCTGCGAGCCGCCCTCGCACCAATCAAACTGCCAGAAGGGCAAAGCACTGCATCAGTCAACCGTGATTTTGGCTTCGAGCAAATAAGCGGTGTGGAGTATGAGTCGTCCAATCCTCAGTTTCTCACCATCGAAGGCGGCAGATGCGAGGTGAAGGGTGCCACCTGCGTTGCTATTATTATAAAAGGTGGCAACTGCGTCCGCCGCGTCGTTATCAGGCTTACGATGCAACACGCGCTCGTTACCGGCACCACAAACAGTCCCATCCGCATCAAAAACTATGCAGACTTCAAGGAGTTTGCCAACGCCGTCAACAACTGCACCAGTTACAAGGGCATAGCCTGCATGGATGGTTACAAGGGCATTTATTTTGCACTTGTTGACAATATTTACATCCCCAAATCCGTGCAATGGGAACCAATTGGAACGCCATGCGCACCTTTCAAAGGTTTTTTTGTAGGCTTCGGGTATGTGATAGCCAATCTTAACATAATGCGCCCGTTAGACAAGTACTGCGGGCTTTTTGGGTACAACTGCGGCTCTATCAGCAAGGTGTGTCTGGTGGGCGGACACGTATTTGGTGGCGACTACACCGGCTCAGTGTGCGGGTACAATGCCGGCACTGTTGAAAAATGCGTCAATGCAGTCCCCGTGCGCGGGCATTATTACGCGGGCGGCGTGTGCGGTTTCAATAGCGGCGGACATATTAAATATTGCCTGCAAGTAAACAGCATCGACGGACTCGAAGGATATACCGGCGCAGTGTGTGGCGGCACGCTCAGCGGCAACATCTCAAACTGTTTTTATGACAAGCAACTCTGCGTGGACTCCAAGGCTGTGGGCGACAACGAGATGACACAGATAGTGCATACCGAGGGGCGCAACACCGAAGAATTGATAGGCGACAGGCTCAAGGGCAAGGCGGGGTTCGACATGGACTTTGTGTTTACAGACAGGATGTACCCGAGGATATTGTCGTTGGCATTGCACAGCGAGATGATTGTGGCTACCACGCCGATATTTGTGGGCAAAGGGGAGACGGTGCGCTCTCTGCTTTCGTTTGTGGAGTTAGACAGAAAAGACAGCGTAAGGTACGAGTGTCTGCAAGGCAGCGTGTTGCAGGTGAAGGACGACAAGGCACTGCCGCTCAAACAGGGCGCAGTGGTGTTTGCTATCACAGACGGCAAGGTGAAGAAGGACATCATGATACGCATCAAGAATCCTTCGCTCGAATCCGTAGGCACGGAGCGGCACCCGCTGCTGATAAGTAGTTACGAGGATTTAAACAGTTTCCGCAACGCGGTAAACATGGGAGCCGACTTCAAGGGGTTCGCCTGCATAGATGGATTTGCCGACGTGCATTTTAAAATAGCCAATAATATCGAATGTCCCTCCGATGCCAATCAGTGGCCTATCGGCAATATGCTTTCGCCTTTCAACGGTATTCTCGACGGCGACAACAAGGAAATCTCAAATTTCAACTGCGAACTCCCCCGATACGACAACATCGGTTTTGTGGGTTACAACACGGGACTCATTAAAAATCTGAAAATCACAGGCAGCACCGTCAAAGGGCATTATTACACGGGCGGCATCTGCGGCTACAATCTCGGTCGCATAGAACATTGTGAGGTGGAACGTTCGCAGGTGTCGGCAGACAATTATTGTGGCGGCATCTGCGGCTACGACGGTGGCTC
>CAMJWL010000140.1 GCA_946409405.1 uncultured Bacteroidales bacterium
CTCGAAAACGTCAAAATCTACCGCGATTTTTTCCGTCAGCACGAAAAGGATTTTAAATAATGCGTCGAAGCACAATTACTCCGACATGTTCTTCACATACTCCAACTTCGGCAAATCCTTGAATCCGTAAAAATTTGCCGCGTTGTTGCCGAGGAACGCCGCCTTCTCTGATTCAGTAAGCATGTCGCTCTTTACAATAAAATCGTAAGACATCTTGTACGTGATGGCACAGATGGTGCGGGGATAGTCGCTGCCCCACATCAGTTTGTGGATGCCAACCTCGTCGGCAGCGCGGCGGATGGCTCGTATCGCCGAAGGGTACGGGTAAAACTCGCTGTTGTACAGCCAAGTAATGCCGCCCGATTCGATATAGACATTTGGATTGCGGGCAAGAAGAATTTGGTTTTCCCAGTTTTCGGTGGTTGCAAGACCAAAATGACCAATAGCGATTTTGAGGTTGGAACATTCGGTGATAACATCTTGAAAATCTGTAATTTGCTTTTCGTTGTCGGCAAGGCACATCGAGAGAATCATTTGTTTTTCCTCCATAAATTTCATGGCGGGCAATAGGTCTGCCATTGGGCGGCGGATGCGGTGTCCGGGGATTGCAATGCCCTTGAAACCACGTGAATACAAGGCCTTTACGTCGTTCACAATATCGTCGGCAGAGATTTTCTTTTCTGCGTCGGCATTTTCGAGACCGAGGCGCGGCATACCGCAGACGAAGAAACGGTTTGGATATTTCGACGCCACTTCTGCGAGGTAGTCGTTTTGGTAACCGTCGATTACTTCCTGCACCACAACCGCGCCGCCAACTTGCGCGTAGTCCATGTTGGCAATGAAAATTTCGGCGGTGTTTCTGCCGTCTGCCATGAAGGGCGGCAACATTTGGCGTTCTCCGTCAAAAAACATCGAGCGTCCGCGTGTAGTGGTGTAGAGGTGCGTTCCATCCACTACGGTATCCTGTTTGAGCCAAAGGTGGCTGTGAGAGTCTATTATTTGCATAGTCAGTTTGTTATTATGCCGCCTGACGGCGGGGAATTTATCAAAATTTATTTCAAAATTATTCAAAATTGGTTCTCGTTGGTTTTCAACTTTGATTTTTATAGTAATCGTATTTTTTCAATTTTGCCGGTTTGAGGATTGCGCTCATACCATTCGGAGAAAAGGCTTTCAGCACCGAAATTAATCACCATACCAAATGGTTTGTGAGTCAAGTTCATATAATTCCACAATTGTTTACGATGATTTGCGTCAACAAAAGTTACTGATTTGAGTTCAACAATGATGTCGTCATTAATCACCAAATCCATACGGTAGGTTTGGTCAAGTTGTACATCATCCCAAAAAATTGGAAGAAAAACCTGACGTTCAACCTTATAACCCATTTTGTCCAATAGGTATCTCATCGCCGCCTCATACGCTGACTCTAATAATCCTGGTTTATACTTGGTATGTACTTTCATTGCCACACCTGTTATCTCCCGGAAAAAAGAGTATTTCTTGTTGTGTTCCTCTATTAAATCCATATTATATTTATTTATAATAGTTTACATTATCTGTTTTATTCTTACAATTTGATAATTTTGAAAAATTTTCTTTTAAATTTTGTGAAATTTCTGGCCGTAAGGCCACGATTTTAATCCAACCGCCTGGCAGTGGGAAATTTTTCAAAATTTGTTTCAAAATTATTCAAAATTCGGTTTATAATTTTGAAAAATTTTCTTTTAAATTTTGTGAAATTTCTGGCCGTAAGGCCACGATTTTAATCCAACCGCCTGGCGGCGGGAAATTTTTCAAAATTATTCAAAATTCGTCAGTTATAGCGTTACTCCTGTTTTAAAAATTGCTATTTCGCGGTAGCCATTGCGCTCGTTGTTGACGGGGCTGCCACTTGCCTTTTCGATTACAAAATCAATGAACCGTGCGGCGACTGTCTCCATCGGCTCGCCCTCGGCAATCACGCCCGCATTGAAATCTATCCAGTTTGGCTTGGCGGTATGGAGGGGTGTATTTGTGGAGATTTTCATCGTGGGTACCATCGTGCCAAACGGAGTGCCGCGTCCCGTGGTAAACAGCACCATCTGACAGCCGCTCGCCGCCAATGCTGTGCTTGCCACAAGGTCGTTGCCGGGTGCTGAGAGGAGGTTGAGTCCGTGGGTCTTAACTGTTTCGCCGTAGCGGAGGACGTCGCGAACGGTGCTTTTGCCGCATTTTTGGGTGCAGCCGAGCGACTTTTCTTCCAACGTGGATATGCCGCCCGCCTTGTTGCCCGGCGACGGATTTTCATATACGGGCTGATTGTTGGATATGAAGTATTGCTTAAAATCGTTGATGAGGGCTACGGTTTTCTGGAAGATTTCCTTGGATTCGCAACGGTTCATCAGTATCGTCTCCGCGCCAAACATTTCGGGCACTTCGGTTAAGACCGTGGTGCCGCCCTGAGATACAATCCAATCGCTAAAAACGCCGAGCAACGGGTTCGCCGTGATGCCCGACAAGCCGTCTGAGCCGCCGCATTTTAAGCCCACGCGCAATTCCGAAACGGGTACTTCCTCGCGCACATCTTGGCTGCATACGGCAAAAATCTCGCGCAGAAGTCTTAATCCGTATTCCACCTCGTCGCCGTCGGTTTTCTGTGCTTCAAACATTTTAATGCGGCTGTCGTCCACCGGGACGATGAGTTGGCGTAGGGCGGAGAGTTGGTTGTTTTCGCAGCCGAGACCCACCAAAAGCACTCCGCCCGCGTTGGGATGGCGCACCATGTTTCGCAAGATTTTGCGGGTGTTCTCGTGGTCGCAGCCGAGTTGCGAACAACCGTAATTGTGTGGGAACGACACTATTGCATCCACGCAACCTTCGCGCCCGGCAATTTCGACGCGGAATCTGTCGGCAATCTTTTGCGCTATGCCGTTCACGCAGCCCACAGTGGGTATTATCCACATCTGATTCCTTACGCCCACAGAGCCGTCTGCGCGTCTAAAACCTTTGAAAGTGCGCTGCATAGCCGCCGGAGCAATGTCTGTGAGTTTGGGCGTGTAAGTGTAGTCTGAAATGCCTTCGAGGTTGGTTTTCAGCGTGTTGTGGTCGATATGTGCGCCGGGTTCCACGTTGTCTATAAGGTGTCCAATTGGAAAACCATATTTGATAACGTTGCCGCCCTTTGTGATAGGGGAGAGGGCAAACTTATGCCCCGCCGGAATGTCGTCTTTGAGTACGATGCCGCCGAGGAGGTCTATCTTGGTACCGGCATTGAGCGGCGCGAGGGCTACGGCTACATTGTCGGCAGGGTTTATGCGGATGTATTTTGACATTTTGTTAGTCGTTTTGTTTGCGCAAATATAGTAAATTTTCCGCTAATTGCAGCGCGTTGCTATTTTTTTCTTAGTTAACAATAATTAACTCTGCCCCAACGCCTTGTTTCCCGAAAAAAACATATTATTGCCGAATATTTCTAATTAACGGTCATAAAAAATGAAAAGAGTATTAATGACAATTTTGGCTTCGGTGCTTTTGGTGTCGGCATCCACAGCGCAAAGTCTTAATTTCCAGACTTTTACCGACAGCATTGGCATCAAACAGAAGGACATTCCGATTTGGTCTGCCGTCGAAGTAGATTTTCCCGTTAGCGGCCCATCTAAGTTGGTCAACGCGCTTAAAAAGAGCCTTGCCGCGTGTCTTGGCGTTGCTGTGGCGGATGCCCAGGACGGCAATACTTTCGCAAACAAGGTCGTCAACAAGAATATTGCAGACCTGAAAAAGGGTCTCGAGGACGACGATATGGTTCCAGAACTCTACTACAACAATGTTGTAAAGAAAGTGTATGAAAACGACAAGTTGCTTACAATAATGTATGGCGGCAACGTCTTCTACGGCGGCGCACACGAAGACCATTTTGCAGTGGGCGTTACGTATCGCAAGACAGACGGCAAGTCTTTCGGCACATACGACATCCTCAACGAGGACGCTTGGGACCAAATTCAGGACAAAGTGGCGGCATCGTTGCGCAAGTTTTTTGACGTGAAGACCAACCGCGAAATGGCCGACGAACTTATGGGCGACGGCATCATCTGCACCAACAAGGATTTCTATCTCCCGATGCCAGAAAATCCGCCGTTTGTGGATAACGGCGACCTCGTTTTCATCTATGCCACCTACGAAATTGCCTCTTTCGCCGCCGGTATGCCCGAAGTAAGAATCCCGCTCAAAGACATTAAGCAACATCTTAAAGCGGGATTCAAAGCGTTGGTGAAGTAACAAATGCTTTACATCACCTTCTCCACCGTTTCCCTCATTCCATCGCGTTGAATCATCTCCAAATCCTCGGTCAGCATTTTCGTAAGACCGGGGATTTTGTTTAGGTCTTCGCCCCAAATGAGGTCGGATGCACCGAGGACGCCTTTGGCAACTTCGGCGCAATTGTTTGTTGACCAAAGGGATTGGAGAAGGGCGAGGATTTCGGGGGCGTCGTTTGGAGTGATAACGTCGTCGCCGCGTTTGCCACCCTTATAATACGTGCAGATGGCTGCAAGACCGAGGACGATGCACTTCGGAAGGCTGCCTTTGCGCTCCAAATAGATTTTCAAGCCGGGCAAATCGCGGGTCTTGAACTTCGGGAAGGAGTTAAGCATAATGCTTGTTACAAAATGCTTTACGTATGGGTTCTTAAAGCGTTTCTTTACGTCGTCGGCAAATTGTGTGAGTTCGTCCTTCGGGAGGTTGAGCGTGGGCAGAAGTTCTTCGTACATTACGCGATCGATGAAGCGACCAACAAGAGCATCGTCGCAACATTCGCGCACGGTGTTGAGGCCGCTGAGATAGCCCACGGGCGAGAGTACGGTGTGCGGGCCGTTGAGGAGAGTTACCTTGCGCTCGTGGTACGGAGCCTCCGACGGCACAAAATGCACGTTCAATCCGGCCTTGTCGGCGGGGAACTCGGCGGACAAAGTTTCGGGGGCTTCGATTACCCAAAGGTGATAGACCTCGCCCGTTACCAATTGCTTGTCGTCGTAGCCGATGCGCTGCATTAGTTGGTCGGCGTTGTCCTTCGGGAAGCCCGGCACGATGCGGTCAACGAGGGTGTTATAGACAGGACAGGCGGCATCAACCCAATTCTTGAAATCCGCACCAAGATTCCAATGCTCAATGTATTGATTGATACATTCTTTCAGGTGTTTGCCGTTGTGGAAAATTAGTTCGCAGGGCAGGATTATAAATCCTTTGCCCGAATCGCCCTTGAAATGCTCATACCTGTGGTGAAGCAACTGCACGAGTTTGCCCGGATAGGATGTGGCGGGCTTGTCGCTGAATTTGCACGTTGGGTCGAAGGCGATGCCCGCCTCGGTGGTGTTGGAAATGACGAAACGCATTTCGGGCTGTTCGGCAAGTTTGAGGAACTCATTGAAATCCTTGTAAGGGTCGATGCCACGGCTAACGACGTCGATGAGTTCCACGGAGTCGGTGGGTTTGCCGTCGCTGTCGAGGCCTTGAAGGTTGACGTGGTAAAGACCGTCCTGAACGTTGAGCATTGCGACTTTGCCGCCCGCCCTCGGTTGCACCACCACGACGGATGCGTTGAAGTCGGTCTTTTGGTTGGTCTTCCAAATAATCCAATCCGCAAAAGCGCGGAGAAAGTTGCCCTCGCCAAACTGAATCACCTTTTCGGTGTAAGTGCGTTTAGGGGCGGTATTTTTGTTGAGAGTTTGCATTGTTGTAATTGATTAAGTTTTTGCAAAGTTAGTATTGTTTGCGAGAAATCACAAAAAAAGTTTTTGCGGATTTCAGAGAAAAGGTTTACATTTGCAAAAACATTAAATACTACGGATTATGACACCAAACGAACTTCAACTTTCTGCAATTAAGATGCTTAGCGGTATTGATAGTAATAAGAGTGCCGATACCATAGAAAAAATTTGGTCATTTATCAACGATTTGGTAAATGTCAAGAAACCAACGAAGAAACGCGCTGTTGCTCAGACAACTACCGAAGAATGGACTGAGGAAGAAGAGCGCGAGGCATTTTTGTACACATCAAAAGTCAATGCTGCAAAAATAATGGCTAAATCCTTGTAACCTTAGTCACGGTTCATTTTTTTCAAATCAATTTTCAGGCTTCCTGCGATAAGGCTGATTTTGGCACAGACCAAAATCGATGGCTGCGAATTTGAAACCCATAAATAATGTGTTGAATTTGTCGGTATGAGGGACAAAAATTTTTTTGTTTTGGTTTCCGTTTGATTGTTGATGATTTTCAATTCAATCTTTTTGCAATCAATATCGTCGACCGTTTTATAGCCACAAAATTTGACGTTCAGGATGCACGGCGAATTGTCAAAAAAAAGATTGATTTGTCTTTCAGTCTGTTCCTTGAAAAAATCGTTCTCCATAATAAGCAACAATGCTGACACAAAATCGTATGTGTTGGGCACAATCTTGTAACTACCGGCAATTGAGTTTGTTACAATATTATTTTCTCGGTCAAAATCCAAATTTATGTTAAAAACGGAATCCTTTGATTTGGAAACCTTTTCTATTTTCAAAGGTAAAAAATCATCGTCCTTGTCAATGTAACAATCGTATTGCTCGTCAACTTTAACAACTAAATCTGCCAAACCACACGATTTCCCCACCGCCGAAATTTTTATATTTTTGTTGTTTTCAGAGATTTTTACGTTTATCTCGGCGCATTTCACAAATGAATAACCGACAATATAATTCAATTCAGTATTTTGTGCCGACAGCGTAGTCGAAATAATACAAAGCAACAGAAACAACAGTTTTTTCATAACAAAAAAGCCGTATTCGCATCAAGTGAATGAGCAAATACGGCTCGGAATTGGATGATGTGTGAATTTTTAATTTACTTGAATCTCGGTGTCGGAAGCGACAGCAACATTGATGACACCGGCCGGTGCAACAGCGTCCTCACCTTTCATCAAAGCAAAGAGCCAACACAAAACGCCAGTGAGGATAAGCGAGGTTACCATTTTGCTTTTGCCTTCGGCGTTGACGTCGCTGTTGGTCAGGAATACGTTGGTGCCATCCACAGCCTGTACAGTTTGAATCTGTACGGTGAATTTGCCCGGCAGACCAATCATCCTGCGATGCTGTGCGCTTACCACAGTACCAGTTGCGGACGCGCCCCTTTCAATCACGACTTTGCCGCCCACCTTGATGTCTTGCGCAACAGTGAAGGTTACGGTCTGACCGGTTTGGAGCGTGGCGCTCGAAAGGGTGGTGAGCGTCTGCAACGGTATCATCGTACCTGCCTTCAAAGTTACGTTGCCCTCGATGTCGTCTTCGTCATCGCCGTCGCCATTGCCCGATACCGGGACATACGGCGTGAAGGACATCAGGAAAATTGACATTGCCAAAAGCACCGCTGTGGGCTTGGTCAACCAAGAATTGAGAATTTTTGTAAACATAATTGATAAAATTTAAGTTAGTTAATAATAAAACACTTGATTGTAATCGTACAATTTGTCTAACACTTTTTTTTTCAAAGCGTTATTATAACGATGAACACTATGTGCCGAACCTTGTATGTTGCCAGTATAAAAGCCAAGCCCTAAAAATCCGAACGCACCCGCGACGCCATAGTTTTTGGATTTTATGCTCGTATATACCGAATATCCCAACAACGCATTAATTAGCAACGAAATAAAACCGCTACCGGGGTGTTTTGCGTAGAAATACCCCAAGCCGGGAATTGTCGACAATCCCGCCGCCAAACCCGGCTTTTTGTATTTTATGTTTTCGATATTGCTGACGAGCCGCAGATTTTCGTCTGTTTTGGGAGTATGGTTTCTCGTTTTTTCAAATTCCTGTCTTGCCACTGAATAATTGCCACGCTTTGTCTCTAACACAGCAATGAAAGTCGTAAACTTCAATTGTGTTTCGCAGTTGGTGATTGTATGTGTTGTTTTCAACACGGATATTGCAGAATCTGTAATTCCTGCGTAATCGTATATTTTGGCGGCGAGAAGCCTTACATCAACGTAATTTTTGATGTCGCAATCCTTCAAGGTTTCATATTCGGCTATCGCTTTGCCAAAATGCCTTTGTGCCTCATAACAAATCAATTTTTGCTTGAAAAGCGTAGGTGTCAACCTGTTGAAGAATGTCTGCCGCTCAATTTCCAACAATGCCTGTGAATAGTTTTCAGCATTGATTAAATAATTGATAAACAATACAGTATCATTGCGTGAACGATGTTTTTTCAATACTGGAACTTTGGGCAACGGGAAATCATCGAACCTCAAAGTGTCACTGAAAAATCTATCTTCGGGGAAATCAATATATCCGTAGTTGAAACTATTTCGGTAATTATCCGCGTCGTGTGAGCATCGCATCATCCTGTCGCAAGCGAGCGCAAATGCCTTTGGGAACTTGTAGTTTTGAAAACAAAGTTTTCCATATACCGAACACGTAGGGTACATCGGGCAAAAACTCGGTTTGATTGTGCCGATGTACTTCTGATAAAACGACACGTAGTCGTCCGCCGCATTGTTTTGTGCGGTCAACTGCGGCGTCAATACGCATAGGAATAATATGGAAATCAAAGTTTTCATTGCGCTGCAAAATTGCGCAATGAAAACTTTTTTAACAAATTTTTACGCGAACGATATTTTCCCGAAAACGAGAACAATTAATTCTCGTTTTCGGGAACCGAATCTTCACTGTCATTGGATTGGCTTGACAAAAAGTCCGCCGAGAGGAGTTTGAAAAAGTCCTTGTTCAGGATGTTCGAGATTCTTACAAGGAGTCCGCTGTCAATGCCTTGTTTCTGAAAGATATTGTAAACGTTCCGCCTGTCGCAACACAAGTGCTTGGCGAACCAAGCGACAGTGCGTTCCTGACGTTCGAGTTCGTCTTTGATTTCTTGTCCGATATGTATCATTATGATTTACGTGTTTTCGCGCTTTCTAACTTATTTCGGCAAACAGGCCACGAGTTCCAAATACTTGTCAGACGGACATAAAAAAGTGCGTGAACACTCCCTTATGTACACTGAGGTATTTGCCGTAACCTGTTCTTCTATAAGTTCTTTTTCTCGCGTCCACGCATAGCACGGACGTTCGCGAACTTATTCCAGAAGAACATCTTTCAAATCGGCAAATTTTCAGTGTCCCGAATAAATAGCAAACGCTTGTTTTACAATATGTTAATTATAT
>CAMJWL010000141.1 GCA_946409405.1 uncultured Bacteroidales bacterium
TTTGCGGAGTGTTAACAAAAACTGAAATACTATGACATAAAAGCGATGGGATTGTCCCAAAGCGAAATGTAAAACTAACATATTAAAACATTGAGCTTTACGCTCTTATTCTCCATCTGAAAATCTGCAAAATTTTAAGTACGAGAGAATAAGCGAGCGAGAGGTTCACGCCATAAGGCGTGAGCCGTTTCGTGCTTATTATCGTACACGGCATTGCAGAGCCTTCAGATGTAATAAGCAATCAAACGAACGGCTTGCGCTTTTTCTTTTTGCTTATTAAAACTAACGAATATCGGCGTAAGTTCTTAAAAACAAAGAAATATGCCGACATTAAATTGGATAGGTAAAGAACAGATAATAAACCATCACAACGACGTGCCGTTCCGCGTGTTGGAACGCAAATACACGTTTGGGGAAATTAGAAATGAGAAATTAGGAATTAGAAATGTGGACGACTGTGGCGACCAAATTTCTAATTCCACATTTCAAATTTCTAATTCAAAAATAATCCACGGCGACAATCTTGAAGCCCTCAAAGCCCTTCTGCCCGAGTACGAAGGTCGCATCAAATGTATCTACATCGATCCTCCGTACAACACTGGCAATTCTCCCGATAAAGGAGGATGGGTTTATTATGACAATGTGGACAGTCCTAAACTACGAAAATGGTTTGGTCAGGTTGTTGGTAAAGAATTAGACGACCTTTCTCGCCACGACAAATGGCTTTGTATGATGTATCCGCGTTTAATGTTGCTTAAAAAATTACTTAGCGATGACGGTGCAATGTTCATTTCTATTGACGATAATGAGCAAGGTAATTTACTCAACATCTGTCAATCTATTTTTGGTGTAAGTAATGTGGAGCAATACATTTGGTGTTTGCAAGATAAATCAGAAAGTTCTTTTGTAAAAACGGCAGGATTGACCGTTAGAAAAGAACACGAATATATAATCGCGTGCTTTAAAGGAAACGTGAAATTTAAAAAATATGAGGGCAAAAGAGATTTCGCTGATAATATCAAAGACAATCCCGACAATGATCCTCGTGGTCCTTGGTTTTCGGGTAATATTTCAAGGAATGGTATAAAAACAACAACGGGGTCAAAGTATTATACAATAACCAATCCCGCAGGAGAAAGTTTTTCTCGAAACTGGACTTTGACGAAAGAAGAATATGAAGAGGCACTTAAAGACAACCGTATTTATTTTGCAAAAAATGGTGCAGGAGTTCCTCGCCTGAAAATTTTTCCTCAATCCAATTCTGAGTTAATTCAAAGTAGCCTATTCACTGATGTTCATACTTCTATTACGGGAAAGAATGAATTGAAGGAAATATTTGGTGAGTCTCCGTTCCCATTTCCTAAACCGACAACGTTAATTGTGCGGCTTATGCAATTAATAACAGACCCCGACTCCATCATCCTCGATTCCTTTGCCGGTTCGGGTACAACAGCCCACGCCGTTTTGAATCTCAACAAAGCGGATGGCGGCAACCGAAAATTTATCCTCGTTGAAATGGAGGATTATGCCGAAACTATTACGGCTGAGCGTGTTAAAAGGGTGATTGATGGTTACGGCGACACCGAAGGCACGGGCGGAAGTTTTGATTTTTACGAATTGGGCGAACCTGTTTTTGATGCCGACGGCAATCTCAACGAAAACATTGGAACCGAAAAAATACGTGAATATATTTGGTTCAGTGAAATTAGAAATGAGAAATTAGGAATTAGAAATGTGGACGACTGCGACAGCCAAATTTCTAATTCTTCATTTCAAATTTCTAATTCCCAATATTTCCTTGGAAAATATTTGGGCACGGCGTATTATTTTTATTACGAAAAAGACCAAATCACCACGCTCGACAAGGCGTTTCTCAACACCATCACGCAAAGGGCGGAGCAATACGTTATCTATGCCGACAATTGTTTGCTGTCGGCAGAGTTTATGCAGGCTAACCACATCATTTTCAAAAAGATACCACGCGACGTGAAAAAATTGTAAATTGTAAATTGGAAATTGTAAATTTGCAAAGTGAAAAACAATTAAAGTGGATAAATAAGATATGAAAGAAAACGAAAACAACAACGTGATTTTAGTGAAGAGCAAGGCTTTTGCGTTGCTTATAATCCGTATGTATAAATATTTGACTGACGAAAAGAAGGAGTTTGTTTTGTCAAAACAAGTTCTTCGAAGTGGAACAAGTATTGGAGCAAACGTAAAAGAGTCTGTATATGCACAGAGCAAAGCCGATTTCTATGCAAAATTATACATTGCTACAAAGGAGGCAGGCGAAACAGAATACTGGCTTGAATTGTTGCACGAAAGCGGTTATCTTGATGATAATGTTTTTGATAAACTAAATGTGCAGTGTACAGAACTAATCAAGTTGTTAGTTTCCATTACTAAAACTCAAAAAGAACAGAAATAAACGATGTCAAATCAATTAGAAATGAGAAGTTAGAAGGTTGAAAATTTCTAATTTCTAATTCCAAATTTCAAATTAAAAAAGTGGAACTGAAACCCTATCAACAACAGATATTAGACGATTTGCAGCGTTTTATGCAATATGTGCAGGAGACCAAAAACATTCAGGATGCGTTCCATAAGTTTTGGTTTGAGCATCCGCGCACTGGTCTTACTCCGTTTCCGGGCGAGGCGGTGGAGCCGTACAAAGACAACGTGAAAAACGCTCCTCACGTGTGTATCAAAGTGCCTACGGGCGGCGGCAAAACTTTTATTGCGTCGGCGGCGTTAGGTACGATTTTCAATAATTTTGATGACAACCATTTTAAAACAGTGGTTTGGCTTGTGCCGTCGATTACCATTTTGGAACAGACGTTGAAAAACCTTCGCAACAAAAATCATCCTTACAGAAATCGTATCGATGTAGATTTTCAAAACCGTGTTGTGGTGTTAGACAAATCGCAAGCCTTGCAGGGCGCAGGATTTTCGTTGCAGGTTGTAAAAGAAAACCTTTGTATCATAGTGATGAGTTTCGACAGCCTCCGCGCCCGCAAAAAGGAAGACCGTAAGGTTTATCAAGAAAACGGCAATTTGCTTTCGTTTCAAACCATTGTTGGCACTGACGAAAACGGCGACCCCGATTTGCAATTGATGCGAGTTTTGCAGGCGTTGAATCCCGTTGTAATTGTTGACGAAAGCCACAACGCCGAAACCGAACTCAGCGTAGAGATGTTGCAAAACTTGAATCCGAGTTTTATCCTCGACCTCACAGCCACGCCGCGCAAAAACAGCAACATCATTAGTTTTACCGACGCCTACGAACTCAAAAAGGAGTGTATGGTAAAATTGCCTGTTATTGTTCATAATCATCAGACCAAAAACGATGTAATAAATTCGGCGTTGGAATTGCAGCGCAATTTGGAGCGCGACGCCAAAAAATCGCAAAAAGAAGGCGGCAAATATATCCGCCCGATTGTGTTGTTTCAGGCGCAGCCACGCACTGGCGAGGAGAATATCACATACGAAAAAATCAAACAGACGCTCCTCGACCTCAAAATCCCCGAAGAGCAAATCCGCATCAAAACCGCCGACCGCAACGAAATCAAAGACGAGGATTTGCTGTCGCCTTCTTTCCCTGTGCGTTATATCATCACTGTCAACGCCTTGAAAGAGGGTTGGGATTGTCCGTTTGCCTACATACTTGCATCGCTTGCCGACCGCTCGTCGTCGGTGGATGTAGAACAGATTCTTGGGCGCGTGCTGCGTATGCCGTGGGTTAGCAAAAACCAAAATCCAATGCTCAATATGAGTTACGTGCTCACATCGTCGGCAAAGTTTTTGGATACGCTCGACAATATCGTCAAGGGGTTGAATCGTGCGGGTTTCAGTGAAAATGATTACAAAATTGCCGAACCCGAAAAACCGAAAGAACCCGTGGTTGCAGAATCCGCCATCCAAAATGTTGGGATGAAAGATTTGTTTGATACAAAGGTTAATTCTACGACAGAGGTTGCTGACGATGGCAATGGGGACGAACTTGATGCCGCAAAAATTGAGTTTAATCCGCAAGAGGAATCAACCCCCAAAAGCGATGTCGCACAGATAGTGCAGCAAGCGCAAGCCGAGGCTGAAAAAGAAGTTGACATTGCAACCAACCATAAAATCAACAACATACCAAACGAATTGTCAAAGCAAGTGAAGTGTTATAAGATGAAAGAAGTGTTTCGCGAATCGGCACAATCGTTGAAACTTCCGCAGTTTATGAGTGCCGACAAGTCGCAGGAACTCACCACGGATTTGTTTGTGGAGGTACATCAAACGGCACTTTTTGAAGGCGAAATGCTTTTGAAGGATTTTAAACTTGGCAGCGAGAAATCCGACATTGATTTTGATGCCGTAGAATCCACAATGTACCGTGTAGATTTGGACGAAACTTCGCATAGTCATACTCCAACATACCTAAAAGTGGACGGCATTGCGCACGAAACAATTGCCGCTTACATTCTTGATCCCTCTAAGAAAAATATCAGGGTCAAGAATTGCACATTCCGCCTTAAAAACATTATTGGCAAAATGTATCCGATTCCCGACAAGGAGATTGAACTCTACATCAAACACGTTTTGGAACGTTTTTCCGACGAGCAATTTGCCGACTTGATAAACCACGAATATACCTATGCCGAAAAAATCAAGGCTAAAATCCGTCAGTTGGCTACCGACTACAAAGAAAGGCAGTTTTTTAATTTGGTTGACAAGGATTTGATTTTCACGGAGAGTTCGTTCCCATTGCCCGACGAGATTATTCCCAACAAGACTATTTCGGGCTTGCCAAAATCGCTCTACGAAAAGGAGGGCGACATCGATGGTTTTGAGCGCGAGGTAATCAACGACGTTGCCAACCTATCGAATGTGGAATGGTGGACGCGCAATCTTGAACGCGGCAAAGGTTTCTGTATCAATGGTTTCATTAATCATTATCCCGATTTTATAATCAAGACCAAGAAGGGCAAAATCGTCCTTCTCGAAACCAAGGGCGACCATCTCGACGCCGAAAAAAAGATAAAGCTCGGCAACCTTTGGGCAAGCAAATCGGGCAACAATTACCGCTATTGTTTGGTGTACAAAAACCGCGAAGTCGATGGTGCATACACCAAACAAGGATTTTTGGAGGTGTTGAAGGAGTTATAGATTGTCGTATTAAATTCTGGTTGCAAAAAATCACATTATTTCTTGCAAATTATCCCCAAAAAACATAACTTTGCCAAACAATCATAATACGGTACGCCTATGGAAGCAACAGTTACAAAAAAGCACGGCAAGAAACGCTCTACAGCGGTCATAAAAAAGATAATCGCGGATTATTTCGCGACTCAGCCCGTAATCAAGGCGTGGCTTTTCGGGTCTTTCGCTCGCGGCGAACAAACCTCGAAAAGTGATGTCGATATACTCTTTGTGCCAGACCGAAGCGGCAAACCATTCACGCTTTTCACTATGGGTGGGATGTATATGGATTTGAACCGTCTTCTTGGCAGGGACATTGACCTTGTAGAAGATGGATCTTTGCACCCCGCAGTAGTTGATTCAGTAGAACACGACAAAATTCTGATATATGAGAGAGAAAGCACGAGACAAACGACGGATTGAAGACATTATTTCATATTCCGAAAATGTAACACGGCTTGTCAAGAATGTTACGTATGATGAATTTGTCAAGGACATAGCCATCTATTATGGCACAATGAAGAATGTCGAAATAGTTGGTGAAGCGGCATATATGTTGACGAAAGAGTTCAAGGCACTTCACCCAGAAACGCCGTGGGATTTTGTTCAGGGGATGAGGCACGTCTTGGTACACGACTACGCAAACGTTTCGTCGCAAACTCTGTTTGACACAGCGACCAAAGACGTTCCCGAAATCCGCCGTCAAGCACAAAAATACTTGGCGGAAATGGATTGGGAGTCTTGGTGCTAACCGTCGCGCAATTATTTTTACAAATTCTTCAGCATAAAGTAAAGCCTATTTGTAATATTCACATCGCTTGCGCCGTCGTCATAGTCGAGGAACAGGAGATTCAGGTCCGGGTATTTTTTGCGGAGTTTTTTCTCGATACCCTTGCTGATGATTTGGTTGGCGATGCAGCCGAAGGGTTGGACGCTGATGACGTTTTTGATGCCTTGGCGGGCGAAGGAGGAGATTTCGGCACTGATGAGCCAACCCTCGCCAAATTGGTTGCTGAGGCTAAGGATGTCTTCCGCTTCGTGGGCTACGTCCTTGATGTTCTCGAATGCCACTTTGTATTTGGACTTCTCCATAATCTTCTGCGCCTTGGAGACGGCGTTGTTGATGTAATACTTGAAAAACTCCAACAGCACCCACACCGAAAATTTGCGGTGCGAGAGGTTCATCTCCCAATTTTTGCGGACGTTGACAATCTCCTGCGTGAAAAATTCCAATATCGGCGGAAATACGACTTCCACGCCCTCCTCGACGAGACGGTCGGAGATGAAACGGTGTCCAAACTTGTTGTACTTGACATAAATCTCGCCCACGATGCCGATTTTTGGCACGTCGCGGTCATATACTTCGATATGATTGGCGGCCTCCACCATCTGCGCCATCAATTCATATATCTTTTTGGGCTGATTGTAAGGCACTTCCTCTTTGAGAAGTTCCATATATTTTTCCTTGAAGGCGAGAGCGTCGCCCTTCTGGCGTTCGCGGACGGCGAGTATGTAATACAGACGGAGCAACGTGTCGGTAAAAATCACCGTCGGCAGCATTGTCGGCAGGAGTTTCATCCAGTTGACTTGAAAACCCGGCTGGCTGTTGATGGTCTTGCCCGCCGTGCCCACTGCGATGATTGGAATGTCGGGATAGCCCGCCGAAATCAACGCTTTTTTCATCAACGCCAAGTACGATGAGGCGCGGCACTGTCCGCCGGTCTGCGTGATGGCAAATGCTATTTTGTGGCGGTCGTATTGTCCTTCTTTCAACGCCTTTATCATATCGCCGATGACAATCGTGGCGGGGTAGCAAATCTCATTGTTGGCATAACGGAGACCCCACTCGACGCTTCGCTTGTCGGGTTTTGGGAGGTTGACGAGGTTGTAGCCCGCCATCTCGAAGAATTTTGGCAGAATGTCGCTGTAACCCTCCGCGAAGTATGGCGCGAGAATTGTGCGGGAGCGGTCTTCGCTGCCAAAAGGCTTCACCTTTGCCCTTTCGTGGCGTGCGGGACGGTTGCGCAAGTCCATCACCTTGTACGATTCCATAAGCGAGCGCAGACGCAGCAATATGCTGCCCGTGGACGAAATTTCGTCGATGCGGATTACGGTATTGCTCTTGCCGGCGGCACGGAGTATGTCGGTAACTTCGTCCACCAATACAGCGTCGGGACCGCAGCCAAATGAATTGAGTTGTACAAAAGTGATGTTGTGGTCTTGCTGTGCGACCCATTGAGCGGCGTTGAGGATTCGGTTTGGGTAAGCCCATTGCGGAATCACCTGAAGATCCATCACGTCCAGATATGCCGCCAACGAATCTTCGCTGATGACGCTTGCGCCAAGGTCGGCGATGATGTCGGGGGTTTTTTGGTTGATGAGCGGGTCGGCGTGATAAGGTCGTCCGGCAAGCACAACGAGGAGTTTGTTGTTGTGTTTGGCGTTTTCGATTATCTCCATCGCCTTCACTGCAATCTGCGAGCGGTATTCGGCTTGAGCCAAAAGCGCAGACTTGAAGGCTTTCTTAATCTCGCTGCCGCTAATGCCAATGGATTTCAGGTACTTCTTGCAGGCACGATATAGCAATTCTTCATCGTTGAAATTGACGACGGGATTGTCGAAAGGTATGCCGTGCTTGCCCATCGGGTCCATCGAGGAGCGCACTACGTCGGAGTAGCCCGATACGATGGGGCAGTTGAAAGAATTTTCGGTATTGTTGAACTCGTTTTTTTCGTAAGTGACTATCGGATAGAATATTCTATCGGGTTTTTGCGCAATAGCCCATGCAATGTGCCCGTGTACAATCTTGGCAGGGAAACAGATGTTGTCGCTCATTATAGTGCCCGCGCCGGTCTCGTACATTGGCATTGTCGTTGGAGGCGTCAGAATCACTTTTATATTACATTCTGTAAAGAGCGTATGCCAAAACGGATAGTTGCTGTATTGGTTCAAAACCCTCGGTATGGCGACGGTCATCTTTGGGTTTGTGAGATTCTGTGTGCGGTCGAAGAGCATCTTGTAACGGATAGCGAAGAGGTTTTCGCCCTTTTCGGTCTCCGCGCCCTTGGAGTTGAACACTTTTTGGCACTTGTTGCCGGAATAGTATGTGTGCTTGTTTTGGAAGCGGAACGAGGTTACAAGGCAGTTGTTTTCGCAGCCCTTGCACATTATCTGTCTGTTGGTGTATTCCAACGCCTTGTCTATGTCGTCGAGTCCTATGAAAGTGCTTTGGGCGAGGTTTTCGGCATCCGCCTTGGTCTTGGCGTAGAGAGCCGCGCCAAATGCGCCCATCATTTCGGGCGTGTCGGTGGAGGTGAGTTTTTGTCCCGTCAGTACCTCCAACGCTCTATAAACCGCCGGATTCCTGAATGTGCCGCCCTGTACGACAATGGTTTTGCCGAGTTCGGAGAAGTTTTTGAGTTTCAGGACTTTAAAGAGTGCGTTTTTGATGACGCTATATGCCAATCCCGCCGAAATATCGGAGATTGTGGCGTTTTCGCGGAGGCTCTGTTTTACCTTGCTGTTCATAAAGACGGTGCACCTCGTGCCGAGGTCGCAGGGGGCGTCGGCGCGGCAGGCAGATTGCGCAAAGTCGGGCGTTGTAAGTCCCAATGTCTTTGCAAATGTCTCTATGAAACTTCCGCAGCCGGCGGAGCAACTTTCGTTGAGTTCGATGCGGTTGATGACGCCATTCTGTATGAAAATCGCCTTCATGTCCTGTCCGCCGATGTCCATGATGAAATCGACGTTGGGGTTCAGGAATTTTGCGGCACTAAAATGCGCCAATGTCTCCACAATGCCGTAATCTATTGACAATGCGGCTTTTACAAGGTCTTCGCCGTAGCCTGTTACAGCCGAAGCACGGATTATGAGGTTTTTATCTTTGATGACTTCTGCGTTTTGGTCGCGGAAGTCGCGGATGGCGTCGTGGATTTTGCCGAGGGTGTTGCCGCCGTTG
>CAMJWL010000142.1 GCA_946409405.1 uncultured Bacteroidales bacterium
GCCCGCATATCCTTTTGCGCCAAGTTGAATGGCGTACTTGTTGTTCCAAGTGTCGTTGTGTTCTTTAATCTCCTTGAAGTTGAAGTCGTCAAGCATAAACTGCGCATAACCAACGAGATACTTATTGATGGTAATTTTGCCGAAAGCACCCATCAGCGCGTTGTCGGGCGACCCAAGCGAAAACTCCAACGGCCTAAAAAACAGCATCGGGTTCATGTAATGCAAATCGGGCATACGGGTGCGGTTGGTGGAATCGCGGCGAATCATCATCACGGTCTCATAACCGCCGATGTTCAGCCATTTGGCGGGGTTGTAAGAAAAGACGTGGTTGATCATATACGCCGTCCTCATCGTCCAGCCGTCGGTGGTGGTTGGCTCCACTTTTTTTGTGGTCGCCTCAGTAGCGGAAACACCGTTATCGAAGTTGCACCCGCCGTTAACAGAAAATAGATACTTGAAATTGCCGACCTCGACCTCGGTGTCAAAATAATACATTCCCGAATTTGACGCCGACAATATCACCGAGCGATACCCGTCGCCAACAAACTTTTTGCCCTTGCCAGCCGTAAGTCGCAGATATTGCGCCGGGCGGTAACTAACATAAAACTCGGCACCCATCGCTATATATTTGCCGGTACCCATTTCGCCGTATTCGTCCATCTGAGGGAATCGTCCAAGCGAATCCGCCAACGCCGCCATCGTGCCAAGCGGCGATAGATAACCACCATACACAGAAAGCGAAAGTGTCAATTTCTGTCTGCATGAATAAGTGCCTGACGCACCGAGCATTGCACTATAATAATTGGAGTTGTATTCAGATTGCATGCCAATGGCATATTCCGTCAATGGCTCCAACATCCAACGGCTTTTGCCCCCAACGGTTTGCAGCGCGTATTTTGACGACGTATCGGCATCGGCAGACAAAGGCCTTATCGCCGAATGAAACTTCTTGTTGCCGCTGTTGGCACGCTCAATGGAATCCGCCTCGAAGCCCTTGACGGGGACATTGCGGGTCTGCGCGGCGACTACCGTGGCTGTTACTACCAAAACGGCGGCAAGGAGTATCTGGCAAATTCTTATTCTTATTTCTATTGCTGTAATCATATAATTAATTTACAGCGCAAAACTAATCATTTTTTTGCAAATAACAGATATTTAGTAAGAAAAAAATGGAACGCAGGTGAGATGCCTGGGTTCCATTTTTTATTGTGTGTGGCGGGCGAGCCGCCCACACTCCAATCTTATTCTGCCTTCAAGATGAACCAATTCTTCTTGCCTTTCTTGACCAAGATGTATTTGCCGTCGAGGAGGTAGGTGTCGTTCAACACCAAGTCGGCGTCAGAGATTTTTTCTTGGTTGATGGAGACGGCGTTTTCCTTGATGCTGCGGCGACATTCGCTCTTGGAGGGGAAACACTTGGATTTTTCAGCCAAGAGGTCGAGGATGCCGATGCCGTTTTTGAGTTCGGCGGCGGAGATTGAGTATTGGGGTACGCCCGCAAATACTGCGAGGAACGATTGCTCGTCCAAACTCAAAAGTTGCTCCTTGGTGCCTTTGCCAAAGAGGATTTGAGAGGCTGCAATGGCTTGATTGTAAGCATCTTCGCCGTGTACCATAATGGTGATGCGCTTTGCGAGTTCGCCTTGGAGGAGACGACGGCCCGGGTCTTCGCGGTGCTTGGCGATGAGGGCTTCGATTTCTTCGCGGGTCAACATCGTGTAAATCTTGATGTAACGCTCGGCGTCTTCGTCGGAGGTGTTGATCCAAAACTGGTAAAACTCGTATGGCGTGGTGTAGCGTGCATCGAGCCATACGTTGCCTTTCTCGGTCTTGCCAAACTTTGTGCCGTCTGCCTTCTTGATGAGGGGGCAGGTGAGACCAAATGCCTCAGCCTCCTGACCGTCGATGCGGCGGATGAGTTCTGTGCCGGTGGTGATGTTGCCCCATTGGTCTGCGCCGCCCATTTGGAGTTTTACGTTGCGGTTTTTGCGGAGCCAATAGAAGTCGTAACCCTGCATCAACTGATACGAAAATTCGGTGAACGACATACCCTCGCGGCTGTCGTCGGCAAAACGTTTCTTTACCGAATCCTTCGACATCATATAATTGACTGTGATGTGCTTGCCGATGGTGCGGATGAAGTCGATGAAGGTGATGTCTTTCATCCAATCGTAGTTGTCAACGAGTTCGGCGTGGTTGGGCGCGTCGCTGTCGAAGTCGAGGAATTTGGAGAGTTGTTTCTTGATGGCTTCCTTGTTGTGGTTGAGGGTCTCGACGTCGAGGAGGTTTCTCTCCTGCGACTTGCCCGACGGGTCGCCCACCATACCCGTAGCACCTCCAACGAGGGCGAAGGGCTTGTGTCCCGCCATTTGGAAGTGTTTGAGTATCATAATACTTACAAGGTGTCCTATGTGGAGCGAGTCGGCGGTGGGGTCGATGCCCACGTATGCCGAGGTCATTTCTTTTGCTAACTGTTCCTCAGTGCCGGGGGTGATGTCGTGAATCATCCCGCGCCATTTCAAATCGTCTATAAAACTCATTTTTTTGTAACAATAATTTAGTGTTTTTCAACGCCTTGCGGCGTTGGTTTTGAACATAAATTTAAACGAATTTTAGCGAATTAAAACGAATTTTCTTGTTGGTAATTCGTTTTAATTCGTTCTAATTCGCTAAAATTTTCGTTTATAAAAATCCGCCGCCGTAGGCGGTGCAACGTTTAAAGTTTGAAGCGCGACAGGAATTTCATGTCGTTCTCGAAGAACATCCTGATGTCTGTAACGCCGTAGCGGAGCATTGCGGTGCGCTCGATGCCCATACCGAATGCAAAGCCTGAATATACTTCGGGGTCGATGCCGCAGTTGCGGAGGACGTTGGGGTGTACCATTCCACAGCCCAATACTTCGAGCCAACCGGTGTTTTTGCAGATGCCGCAGCCTTTGCCGCCGCAGATGGAGCAACTAACGTCCATTTCCGCGCTCGGTTCGGTGAAGGGGAAGTACGACGGACGGAGACGAATCTCGGTCTTTTCGCCGTAAAATTCCTTGGCAAAGTACATCAAGGTTTGCTTTAAGTCGGCAAACGAAACGTTCTTATCTACATAGAGTCCCTCCACTTGGTGAAAAATGCAGTGGGAACGCGCCGATACAGCCTCGTTCCTGAATACACGGCCGGGCACGAGGACGCGGATAGGCGGTTTTTGTTTTTCCATAACGCGAACCTGTCCGCCCGAAGTGTGGGTGCGGAGAAGGATGTCGGGGTTGGTCTCTATAAAGAATGTGTCCTGCATGTCGCGTGCGGGGTGTTCGGGGGCAAAATTGAGGGCGGTGAAATTGTGGTAGTCGTCTTCAATCTCTTGACCCTCAGCCACTGTGAATCCAAGGCGCGAGAATATTTCGATAATCTCGTTGAGGACGTTTGTAATCGGGTGGTGGCTTCCGAGGCTGTAATTGGGACCCGGAAGGGTGATGTCGAGGTCGTTGGGTTTTGACGCCTGTTCCTCAAATTTTTCCTGCGCCTCGTTGATTTTCTTTTCCACGAGTTGTTTCAAGGCGTTGATGCGCTGTCCGTACTCGCGTTTTTCGGTGGGCGCAACGTTCTTGAACTCGGCGAATATCTCGTTGAGGATGCCTTTGCGCGACAGGAATTTCAGTCGCAACTCCTCCGCCTTCTCCTTTGTGTCGGCGGTGAACTGCTGCACCTCGTCTATGAAGTCTTTAAGTTTTTCGATCATAACAATTAATTGAAATAATTGAAGTAATTGAAGTGATTGATGTATAGGTGATTGAAGTAATTGAAGTGATTGAAGTAATTGAAATAATTGAGGTTCAGTTATTTCAATTACTTCAATCACTTCAATTACTTAACTACGCTTGCCTTAATAATCTTGATGTCGGTTTTTGGGCGGTCGGCGGCGTCACGGTCGGCTGTGGCGATTTTGTCAACTACGTCCATACCTTCCACTACTTCGCCAAATACGGTGTATTGAGCGTCGAGGGTTGGTGCTCCGCCTACAGTGGCGTAGGCTTCGAGTTGTTCGTCCGAGAACTCAAAACCATAACGAGCGTATGCTTTGAGTTGTTCGGCGGGAGTGGTCTTGCCGTGGACGATGTAAAACTGCGAGCCGCTGCTGCGACGCATCGGGTTGGTTTGGTCGCCGGTGCGGGCTGCTGCGATTGCGCCGCGTTTGTGGTAGTGCTGAGGCAGGATTTCGGCGGGCAGTGTGTAGCCGGGACCGCCTGCGCCGAGGTGCTGTCCGGGTGTTGCGGACTTGGAATCGGGGTCGCCGGTCTGAATCATAAAGCCGTCGATGACCCTGTGGAACAGGATTCCGTCGTAGAAGCCTTCTTCCACGAGTTTCTTGAAATTGTTGCTGTGTACGGGGGTATCACCATAGAGTTCTATCTTGATGGTGCCCATTGTGGTCTCTAAGTTTATCATAATGTTGTTGTTTTGCTTTACCTGCTGCTCTGCAACTGCTTGTTGCTGAGCGTTTTTGTTTTTGTCCTTTTTTTGCGCCAAAGATAATTGCGCCATCATCAAAAGCGCGGTGATTATTAATAGTGTTTTTTTCATTTTGCGTTCGTTTTTGTTGTTGCATAATGATTTGCAAAGGTAAAACAAATTGTTGAAAAATCAAAAACCGCCTGCCGTTATTTTGTAATAATTTTTTTGGAAAAACTTTTTGTAGTTGTAATTATAATGCCTAATTTTGGACGTTTGTTACAAATTCTTGACAGGAAATTAAGAATAACACGTAAACAGCATTAATTCAACAATTTAAAACATAATAATGGACAATTCAAAGTTGATAAAGTTGGCGATTGCGCTGTTGGTGCCGCTGATTGTTGCGCTCATTCCGTCGGGGAGTTTCCCGTTGGACATCACGATTGTGGAGCAAAGGATAGTCGCGATATTTATATTTGCGGCTATGATGTGGATTTTGGAGCCGATACCGATATGGACTACGTCGGTCTCCGTGATTGTGCTTATGCTCTTGACTACTTCCAAGAGTATGGTCAAGTTTCTCGACTATTCGGAGACCGAGGCTGAGGAATTTGGCACCGCCATTGCGTACAAGGACATTATGGCGACTTTCGCCGATCCTGTGATTATGCTGTTTATGGGCGGCTTTGTGTTGGCGATTATTGCGAGCAAGTACAAACTCGACGCCGGTATCGCCAAACTCATCCTCACGCCCTTTGGCAACAAGTCTGAAATGGTGCTTTTGGGCTTCATCGTGGTGACGGCTGTTTGCTCGATGTTTATGTCCAATACCGCTACGGCAGCAATGATGCTGACGATTCTCTCGCCGGTGCTTGCGTCGCTGCCCGAGGGTGGCAAGGGCAAGATTGCGCTCGCTCTCTCGATTCCCGTGGCTTCCAATATTGGTGGCATCGGCACTCCTATCGGCACTCCCCCCAACGCTCTCGCCATCAAGTATTTGAACGACCCCGAAGGTTTGAACCTCGGCATTTCGTTTGGCGAATGGATGCTCTATATGGTGCCGTTGGCGTTGGTGATATTGTTCATTACTTGGATTCTCCTTCGCAAGATGTTCCCGTTCTCCGCATCTACTATCGACATCCATATCGAGGATGGTTTTTCGATGAAGGACACCAATTCTAAGATTGTTTTGATTACATTCATCGGCACAATCCTCCTTTGGGTTACCGACAAACTCACGGGCATCAATGCCAATGTGGTAGCCTTGATTCCGTTTGCTGTGTTTGCCGTTACGGGCATTTTCACCAAGGACGATTTGAAAAAGATTGATTGGGACGTGTTGTGGCTCGTTGCGGGCGGCTTTGCTCTCGGCGTTGGCTTGGACAAGACCGGCCTTGCAAAACACCTCGTGGAAGCCATTCCGTTTGACTCTTGGCCCACGATGCTTATTATAATAGGCAGCGGCATCCTGTGCTGCGTGATGAGTACCTTTATGTCCAATTCTGCAACTGCCGCGCTTTTGATTCCGATTCTATTGGCGGTAGGAGTCGGCATCAAACCTCAGTTGGAGCCTTACGGCGGCATTTCCACGCTGTTGATTGGCTTGGCTCTGAGTGCGTCGTTTGCAATGGCGTTGCCGATTTCAACACCTCCAAACGCCCTCGCATACGCCAAGGGCTTCATCAAGCAAAAGGATATGGCAACAGTCGGCATCATCGTCGGCGTCATCGCCATCGCCTTGGCTTACCTGGAGTTGATAATGTTTAAGGGACTGTAATTAATGCATAATGCATAATTCATAATTGGCGATGCCGATTGTGGATTATGCATTATTTTTTATATCTAATGATATGTTATTGATAGTTAGATGATTTTTGCAATATTCTTCGCCACGATTTCTTTGTATCTTTCTTTGAGGTCATCGGGCAAAAAACTTTCGTCAATCAGGGCGTTCCATTTTGGGACAATTTTAATGAACTTCTTGAAAATGTTTTCGATAACCTTTTCGCTTAGACCCGAATTTAGCATTGCACGGACAAAGTTTTGACGATTGATTTTCTTTTTCTTTCCATCGAGCGGCAGGGCGAGTTCTTCGGGGTCGTTGAAAATCAAATGTACGTTCAACAAGTCGTAAGCCGGTGATAGTCCGTACTTTCCGCGTGATGTGCTCAGAAGTGAAAAATTTTTCAGGTGCATATCGGAGTTTCCTGTCAGCCACGAAAAAACAACAATTTCCCAGTAATTGGTGAGGTCGAGCAATGGCGTCGATGAATATTTTGCAATGAGTTTGGCGATGTTTTCGTATGAGGATTTGTATTTGTCGGCGGTTGGACGTTGCGCCAATTGACAGGCATCTTCCATAAGGAGTTTTGTGCCGTCGTCAGCGCGATCCACGCGGCGGGTTATGTATGTGAGGTTGCCGTCATTGAATCGTATAAGACAGTGTGGCACCACATTGATTTTTGCCGCCGATGCCAAATGCATCGTAAGGTCTTCGTCTTCGGGCAGCCACGGATATTTGTCAGATTTTGGTTTTAAGATATAACGTCCCCACAGCCCGACGATTGTGAGCCTGTCTGATTCGTCTTTCCCGCCCTTTTGAAGGTCAACGGACAGTTTAGGCTGAACCCCTGTCACGGCGATTCGGCTCTTGATGGTCTCTTTTGCCAATTCGTTGATCTCCATTTGGGAGTATGGGAGAAACGGTATGTTTTTGTTTTTGAAAAATTTTTTTGCGCAGGCGGGATGGTAATCCACCTGTCCATTCTCCAATTCTTGGTAACAACACAAACATTTGCCCATAATTGTCGATTATTTAGATTCCACAATTCCCACTGCGCCGATGCAGTCTTTGCAGCAAGTCAATAGTAGCGACATACGGTCGTTTGGATTGATTTTCCAATTCCTGACCGTGATGTCCAACAGCCATCCTTCTGGAATAAGCCCGTCGAAGAATGGAAACAATACGTTAGAATGGAATGGTTTGTCAGTCAACGGCATAGTGAGGCTTATCGGCTCTGCATCCGGCTTTTGAAGATAATCGTCGGAGTATGCGAAAGTGTAGCCGTCGGCGTCTTCAATTAGTTGACCTGCAACAATTTCTCTAAACATTACATTTGCCTTTCTCATACATCATCATTTTTACGTTCAATATCAACAACGCCGAGTTCCGCGCCGAAAAGCAACAGCACCTCATTTACTTTGTCCATTCGCAGTGTCTTTTTGCCCTGTTCCAATTCGCGTATGAACCTGAGACCCACGCCCGCTTTTTCGCAGAGGTCTCGTTGTGTAAGGTGATGCTGTTTGCGCATAGCCTTTACATATTTCGACAGTTTTGTTAATTCTTTCATAATCTTTTTTGTTTAATATGATTGCAAAAGTATAAAATCTTTTGTTGTTTTATACCTTTTTTGGTGTAAAATGTTGTTAAATTCATTGCTTTATACCTTTACAGGTGTAAAGTTGGTTGTTTGATAGTTAAATATAACCGATACGGTATAGTTCTGTTGGAATTATAGTAATCTGTGTATAATTCTAAAATTTTTCTGTAAACAGATACGCGGAATTGGGGAAAATGCTTATTTTTGTGGTGCTCGGATGAGTTGAATAAAAAAACACGTTTGAAATGAAAATTGGATTGACATTGTTGGGAGGTTTTGAGTTGTCAATTGGTAATGACAAACCGCAAACTACCCCAACCGAGACTGTAAGCAAAGAACTTAGTGTTCAGCAACCCACAAAGTTGATTGGTTATGACAAGCACGGCGAATCTATGTACAATAGATTGCAGCGTCTTTGCCATCCCAAGAATTTTGTCGATAATTATGACAAGGAAAAAGTTGATGCAGCAAACGTCCTTTACACAAAACTTTTGAGTACAAACCGTGACGATATTAATGCGGTTGTGGGTTTGGTAGTTATGGCAGAAAAAGAACTTAACACCAATTTTTTGGATGAATATCAATTTGATAGGCTTAAAAACATTCTGAATCCCAAGAATTATATGGAGCCTTACGACGCATCAAGCATCGCATTGTCTAATGAATTGTATTCTCAATTAATGCAGCCCGATTTGAACTATACAAAGTATGTGCAGATTATAAGCAAGTCAGAGCCGCTGTTGCAGATTATGGAAGCGAAACAAAAAGAAGGGCAAAGAATAGCAATTGAACAGAACCAGCAAGTGACGGAGCAAATACTTGAAGAAGATAAAAAGGCAAGCAAACGAGCAATTCTTGTTTTTATTATATTATTGCTGTTTATTATTCTTTTGCTTTTAAGTAGTAAATGAAAAGCAAAGCGTTAATTATTTTTATGCGTAAAATCGCAAAATCTTTTTGGTGAAATCTGCGTAAAATCGCAAAATCTTTTCGGTCAAATCTGCGTAAAATCGCAAAATGTTGCCTTGAAAAACAAAAACCTCCGCACCAAAAATCCATTTTCGCTGCGGAGGCTTAATTATGCATTATGAATTATGCATTGAAAGAACTAAATCGCCTCGATTCCCTTCTCGATACGGCTGATTGATTCGTCCTTGCCGAGGTTTTCGAGGATGTCGAAGATGTGGGGACCTTTGCACGCGCCGCAGAGCAACAAGCGGACGGGGTTGAGAACTTTGCCCATGCCCAATCCCTTGTCTTTTATCCACTTGGTGATGTTCTCTTCAAGTGTTTTCGCTGCGAATGT
>CAMJWL010000143.1 GCA_946409405.1 uncultured Bacteroidales bacterium
TAGACTTCAAATTCGGCAAGGAGCGCGACGAATACCGCGACCAAATCACCGAATATGCGCAATTACTTTCCAAAATGAAAGCCCCAAAATACCCACCCGTAGAGGCATATCTGTACTACGTGGAGAGCGGAAAGATTGTTAAAATACTTTAATTTTTCTCTTCCTTACTCATCTTCGTATATACAATCCACTTCCGCATAAAGAAGTTGAAGAAAAACACCACTGCCTGAGCAATTATATTGCTTACAAAGAGGTTGATGCCACAAATGTCCTTGAAGAAAACAGTAATCAAAGCGTTGAGTCCAAGACCAACAGCGCCAATAAGCGTAAAGACAATAAAACGGGATATGTTGTTGTTTTTCTGACGCTTATGAAACACCCAAATCGTCGAGAAAATATAATTGGCGATGCCCGACACCATCGACGCAACAATGGTGCTGATGGTAGTATAGAGTTTGTTGGTGCTGTCGTCGGTCTGTCCGAGGATGATATAATACACAAGCCACAGGACAAACATATTGATGCCAATCCTCGTAGCCTCCACGATAATATTCCGCGCAAGTTGTATCGCACTGTTGTCAGTTTTCCCGACGAAAAATTCCTTGAATGTCATTGCAAAATAATATTGATTTGTGGCGGCAAAAATAACAAAAAAAATCTCTTTTTTTGTTGTCATATCAAAAAAATATTTTTACCTTTGTAAATCCAAAACATTAAACATCACAACATCAAAAAATGAGAGGAATCGTTCCCCAAAAAGTAAAGGGATTCAGAGATATAACATCTTCGCAAAACGCTCTTAGGGAGTTGATAATCTCCAAAGCGACAGAAGTTTACAGACGCTTTGGGTTCAGTAGATTTGATACGCCGGTGCTCGAATACGCCGAGTGCCTTGGCAAGTACCTACCCGACGCCGACAGCGTTGCGCAGGGCGTATATTCGTTCAAAAACCCCGAACAAGAACCCGTATTTGACACCGAAGGCCGCGAAATGCGCGACGCCGACAATAATGTAATAATGGAAAACCATTATGTGGCGATGCGTTACGACCTCACCGCACCACTTGCGCGTGTATATGCCGAGAGCCTTTGGCAACAGCATCTGCGTGGCGAAATCCAAGGCAAGACCAACCTTTTCCGCCGTTACCAATATGGCCCCGTCTATCGTTTTGAGGCAAAACTCGACCCTGGACGGTTCAGGGAATTTTGGCAGATGGACTTCGATACCGTGGGCGCAGAAGACGTAAGCGCAGACGCAGAAAACTGCATCATACTCTCGCAAGCACTCGAAAACATCGGTCTCAAACGCGGCACATACCTCATCAAAATCAACAACCGCAAGATTGTAAACGGACTCCTCGCCTACTCCGGCATCACCGACAAGGACGAAGAAATGTCGGTAATGCGCATTATCGACAAACTCGACAAAATAGGCATCGACGCTGTGGCTCAGGAACTTGGCAAAGGTCGCGTGGACGAAACCTCCGGCGCACAAATCCCCGGTCTGGGTCTCGCAGTCGAATTAGTTGACGTTATCATCAACTATATAAAAGACTTCGCGCAGCACGACACCCGCCACAACGTACTCGAAAAACTCAAATCAAAACCCGCATACGAAAACGACACCTACAAGGAAGGCGTTATCGAACTCGAACTCATCGACCACATCCTCGCCGACCTTGGCTACGACGAACAAGTGGCAATCCTCGACCCCGGCATGGTGCGCGGTCTCGGATACTACACTGGCCCGATTTACGAGGTAGAGTCGTTGCAGACATACAAGGACGCCAAAGGCCGTGAACGCCGCGTAGGAAGTATCTGTGGTGGTGGCCGTTACGACGGACTTGTGGAAAATTTGTTGCACGTCAAAGTACCCGCTACGGGCGCATCCATCGGCGTTGACAGGCTCGCCGAATTGCTCACATTGACGGGTCAAGTGCCGGAGCAAATAGACGGCCCGGTGATTGTAATCGTATTTGACGACGACCTCATGCCGCTCTACCAAAAGACAGCGATGCAACTCCGCGCCGCCGGCATAGACACCGAAGTCTATTACGGCGCAAAACGTGGCTTGAAACATCAGATGGCATACGCCGACCGCAACAATTGTCCCCTCGCCATCATCATCGGCGGCGACGAGGCTGCCAAAGGCGTGGCATCGGTCAAAAACCTCAAACTCGGCAAACAACTCGCCAACACTATCACCGACAAGAACGAGTGGAAACAGCGCGTCCAAAAAGAAATCCCGCTCGACCAACTCGCCGACGAAATCAAAAAGATGTTGGCGGCATAAACAAAAAAAATTAAAACGAATTACAGCGAATTAAAACGAATTACAAAGATTTTTTACAAAATAAGTAATTCGTTTTAATTTATTAAAATTCGTTTAAATTTATGTTTAAAAAAAATTTATGGCAAAATCATTGTATTATTGGAAATAAAATGATAACTTTGCCGCAATTAAGAAACGACAAGTACAAGAAACAAAAACAAACGGCAAATTTTTAGAATTTGAAAAACAAGAAAAACAAAAACAAACAAAATGGGACTTTTTTCATTCTTCACGCAAGAGTTGGCGATGGACCTCGGAACGGCTAACACCGTCATCATTATGCACGACCGCATTGTGGTGGACGAGCCGTCGATTGTCGCCATCGACCATACAACAGAAAAAACTATCGCCATCGGCATGAAGGCACAACTCATGCACGGCAAGACGCACGAAAATATACGCACCATCCGTCCGCTGAGGGACGGCGTGATTGCGGATTTCAAGGCTGCGGAGATGATGATTCGCGGCATGATCAAGATGGGCAACCGCAAAAGGATGCTCTTCCAACCCGCTATAAAAATAGTTGTGGGCATCCCCTCCGGCTCTACCGAAGTGGAACGCCGCGCCGTCCGCGACTCCGCAGAACACGCAGGAGCAAGGGACGTGTGGATGATTTTTGAGCCAATGGCAGCCGCGCTCGGTATCGGCATCGACGTAGAGGCACCGGAAGGCAACATGATTGTGGATATAGGCGGCGGTACCACGGAAATCGCCGTTATCTCCCTCGGCGGCATCGTAGTAAACCGCAGCATCCGCATCGCTGGCGACGACTTCACCGAAGACATCATGGAATACATGCGCCATCAGCACAATATCAAGGTATTTGACCGCACGGCTGAGGCCATCAAGATAAACGTAGGCTCGGCAATCACCGACCTCGACGACCCGCCAGCCGACTACATGGTGCGCGGTCCTCACCAGATGACTGCGTTGCCGGTGGAAATCCCGATTTCGTACCAGGAAATCGCCCACTGCCTCGACAAGTCGCTCGGCAAGATAGAGGCTGCAATCCTCAGCGTCCTCGAAGGCACACCGCCAGAACTCTACGCCGACATCTTCAAAAACGGCATTCACCTCACCGGCGGCGGAGCGTTGCTCAGGGGATTGGACAAGAGGCTCGCCGAAAAGACCAACCTGCCCGTCATCGTGTCGGAAGACCCGCTGCACGCCGTGGCTCGTGGCACAGGAATCGCGCTCAAAAACGTGGACAAATTCCCGTTCCTGCTCAAATAACCCAAAAAACAAAAGAGGTTGCTCAAAGCCCCAAAATTAAAAAAAAGGCCGCAGCAACCTCTATTCAATATAACTAAACGCATGGACAGTCTGTTCAGATTCCTAAAAAGGATACATTTCCTACTGATTTTTTTGTTGTTGGAAGTGTTGTCGATAGTGATGCTTGTACGTGGAGACGGCAGGAGAAATGCGGTCTTCCATACGTCGGCAAACTACTTAATCGGCAACATATACGACGTTACATGGAATTACGTGGGATACTTCCATCTGAGGGAGGAAAACCAAATGCTCATGCAACAACTCCTCAACACCAAGACCAATTCCAACGAATACGTCGTGGCAGACACCGCGCAATTCCACGACCACAAGGACTCCACCGGGCGGCTGGCGTACAGGCTTATCAAAGCATCGGTAATCAAAAACTCCGCAAGCAACCAAAACAACTTCATCACCCTCGACATCGGCAGCGAACTCGGCGTAAAACCCGACATGGGCATAATGTCGGCGGCGGGCGCGGCGGGCGTAGTGGTCGCAGTGTCAAAACATTACGCCCTCGCAATATCGCTACTCAACCGCAAGACCGGCATCTCCGCAAAACTAAAATCGAGCAACTTCTACGGCGCGCTCGAATGGCTCGGCGACGACTACCGCTACGCCATACTCAACGAAATCCCCAACCACGTAGATCTCCACAAAGGCGACACCGTGGTAACGAGCGGATATTCGGCAATATTCCCGCCCGGACTGCCCGTGGCGACCATCGAGGAGTTTGCCCGCAACAGCGACGACAATTTCTACTCCATCAAGGTAAAATTTTTAACAGACTTCAAATGCCTCTCCAACGTCTTCGTAATCGACAACATCTACCAGCAAGAGCGCAAGGAATTGGAGGCAGAGGAAACCAAATTTGTGCAATAAATGGATTTAAAGGCATACGGCAAGATATTATCAATGTTTCTGATATTGTTGCTGATACAGGTAATGGTAATCAACAACATCAACATCGGCGTATGGGGCGTCACTCCGATGTTCTACACGCTTTTTGTGCTGGCGTTGCCGTTTGAGACGCCGAGGTGGGTGCTGTTGGTGTTTGGCTTTGTGATGGGCTTTGCCGTCGATGTGTTCTGCGACACGCCGGGTCTCAACGCCGGAGCCACTACCATGATGGCGTTTGCGCGTCCGTGGGTGCTTGGCGTATTGGCGCCACGCGACGGCTACGAACACGGCACACGCCCCTACCTGATGCACATGGGATTCATTTGGTACTTGTATTACAGCGCGGCTCTCGTGATGATACACAGCACGGCTTATTACATATTGGACGTATTCGGATTCGCGCATTTCTTGAAGACGCTGGGACAGATAATCCTCACCACCATTTTTACGGAGATATTCATAATTTTTTCACAATACATCGCGTTTAGGAAACAATGACGGCACTCTCCATATCGCTACTCGCCCTTGGCGCAGTCTCCACGGCGTTTTTCTCAGGAATTAGAGCCGCGTTATCGTCGTGCGACAAGTTGATATTGGACATCGACATCCGCCAACGCGCTATCACGCAGGGAGTTGTATTCCGTCCCGCCGACAATATCGGACTCTGCAACACGCTGATGCACACAGGCGAAATCGTGTCGCTGTGCCTTACGGGCATAGCCTTGACGGCGTTGATGGGCTGTTTTAACTATCCCGATGCCTGGATGCGCCCGGTGATGACTTTTGCGGCTATTTTGGCGGCAACAATCATATTCGACACCCTGCCCGCAGCACTCATGGCGCGCAAGAGCAACGAGTCGCTCAGGCATTTTGCGGCGGTTGCGTCGGGGATTTCCAATCTTATTTACCCGTGGCTTTACGTGGTGCTGTTTCCCGTGGTGGCACGCGCCGACAAGAGGGGCATCGACAAGTTCCATGAGTTGCTGCCGTTCCAAGACAACACGCCAACTACCACAGACACAGCCAATTATCAGGACAACGACTTCAAGATTTTGCTCAAAGCCTTGGACTTCACCAACATCAAAATCCGCGAATGTCTTATCCCGCGCAACGAAATTGTACACGCCGACATCGACGACAGCATAGAGACCTTGACGGAGCGTTTTATCAACAGCAACTACTCCAAAATCCTCATTTGCGACAAGACCATAGACAACGTGAAGGGCTACGTCAATGCGCTGGCTCTCTTCAAAAAACCAAAATCCATCAAGAGCATCCTCACAAACGCCATCGAAGTACCCGAAACCATGACGGCGGAGCAACTCTTCAAACTGTTTATCAAACGTCGCCTGAGCGTTGCCATCGTAATCGACGAATACGGCGGCACGGCGGGCATGATGACGGTGGAGGACATCATCGAGGAAATCACCGGCGAGATTGAGGACGAGCATGACAACCAGGACTTTATCGAAAAACAGACCGGACCAAACGAATACATCCTCGCGGGTCGCCTCGAAATAGACTACCTCAACGAAAAATACAAAATCGGTCTGCCAAAATCCGATGATTATGAGACACTTGCCGGTTATATCCTCAAACTCAACGAGGACATCCCCAAATACGGCGACGAAATCATAGACGGGCCTTTTACCATAAAAATCCTACAAGTAAAACGCCCAAAAATAGAAATAATCCGCCTGCGAGTAAATCGCGGCAACCAACCACAAACCAAAAACGACAACAAAGAAAAATGACCAACGAAATTAAATATTCCATAATCGACTCCACCAACGACGAGGCGCAGCGGCAGTTGCAAAACGGCATCGCGCCCAAGGAGGATTTTGTAATCCGCGCCGACTTCCAGACCGACGGCCGAGGACAGCGCGGCAACACCTGGCACTCGCCAAACGCCATGAACCTGATGTTCAGCCTCGTGCATTACCCTGTGAAATTGGAGGCGCGGCACCAATTCATGCTGTCGCAGGCGGCGGCGTTGTCGGTGGCGGAATACCTCGCTCAGAAGGGCGTGGCTGACGTGTCCATCAAGTGGCCAAACGACATATACGTTGGCATGAAAAAAATATGCGGCATGCTTATAGAGAACGCCGTGAGCGGACATTACATCCGTTACAGCATCATAGGCATTGGCATCAACATAAACCAAACCGCCTTCCCCGACAACCTGCCAAACCCCACGTCGCTCGCCATCCAGACGGGCAGAGAGGATTACGATTTGGACACCGAATTTGCAACCATCATCGAAATCCTGCGTCAAAACATAATGGGCATCAGCACCGCCAACGCCGATATTCTGATGAAGCGTTACAAGGCGATAATGCTCGGACTCGACCGCACTCTCATCTACCGCAGCGGCGGCAAGGTGTTCAAGGGGATTATCCGCGACGTCGATAAGCACGGATTCCTCACCGTGGAGGACGCCGAGACGCACGAGGCACAGCAATACGCCTTCAACGAAGTCAATTTAGTAATACCCGAACAGAAAAAGTAAAACCATGAAAATAAACATATTACGAATAATAATTACAGCAATTTTCTGCACGATATACGCCACCGCCGGAGCGCAGTTTTACAACGGACACCAGATGGAGTTTGGTCAAAACCGCGTACAATACTCCGAGTTTGAGTGGATGTACTACCGTTATCCAAAATTTGACACCTATTTCTACCAAGAAGGCAAAGAAATAGCGCAATACACCTGCGACCGCGCCTTGGAAATCATCCCCGAAATGGAGAAATTTTTCAGCAAAACGTTGCAGAGGCGTATAATTTTTGTAGTCTATAACAGGCTGGGGGAATACCGGCAGAGCAACATAGGACTCGTTAGCGGCGACACGCAGAGCAACCTCGGCGGCGTTGCCAAAATCATCGACAACAAAATACTCCTCTATTACGACGGCGACCACAACAAATACGACCAACAAATCCGCGAGTCGGTGGCTCAGATATTACTTAACATCGCACTCAACGGCGGCGGCATCCGCAACCGCGTACAGAGCGCGGGCAGCACCGCCGCGCCCGAATGGTACACCGACGGACTCGCCTACTACGCCGCCAACACTTGGAACGCCGAAATAGAAGACATTTTGAAGGACGGTTTTGAATCGCGCAAATATAGCAAAATCAGTTATTTGAGCGGCGACGACGCCAAATACGCGGGCTATTCGATGTGGTATTACATCAACCGCTGCTATGGGCGCGACGCGATACCGGGCATCCTCTACCTCACTGGCATCAACAAAAATCCCAACCTCGCCATCAAACAGGTGCTCAACGTCAAATTCAACCAACTGAACAAGGACTGGGTGGCGTATTACAACGACAAATTTGGCATCCCCAACGGCCGCCGCATACCCAAAGACACCGCTCCGCACGACAACGACATCATCTCCAAATACAAGCGCAACACCCTCTACGACAGGCCGATGCTCTCGCCCGACGGCAAATATACTTTCTATTGCAGCAACAAGCAAGGCCGTTACAAGGTGTTCATCATCGACAACAAAACCGGCAAACGCAAAAAAATCCTCGCCCGCGAACACCGTCTGCATCAGGTGATTGACTACAACTATCCCGTAGCGGCGTGGCACAAGTCGGGGCAGGTAGTAAGTTTTGCAATAGAGGAAAACGGCTACGCATACCTCTACCAATACAATGTTACCAACGGCAAAATGACTCACCGAATGCTGGCCAGAATAGACAAGGTGTACTCCATGTCGTACAGCGACGACGGCCTTAATATGGTAATGTCGGTGCAGATGTCGGGCTTAACGGACATCATTGTAATGAACGTTGCGGCAGGTTCTTATGAACAGATTACTAAGGATTTGGCAGACGACATCGACCCTCAGTTTGCCGACAACTCCACCAAGATTATCTTTGCCTCCAACCGCCTCTCCGACACTATGCGCGTGGAGAAGATAGACGACCACGACAAAATAGGCAAGACTTACGATATATTCATCTACGACTACAAAAAAAAGTCTAACGTACTCCGCCGCATCACCAACACAAAGTACGAAAACGAAACCTCGCCAGCAGAAATTGCGCACCTTTCGTACTCGTACCTCTCCGACCGCAACGGCATTGTCAATCGCTATGCGTCGGTGTACGACAGCACAATTATCGCCATCGATACCGTGGTGCATTACCGCTACACCAACGATTACAAGCCCGTCTCCAACAAGCGGCACAACATCCTGCACCTCAATCTAAACAAGCCGCAGGGCAAAATATCATTCAACTCGCGCAACCGTGGGCGTTACCTGATGCAGACAGAACCCATTGATAATCAGGCTAATATCCCGTCGGTATTGCAACCCACGTATTTCCGCAATATTGTGGACAAGCATCAGCATAAAGCCGATTCGATGGAGATAGCAAGGCGGCACAAGGCCAAGATTGAACGCCAGCGCATCGACAGCATAGTTGCCAACCCGCCCAAAAACCTCATCCACCCCGACAGCATGAAGTACGACATCACCAATTATTACTTCGAGGAGGAAAAAAGTCTGGCGCACCAGCTGATTTTTTACAACGAGGACTTGAAGGCG
>CAMJWL010000144.1 GCA_946409405.1 uncultured Bacteroidales bacterium
TAAAACAATGAAAAATGCCGCGCACTTTGCCTTTGTAACCGTCCAAAACCTCAAAAGTTTCGGGATGCGCCTCGCGGCAATGAATGATGACGGGAAGGTTGCTTTCTACGGCGCGTTTTACCTGATTGTCAAATACTTGCATCTGAATATCGATATTGTCGGCGGTGTAATGCTTGTCGATGCCAATTTCGCCGATGGCAACTATTGGCGTGGAAAATTTGTAATCGAAAATCTCCTTCAATTGCGCATTATAATCGCCCTCGATGTCCTCTGGATGCAGACCGGCAGTCGGGAAACAATGTCCGGGGAATTTTTGGCAGAGATAATCGATGCCAACGAGCGAGCGCGGACTGCAACACGGCAACACCATCTTCTCAACGCCGCTTTCAATTATCGACTTTACCACCTCGTCGCGGTCTTTGTCGAAGGCGTGATCAAACAGATGTGTGTGTGAATCAATCAGATACATTTTTTGATGAAAATTTTTGTTTCAGGCTGCAAAATTAACAAAAATATTTATTATATTGCGTTGTTTTTAACCACTAAAACTCAAAACAATGGAAACAAAATTTCTTCAACGTGCGATAGAACTCGCCAAGGAAGCGGTGGACAATGGCGGCGGACCTTTTGGCGCGGTGATTGTCAAGGACGGCGAGATTGTTGCCGAGGCGTCCAATTCTGTAACGAAGGACAACGACCCGACCGCTCACGCCGAGGTCAACTGCATCCGCAAGGCGTGCAAAAAGTTGAACACTTTCATCCTCGAAGGCTGCGAAATTTACGCAAGCAGCGAACCCTGCCCGATGTGTTTGGGCGCGGTATATTGGGCGCATATCGACAAGATTTATTACGCAGGAACACGCTACGATGCCGCGTGGGGCGGTTTTGACGACGAATTTATTTACAAGGAAATCGAACAGCCGCAAGCACAACGCCGCGTACCTGCCATCAATATCCTCGAAGAAGAAGGTCGCGAAGTGTTTGCCATTTGGCGCGGAAAGGCTGACAAGATAGATTATTAGAGGCTCTCACGGAGACACGGAGGTTAGCGTTTCATAACGCTGAGGATGCCCACGGCGCAGGTGGTCTGCGGGCTGAGGGGCATAATGTGAATCCAATACACGTCGGTCTTCGGGCAATAGAACGTAAACTTGAAATTCTGGCTCGTGGTGGCGAGCATATTGTTGTTTTTGTCATAAAGCGACAACATCGAGTTGATTGGCAAGGCGTGGCTGATGTTGTTTTCACTGGCGTATGGAGCGTCCGCAGGGTTGCACAACGAGAGGGTGTACATAAACCCCTTGTTGAGCAACACCTTGTGTTTCTGTGCGTTGCCCGCCGTAAACTTGGTATTGAACTCTTTGAGGAATATGAGTCCGTTGCTCTGCAAGGCACACTCATAGACGAAACGCTGCTTGCACTGGGCATCAGCGTTGGTGGATATGGCTAATACAGTCAATATCAATATGATGAGTCTAAAAAGTTTCATAGTAGTAATTGTTTTAAATTTTTTGCAAAATTAAACCATTTAATCAAAATAAAACAAAAAGCAATCCATTTTTTTATAGTCAATGTGAATTTTGCGTAAAAAACGCTAACTTTGCAACGTCAATCTTTTAATTATATTATACGTAAATGAGTACATTTTTGTTTCATGATTTGATATATGGCCCGATAAAATCGCGGCGGCTCGGCAACTCGTTGGGCATCAATCTGTTGCCAACAGACAAGAAGTATTGCAACTTCAACTGCGTCTATTGCGAGTGCGGTGCCAACGTGCCCGGCGGCAAAATCAACCTGCCCCGCCGCGCCGAAATTGCCGCTGCATTGTCCGAAAAGTTAAAACAACTTCATTCTCAGGGCATTGCGGTGGATTCCATCACCTTTGCAGGCAACGGCGAACCTACAATACACCCTGATTTTGAGGGCGTTATGCAAGATACAGTCAACGAAAGGAACAAATATTTCCCGGAGGCTGTGATTTCGGTATTGAGCAACGCCACGCGCATCAGCAAGCCGGAAGTTGTTGAGGCTCTGATGCTTATCGACAACAGAATTTTGAAGTTGGATTCTGCCATCGAATCCACTGCCAAAGCCATCGACCGTCCCGTTGGCGAATATTCTGTGGCTCGTATCGTGGATTTGCTGAAAGGGTTCAACGGCGATTTTACGTTGCAGACGATGTTTTTGGAGGGCGATGTCAACGGTGTCCACATCAACAACATGACCGAGCAAGAGGTGTCGGCGTGGTTGGATGTCGTTAAAACCACCCGTCCAAAAAAAGTGATGATTTACACCATCGACCGCGACACGCCGGAGCAAAACCTCCGCAAAGCCACTCACGAAGAACTCGACTCCATCCGCGACCGTGTGAAGGCTGCGGGTTTTGAGGTTTCTGTTTCGTATTAATGAAGGTAATCGGCGACATATCGGGCAGGAAAGTGCTTGTTTCTCCGCTTGATTGGGGACTCGGACACGCGGCGCGGTCGGTGCCGGTGATGCGGATTTTGTGCGCCCAAAACGATGTTGTAATCCTCTGTGGACCAAGTGCGTATGGATTTTTGCGGCGCGAATTGCCCGATGTCGAAATCATCAAAATAGACGATTGGCGGATACGTTATCCCAAGCACAAAATCAATTTTTTTACTATTCTTGGGTGGATTCCCGTGATGTTGCGCAATTCGATACATGAACACCGTTTTGCCAAGCGTTTGATAAAGGAATGGGGCATCAATTGTGTTGTATCCGACAATCGTTATGGGCTGTTGTTCAAGCGTTTAGAATGTTATATAATAACCCATCAAGTCTGTCCAAAAATGCCCAAAGGATTCGGTTTTATGGAGGATTTGGGCGGATGGATGTTCAAGAAATATTTGTCGCGTTTTGATAAAGTTTTGATACCCGATTTTGAGGACGGGGACAGTTTGTCGGGGAGTCTTGCCGGTGATAGAAGTCTGCCGAAGGATAAGTTTGTGAGGATTGGGATTTTGTCGAGATTTTGTGGTTCGCAGGCGGGGACGCCTTCACTCCAAGTGTCGTCAATTCTTGTACTGATGTCGGGACAGGAAAATCAGCGGACAATTTTGGAAAACAAATTGATTGCCGCGCTTGATGGCTGCGGGCGTGAAGTTTTGTTTGTGCGTGGGGTGGGGGAGAGCCGCCCTATTCTTGAAGATACTGATAATATTAAGTTCGTTAATATGCTGAGTGGCAACGATTTGTATCTCGCATTACAGTCCGCATCGTTGATAATTTGCCGCGCCGGATACAGCACACTTTGCGACGTGGTGGCGTTGGGCAAACAGGCAGTTATAATCCCAACTCCCGGACAGACCGAACAGGAATATTTGGCTGAACGGCTCGACGGACGGTTTGGGTTTAGGAGTTTGGGTCAGGAGGACGGCAATTTGGCGGAGTCCATAAAAAAAATTTGCACCGCTCTCAAAAAAAATGTACTTTTGCACTCTGTATAAAGAAAATAAGAGATTAAATGATTAATATAGCCATTTTTGTGTCGGGCGGCGGCACCAACTGCGAGAGCCTGATGCAACATTTTGAAAATAGCAACAAGTACCGCGTCGCGCTCGTAGTGAGCAACAAAGCAGACGCTTATGCGCTCGTCCGCGCCAAAAACCATAATGTGCCTACGGCGATAATGCCCAAGGCAAAACTCAACGACCCCAAGGAGTGTCTTCCGCTGATGACAATGTACGGAATCAGGTTTATTGTGTTGGCGGGATTTTTGCCCATTGTGCCTGATTATCTGATAGATGCGTATCCGAGGCGCATTGTTAACATCCATCCCGCCCTGTTGCCCAAATTTGGCGGCAAAGGCATGTGGGGGCATCACGTGCATGAGGCTGTGAAGGCGGCGGGCGAATCCGAAACCGGCATGACCGTGCATTATGTGTCGCCCGTATGCGACGGCGGCGAGATTATCACAAGACATTCGTGCGCCATCCTGCCCACCGACTCCGCCGACGACATCGCCGCCAAGGAACACGAATTGGAGATGCTCTATTATGCCAAAGACGTGGAGGCGGTGCTCGAAAATACGTTTTAATACTACGTTGTTTTTAATTTTTGTACGTTTAATACGGCTTTGATGTAAGTTATACACTTAAAGGTCGTCTGAGCGTTTGGAGCGTATAGGGAAACCGATTTACCTTTGTACCGAAATCAAAAATGATAAGATTATGAAAAAGGTAAATTTGCTGACTGCACTTTTGGTAGTGCTGATGTCAGGAGCGGCAAACGCTCAGGAAGAAGAAGGAAGCCCGCTGACGTATTCGGCGGGAGTAAGGAGCAGCGAGGTTTGGCGCGGCGGCTATGTCTGCGGTCTCGCTGGCGAAGGCGGAATCGACTTTTCCGCAGGTGGTTTCAGTGCCGGCATTGCGTCTGTATTCGCTATCGGCAAGGACACCTACAACGAGTTTGACTGGTACGCAAGTTACTCGGTGAAAGGCTTCTCGCTCACCCTCAACGACTATTGCTGGACGCAGGCGGACGGGTTTGAGTATTTTGGCCCCTACAAAGAGAATCACTACCTGGAACTCGGCGTTGGCTACGACTTCGCAGAATGTACCGACTTCCCGCTGTCGGTATCCTACAACGTGATGCTCGCGGGCGCAAACAGGAAAGCCAATGGCGACCAGGCTCACGCTTCGTACCTCGAATTTTGCTACGCGCCGTCGCTTGAATGTGGCATCGACCTCGCCTTCACCCTTGGCGCGGCTATCGAGTCGGAGGAAGAATCCGCAATGTACACAAGGAAAGATGGTTTTAATTTTGCCGTCGTTGGTCTGGACATCTCCAAGACCTACAATCTCAAGAATTTCTGCACGGTAACTCCCTCAGTGTCCGCTATCTGCAACCCCACGGGTCCGGTAGGCACAGAACACGGAGCGATGTACTTTACCGCCGGAGTTAGTTTCGGATTTTAACGAGTAAATTTTTTTACCCGTAATGTAAAGTATGTATTAAAAATAGTACAATACGTATTACACGTATGAATCAATAAGTAAAAAACGTAAATCATGAAAAGAATCGAAGCAATCATTCGCAAGACGAAGTTTGACGAGGTGAAGGAAGCCCTGTTGAACTCGGACATTGACTGGTTTGAGTACCACGATGTCCATGGCATCGGACAGTCGCGTCAGGAGCGCATCTACCGTGGCGTTGTCTATAACACCGACATGATTGAGCGCGTGGCAATCACCATTGTATGCCGCGACGTGATAGTAGAAAACACAATCAACGTACTTCTCAAAACCGCCAACACGGGTCAGATAGGCGACGGCCGCATCTTCCTGAGCGACGTTATCGACTGTTGGTCTATCCGCACCGGCGAACACGGCGACACGGTATTGAAGGACAAGAAATAATGGACAATTGACAATTGACAATTGACAATTAAAAAACTAAATTATCATGGCAGGCATATTATTAGATATTCCTCCCGTAGTAGAGGAGGCAAAGGACTTTGTAAACGGTCTCGACACCCTTTGGGTGTTGCTTGGCGCGATGCTGGTATTCTGGATGCAGCCCGGATTTGCCCTTGTGGAAGCCGGTCTCACACGCGCCAAAAACACGGCAAACATTCTGATGAAGAATTTTTGCGACTTCATGTGCGGCTCTGTGCTGTACTGGATTGCAGGTTTCTCGATAATGTACGGTGCGGGCAACGCCTTCATCGGCTGGGAGGGTTTCGGTTTTATCGGTACCGACAGCAACGTACCCGCCGAGGCTACCTTCATCTTCCAAACCGTATTCTGCGCCACGGCTGCCACCATCGTGTCGGGCGCAATGGCTGAGCGCACCAAATTCTCGATGTATTTCGTCTATTCGATGGTGATCTCGCTGATTATCTACCCGATAGAAGGCCATTGGAGTTGGGGCGGCGGCTGGCTCTCAGAGATGGGATTCCACGATTTTGCTGGCTCTACGGTGGTGCATCTCTGCGGCGGCGTGTTGGCTTTGGCGGGCGCGATTGTGCTTGGTCCCCGTACTGGCAAGTACGACAAGGACGGCAAGTCGAAGGCTATCCCCGGCCACAACTTGACTCTCTGCGCCCTTGGCGTGTTCTGCCTGTGGGTGGGCTGGTTTGGTTTCAACCCCTGTTCCACTGTGGCGGCTACTGGCTACGACAACGCTACAAGCATGTCGCACGTGTTTGTAACTACCAACATGGCTGCGGCTACCGGTGGCATCGCGGCTCTCATCTACACTTGGCTCATTGACGGCAAGCCTTCTCTCTCAATGGTTTGCAACGGTATTTTGGCGGGCTTGGTAGGCATCACCGCCGGTTGCGACTGCGTGTCTATCTGGGCGGCTGCGTTGATTGGCGTTATCACTTCTGTAGTGATGTGTTTCTCGGTATCGTTCCTCGACAAGAAGTGCCACATCGACGACCCTGTTGGCGCGGTATCGGTACACGGCGTTGGCGGCATCCTCGGCACGGTGTTGACCGGTGTGTTCTGCGACTCCGCCATCAACGGCTCTGAGGTTTCTGTTGGCGTTCAGGCTCTTGGCGCGTTGGCGGTAGGTGCGTTTGCCTTCGTACTTGGCTACGCAGTGTTTATCATCATCAAGAAGACCCACGGTCTCCGCGTCGAAAAGCGCATCGAGGAGGAAGGTCTCGATGTTTACGAACACGGCGAGGCTTGCTACAACTAAGGATAGTCTTTGGTTATAAATGAGGACGGCAGCACGGTGATTTTTGTTTTACCGGCTGCCGTTTTTTTGTTTCAAAACGACCCACGCATTTGAGCGATTTTGCATTGCTGCAAAACTAAGCTTTGCGGGTTCTGACGAGGCAAAGATAAAAATATGTTTTGCCAAAACAAAATATTTTGTATTTTTTGTCTAAAAAATCTTCTCTGTTTCAAAAATAATCCTTACATTTGTTGCGATAATTGAGCATTTCCCATTTGTGGAGAATGTGATTGTTTAACCAAACAAATAATTATACGAAAAAAAAACTGATAACTAACATATTGTAAAACTTAGCGTTTGCTATTTATTCGGATAAACTCTTGAAATTTGGCGATTAAAAGAAGTCTTTCCCGGAGAATAAGTTCCAAACGTCCATGCTTTGGCGTGGACGGGACTTATCGGGAAAGACAGGTTACGCCAAATACCTAAGAGTTTGGATAAGATTCGGTTCGCGCCTTTTTTTTATCCTACACTTTGGTATTTCGTAACTTGTTTTTCTCCGAGATAATAGTTCCGCTCATAATATTATAAAGCATGGCGAAATCCTTTTCAGAAGTGAAAGCGGAGTTCGATAAGTTGTATTCGTCTGTGGATGAATATGATTGTTTTTTGCCGGAACATCTTTCTATCGGTAAAAAGACGAATTTTCGCAAAAAAGATGGCTCTAACAATGAGCAATATTATAAATGGCAATTCTTATATGGCATTGTCAATTCGGGATTGTTCCCCAAAGATTATATTGGTACGGAAATAAATTTCCCGAAAGGCAACAAAAGTTCTGCTGCAATCAAACTTGACGGTGCTATATTTTCGGATGCAGTATGGTTCGATAAATATAAAGACTATCATCTGAATAATAATGTCGAAAGCCTTGATTGGCTGCGCAAACATCTTATAGTTGCTCTTGAATTTAAAAAAGAGAAAAGTAAAAATATCGCGGAAGTTTGGGATAAACAACTGAAAGCGTATATGAAAGAAAGTGAGGCAGATTTCTGTTTGGGCGTTCTTTATGATACCGAAAGACTTTATCTTTTTCGTAAATACAATGGTAAGTATCTACGTTACAGCGACGAATATAATACAAAGGGGATAGATAGCGGAACAAAAGATATGTCGCTTCATTTGCCCGACCCTTATCGCAATATTCCAAACATAGACAAAGTGCTTAATTGGGCTGGTTCAAAAGAAACAGACCGTTCTAAGCGGACAATCAGCGACTTGGAAATAATTTCTGGTTTACAATCAACCCAAATAAACGATGCAATGTCGGCGATTTTGCGTACTATGGACAAATTGGGTATGGTTAATCAAAAGGGGTTTGAAATCCTTGTACAGATACTTTCTCTAAAAATATATGACGAAAAACGCAACGAAAGGCAACCCGACAGATTCCTTGATTTTTATGTAAAAACCGAGGAACGACAATTTAATAGTTTGGCAGATAATGGAATCCAAGCGTTTTTAAAACGTATCAATATCCTTAAAGATGAAGCAAGCGAAACATATTACCGCATTTTGCAGGACAAATTGTTTGATGTAAAAAACGATAAACATGTCCGTATCTTGATAGAAGTTGTTTATCAATTTCAAGATTATTCGTTTGTAAATTCGCAAAAGACCGACCTTTATCAACTGGTATTTTACAAGTTTGCAGGACAATTTTCAAAAGACCAAAATGCACAATTTGTTACGCCGTTACCAATGATTGATTTTCTTGTAAACATTGTAAATCCGCGCAATGGTGAAACCGTCATCGACCCGACAGTTGGAATTGCAGATTTTCTTTCGGTGTCATACGTCAATTCCCAAAGCAAATTGGACGACAAAAATATATTTGGAATGGACATTGACGACCAAATGGTTATGCTTGCTACACTGAATATGCTTTTGAATGGCGATGGTAATGCTAAAATAGTATCGCAAGCTGATGGATACGGTTCGTTACTTACCAAATTCAGTAGCAAGGGAGAACCATTGAAACTAATTCCAGAAATGAACAAAGACGGCAATTGGGATGAACGACCCGACACTGAAAGATTGAAAAAATTTGACGTTGTTCTCACAAATCCACCTTTTGGCGAAGATCGCGCATACGCACCAAAAGACCCTAAGGATTTGGAAGTTATACAATGTTACGAACTATGGAATTTGTACGGACAGAAAAACGAACTTAATAGTAACGAAGAAGAACGCGACCTCAAAGGACAAAAGAAAAAGAAGAAAGACGATACTTCCAAACAAGCCACAAAGATAGACCTTGGAGTAGTGTTTCTCGAAAACGCTTACCGTATTTTGAAAGA
>CAMJWL010000145.1 GCA_946409405.1 uncultured Bacteroidales bacterium
TCGCCCGCCTCGTACAGCCGCAAAACGTCGGCGTAGCGGTCGGCGTTGAACATAAACTTGCGCAACTTCATCCGTTTGCCATTGTAACTGTACCCCGCCTTCTTCGCGAAAAGCAAAATTGCGCCATACGACACAGCGCAAAGTCCCATCACGATAAGAGCCATTGTCAACGTGCCGTTCTCCTTGTCGAGAGTTTGGGCGGCAAACAGCAACGCGCCCACCACGAGCCACACGATACCCATCTTGTTGACACCCTTCGTACTTGTTACCTTGCCGTTAGTGAACTCGGTGATGCCGTCTTCGAGGGTGATAATATTCTTTTCTGCCATTTTGGATAATTACATTAAATAACATAAACTAACAGTTTGACGTATAGACACATCGCTACACGTCAAAACAAATTGACTATTCCCAAATCTTAAACAAATTGTCTGTGTAGAAAAATGGCAGAATCAAATGGAGAGTTTGCAGAGAAAGTGCAGCAACGAGCGTCCCGATTTGGATTGGTGGCAATACAACTGCCTTGCATTATTGTAACACTTTATCAAACAATTAGTAAACACGAATTTAAAAGAAGTACCCGGCAGCCACTTGCGCTTGTCGAAGACACGTTGCGTGTTGCGCTGCCTTGATACGGTTCTCAAAACGGGCGCGTCGTTGGTGCAGAGAATCCCTGCCCAATTATAATCGTGTATGTAATCAAAATCTGTATCGTCGTTCCGTAAAACCGACTCCTGACTATTGGCAACGTCAACCCTGACCTCCACGTCCCGCCCCAATTCGTGGCACGATGTGGAAATCAACAGCAACACCAATATCAAAAGCCGTAGAAACATTTCCTGTAAGTTTTGTTTGTCGCGGCAAAGGTAATGATAATTTTTAGACGTTCAACAAATTTTGGGCAGAAATTGTTTTTTTTACCTCAAAACAAATCCTCCGCTGTCAACTGATTTTGTACGAGTCCTGAGTATTGATTGTCAACGATGCCGTAGGTGGTAATCATCGTTACAAAAATGGTTTTCTTCGTGTTGGTTTCTTGGCGAAAAACGGCGACCTTGTTGCGGATATTGTTGGCATAGTTGGCGTCGATAACAAATTTTTCTGTGGAAAACTTGATTTCGCAGATGTTGATAACATTGTCGGCGCGGTCTATTACCATATCAATTTGTGCGCCGCCGAGGTTTTTGCGGCTGCGCCATTGGTAGATGTTGGTCTTAACACCGGCAATTTTCAGTTTCTCTAAAATCTTCGCACTGTTTTCGAAGCATACGTGTTCAAAGGCAAGCCCCGCCCAAACGTTAAGTTTTTGTGTTTTAGCCATATTGCTCCACGCACCGCTTCCTGCAACGCCTTTGTCGTGCAGGAAGCGGAGATAAAACAACGTGTAAAAATCGTCGAGTTGATAGAGCGCGTTCTTTACCGATGCATTGGGTGGAACATTTTTTTTCACTAAGCCGCAGAGTTGCAGATCAGTGAGAATTTCCGACAGTGCGCCGCCGCTGTTTTGTTTGGAAGCCTCAATAATCTCCTTGCGCGTCAATCCCTTGGACTTTGTACCGAGGAGTTCCACCATTTTAATGTATTTTTGATGGTTGGCAAACAGAGACGAGTACATCAGGTGAAACTCGTCTTTGAGCGGCGAAACCTCGTTAAAAAACAGATAGTCAATGTTTTGACTTACGCTAAGCCCCTTTTTCAACAATGTCCAATAAAACGGTACGCCGCCCAACGCCATATAATATGATATGATGTCGTATTTTTCGCACGATATTTCTTTTTGCGCCAAAATCTGTCCGCAGTCGGCTATTGGTAGCGGCATCACCCTTATACGGCGCGTTACGCGGTTGTGCAGACCGCCATTGTTGTTAATCAACTTATTGACAATCCACGATGTAGCCGAACCGCAGGCTATGAGCATTATGTCTGTGCGTTTGGATGCCCATCCGTTCCAAAAATGCTCAAACGACGACAGAAAATCCGATTTTGGCGTATCCATCCACGGCATTTCGTCAAAGAATACCACCTTTTTGTATACGTCGTCCATCGTTTCCAACAGTTCGATAAGTTGGTTGAGGGCAATAAACCAATTGTCGGCTATCGGAAAATCGCGCCTGAACTGCCGCGACATCTCTATATTGAAATTCAGTAGTTGGTTTTTGGTTGGCGCGTTAGATAATGCTGTCAACGAAAACGTCATACGGTTTTCAAACACACAGTCAATCAGGAATGTTTTGCCAATGCGCCGCCGTCCATAAACCGCCACAAATTCCGATTTGGAAGATTTGTAAACGTCCTCCAACTCCTCTACATACTCTTTTCTGCCTATCAATTTGCTCATAATAGTAATGTTTTATGCCGCAAATATAACGATTATTTTTTAGATTTGGCGGATTATAAGTGTTAAAATCCGCCAAATCTGCGTAATTATCTCAGATTTGGCGGAAAATAGACAGTATAATCCGCCAAATCTTGCTTATTTAGGCGGATTTGGCGGAAAACGAACAATGTGTATTAACGAATGTTCTTATCTGTTCAAATCCCTTAATTGTTTCATCCTTTCCGACGCAAAAACGAAGTCGTCCAACTCCTTGACGCCGGTGTTGAAGATTTCGTTGCTGCTGCCTTCCCACTTCTTGTGCCCCTTGTAGATGAAAATGATTTTGTCGCCAATCTCCATCACGGAGTTCATATCGTGGGTGTTGACGATGGTCGTTATATTGTATTCGATGGTGATTTCTTTAATGAGATTGTCGATGACGATGGACGTTACGGGGTCGAGACCGGAATTAGGCTCGTCACAATATAAGTATTTGGGATTCAACGCGATGGCGCGGGCTATGGCGACGCGCTTCTGCATACCGCCCGAAATTTCAGAAGGGTACTTGTCGTTGGCGTTGAGGATATTTACGCGTTTAAGACAGAAATTGGCACGTTCGCGGCGTTCCTCATAACTCATCTTGGTAAACATTTCCAACGGAAACATCACATTCTCCTCCACAGTATTGGAATCAAACAACGCCCCGCCTTGAAAAACCATTCCCATCTCCTTGCGGATGGCCTTGCGCTGTTTGTCGTTCATATTGGCGAAGGAGCGTCCGTCGTAGAGAATGTCGCCCGACGACACCGAATGAAGCCCCGCAATACATTTGAGCAACACCGTCTTGCCCGAACCCGACTGTCCGATGGTCAGGTTGGTCTTGCCCGGCTCAAACTGTGCGCAAATATTGTTCAGCACATTGTGTCCCGAAAACTCCTTATATACATTCCTTACCTCAATCATAGCATCAGTTTGGTGAGTATTAAGTTGAAAAGCAAAACAACTATGCTGCTGTAAACCACAGCGTGTGTTGACGACCGCCCGACGTCCAACGCGCCGCCATTGGTGTAATATCCATAATAACTTGAAACGGACGCTATTATGTATGCGAATACCAACGACTTAACTAATGAATACGTAACGTAAAACGGTTGGAACATCGACGTAATGCCCACCACATAATCGTGCGGTGTGAGTCCTTTGGTGCCAAAAGATGCTACATAGCCGCCCAATATTCCAATTGCCATCGAGAAAATTGTCAGCACGGGGATAAAAAACACAAATCCGACTATTTTGGGCAGTATGAGGTACGAGGCGGAATTGACGCCCATCATTTCCAACGCATCTACCTGTTCGGTAACGCGCATTGTGCCGAGTTCGGAGGCAATGTTGGAGCCAACTTTTCCGGCGAGAATAAGCGCAACGATTGTGCTTGAAAATTCAAGGAGCAACGTCTCCCTCGTGCCGTATCCGATGAGATAACGCGGAATTATCGGGTTTTGGAGGTTGTAGGCCATCTGAATGGCGCACACCGCACCCATAAAAAACGATATTATCAGCACAATTGCAATGGAACTCACGCCCATACTGTCGATTGCGCGGACGGTGTTGCGCAGAAACACGCGCCAACGCTCGGGTCGCGAAAACACCCGCTTCATCAGCACAAAATAACGACCAATATGGAAAAGGAGTTTGCCCATTTTTAATTGTTATAATGCGCAAAGGTAATAATTTTTTTGAGAAACCATAAAAATATTTTACCGACGCTTTCCCATATTGGAAGTTGCAATGTTTATTCCTCCACCTTCCTCACTATCGTCAGCCCGTCCCTTACCGGCACGATGACATTCTCTACCCGGGGGTCATTCTGAACGATGTCGTTGAGGGCGATGATGCCGGCGGTGTAGGGGTCATTGTGTTTTGGCTCGGTGATTACCTTGTCGTACCAAAGGACATTGTCGATGATGATATAGCCGCCAACACGGATTTTTGGGAATACAACGGCGTAATAATCAGGGTATTGACGCTTGTCGCCGTCGATGAAAGCAAGATCGAAAACAACATCCATATCCTTGACCACATCCACAGCGTCGCCAATATGCAGAGTAACGCAGTCGGCGATGCCCGATTTTTCAAAGAATGACAAAAGCGGCTCCTCCATCTCGTCCTTAACCTCAATGGTGTGCAACATACCGCCGTCCTGCAACCCTTTGGCAAGGCAATACGCCGAATAGCCCGTAAAAGTACCTATTTCGAGGATGTTTTTGGGCGCAATCATACGGCTGAGCATCTCCAAGAGTTTGCCCTGCACCGGGCCTGACAATTGGCGCGGGAAAGTGGTGGTGAGGTTGGTGTGGCGGCGGAGTTGACGCAACGCCTCGTCCTCGGGGGTGGTGTGGTTTTCTATGTATTCTTCGATGTCCATTTATTACAATCTTTGCCTCTTTATTCAAAGCATTACTAACAGTTATTAAATATTTTCTATTACTTCGGGATTAAGTCCGGTGATGTCACAAATATCATCTATGGACAATCCCTTAGACATCATTTTGCGAGCAACGTCAATGGCTTTTTGTTTCTCACCTTCTGCACGTCCTTCTGCACGTCCTTCTGCACGTCCTTTTTCAATGCCAATTTTTTCAACTGTCATATCCCTGTCCTTGCGCAAAAACTCCATTCCCCAAAAGCCGTCGTAATAACCACGCTCTTCTTCCGTCAGGTTGCGGCAAAGATCCAAAGCCTCCTTGACTTCCTCATTGGCCATCAATTCATCAGATATTTCCTCCTGTCCCGTCTTGGCGTTGATGGACGTGAGGAACGACTGCCACAATTTCAACATCGTCTTTTGGGCATAATCTTCCGGCTTAAATTTCGGCAACTCAATGCAGAGTATCTCAATACCACTAATCACGTGATTAGGGTTGCCTACTTCCGACATTTTGTATCGGTGATAATTATTGTTGTTGCCGTCCTGATATATATCGTTGAGGATGTTAACGGAAAATACTTTCTTGACCTTGTAATGCTCCTCACCCTTGGAATACAACGAAGCGTAAACTTTGGCGCAATTATAAAGCACACGGCGCAAAAAATCAGACGACCAATACATCTGCATCTCGACGATGAAGTAGTCGCCATTGGAATCCTGACAACGCACATCTACCGCGCTACTACGTTTGCCGCCCATCAAAGGCAATATCTCGGACGGCAGATACTCCACATCCTTAATCTGTTTTTCACCGTCCAACTGCAAGACTGCATTCAACAGACTGATTGTAAGATTCTTGTGAGTACCAAATACTTTTTTGAAGACAACGTCGGTCTTTGGATCGTAATACTGCATAATTAATATTTTATGGTAATTATTTGGTCAGCAAATATAATGTAACTTTTTTGAAATCGCAAGAAAAATTACTACAAAAAAAGGTTGAAGCCTCATCAACTTCAACCTTTGTAGTCCCTACGGGAATCGAACCCGTATTACAAGAATGAAAATCTTGCGTCCTAACCGTTAGACGAAAGGACCATCCTTTCAAAGTCATTTCTTCCGATTTGACGGTGCAAAGTTATGACAAGATTTTGAATTGTGCAAATATTTTGGCAACTTTTTTTACTTTATTTTATAATCCTCTGAAATATAGAAACTTAAAAGGGCTGCCAATCGCATTGCAAAATCATAGTTGATGGGTCTTCCGTCCGTGCCTCGGGTGCAGGAGGTAGTTGCAACAGGCGCGTCGGCGGGGAAATCGGAGTTGCCGCCCTTCAACTGACTGTCATTGTGTATCATCGCCTTGATGGACGTTACGATGTTGCCCGAAACCACAAGCCCCGCACGGTCGGCAATCATCGCCGTCAGGTGTGAAAGTGCCGCGTACTCCATTTCTTTGAGGTTGTCGGGGCGTGTGCCGGCGAATTTGAGGGCGTTGATGGTCTGTTCGAGAAGGTCGGCGGCAACGGCGGTGTCATCGATGTCGAAATTGAAATAATTAACCGTGGACATCAACTTGCCATAATTGAGGATGCGCGTGTAACGTTTTACGTCGGGCGCAATGAAATCGGGTTCGGGTGCAAAAAGCGATATAACATCCTGACTATGAACGCCATTCACGGAATAATTGCGCCACTGCGGATGGCAAGTCAGGCGCGAAAGTCCGAGCCTGAGACTTGCAAATTCGCGAGCCATTTCAAAGAGCAACTCGCTGCCGTTCATATAGTTGGCATTGTCGGTGTCGAGGAGTTCCTTGTCGATGATGATGTACTTGGATTCGCCGTCGTCGTTGGAAATGATGCCTTGATTGCGGTTTGCAAGCACAAAAACATCAACATCCGTCTCAAAATATTTAGTCAGATTCTCGTCAAATTCGTAAAGGAGATGGAAATTGTTGGTATTGACAAACTCGCCGTAAGACTTGACGGAAGATATTGATTTGTCAGGAGTTACCTTAATTACCCAATCCTCAAAACCCGCAAATGCCTTCCTCCGCCCCATACACGCGGGCATAAACATCGAGGTCTTTATCTTGCTGAATTTGCCTTCCAACGCCTGCGACGAGGTGTAGGAATAATTATTGAACCGCTCCACGTCAAACACCGACAACGCTGCGTTCAAGCGGACTTTCAAGGTGTCGTTTTGGCAATATTGAGAGGCATTAGCCAAATTATTCTCTATCAACGGCTTAACCATAGCCATTTCGAGCGCGTATTTAAAGCGGTCTTTATCATTTTCGGCTGCTTTGTAGAGTTCTTCGAGAGCGGCGTATTGCAACGACGCACCCGAATACGGCATATCAGGCGTGGTGTCGAGACCCGGCGCAAGCATCGCCGCCGACATATCGCCACAGAGGTCGAGAGCCTCCTCGGCAACTTTGCCCGCTTCCTTTTGCGCGCCTATCGAATTGAGTTTTTTGGCGATGTTGACGCATACAAAAGCACGGTCGAGGCTGTCGTTGTCGCAATCGAAATACCGTTTTTTGAGCCCCAACATCATCTCCACAAACATTTTGGTGTCGTCGAGGCTGTTTTTGACACGGCTGATTACAAATATCAATGTCGCCAATTCCAACGCCGAAAAGTTGAACTGCCCCACAAAAGTGCTTATCTTCTTCTCAAAATCGTCGTCGGAGTGCAGCGCATTGGCGTACTCAAAGAGTTGTATCGCCACCATCTTGTTGATGACCTCGCTGTCGCCGTCGAGCGAAACGCTAAAATCTATCAACTTGGCGGCAAATTTGGCGAAGGGCGAGCCGTCGTTTTCGGCATAAATATTAATAAGGTGCGACGCATATTCGCGGTCTGCCTTACTTTCGCCCATATTGAAGTGCAACTGTGAGAATGTCAGTATCTTGTCTTGCGGCGCAAGGGTGTTGGCGCGGCTTGCCTCGTCGAAGAGGAAGTCGTTGTCGCGGTTGGTCATCCACTTTGTAGTGCCACAGGTAACGGGGTCGCGGCCAATCTCCGCCTTCACGGTCATAGGGTCGGCGGTGAGGGTCTCGATGTATTTTTCTTGAAGGTTTTTGTCGAGGACAAAGAGGAACGAGCCGTTGGTGGTGCTCAGATAAAACGCCGTATCCATCTCCGTGGTCTGCGCGTTGGATTTGGAGGCGTCGATGCGGTAGATGTCGAGTTTTGCGAGCACGAGTTCGCCGTCCTCCAAGTGCGACGCTATTATGGGCGCGATGCCGGGGCTTGTCGTGTAAAAATAACGTCCCTGCGGCTTTACCGTGGCGGCAATTGCCTCGGGGTACATCTTCATTATATAATCCTCGGCGTACTGATATATCTTATCGACCTTGCCCGACGAGAGCAACTCCGAAATCTTGCCTTCGGAAAAGTTGGGGTTCTCTATCTCTTTGGCGGGGACGATGTGGATGTACAGGTGCGAATCTATCAGGCTGAATACCACCGCTTTCTTCATCAATCCGAGTCCGATGGGCGAAAAGGTTATCGCCTGCATATCGTCGCCATACTGCTGCGAGGTGGCTGAGGCTCGGAGGGTGTCGTTAATATACGAAAACAACGACTTGGCGAAGTCGTTGAAGTCGAAACTATAAGGCACGGGAAAAACAATGGCGTTGTTGAGCATACCTATCTTAATCCTTGCGTCCTGTTGCAAATCCTTCTCGTTGACAAGCCCGCTTAGGATACTCTGCTTAATCGCAATATGATTTGTTGCAAGGTTTTTCATAGGCTTTGATTAAGAAGCGGCTTAGAATTTCTTGAACTCCTTGGCGGGGAAGAAGTTGAATTTCATCTCCAACACGTCTTGGAAGTCCTCGCCGTATTCCAAAAGTTCGTCGTCGTCGTAATACCAATTGATAATTACTTCCTTTCCGTTGTCCCTGATGTTGGTGAAATATTCGAGGAAGCGAATCAAGTATTTAGCAGAACTTGAATTGAAGTATTCGAAGTCAACCCTAACGGTGGTCGTGTCCTTTGGTGCGGCTATATATTCTTCGAGCCACTCTATAAGGGGACGATAGACGCTCTCGGTGTTTTCCGGGATGGAACGACCTCCGAGTTCTATCAAGCCTTTCTCCGGGTCGAGGTTGACCCAAGGCGTCTTCATATTTCCTGCGCTAACGATATGCTCCATAGTGGTTCTTTATCTTATTATATACCGCCGCAAA
>CAMJWL010000146.1 GCA_946409405.1 uncultured Bacteroidales bacterium
CCTTCTTAGCCACAAACTCCCGGTTGTAATTGAGGATAGAATCAATCATAGTTTTATAGTTTTTAATGCGCCTCCAACCAATTCTTCGCAAACTTGCCTTCCACCTTCAATTTCACCTTCAACTGCGCCGCGTTTTCCATCTGACGGACAACGATTTCTTCAACGGCATCCTTTTCGTTGGGAAGGACATCGAAGACAAGTTCGTCGTGTACCTGAATCAACAACTGCGACTTCAAGCCGGCGGCGATGAACTCGCGGCGGATGTTGTTCATAGCGATTTTGATGATTTCGGCGGCGGTGCCTTGGATGACGGTATTGACGGCAAGACGCTCGGCGGTGGCGCGGACGTTGACATTGCGCGAATTGATGTCGGGCAGGTAGCGACGATGCCCAAACATTGTGCTTACATAACCCTTCGCACGGCACGAGGCGGCAGTCTCTTCCGTAAAACGCTTGATGCCCGCAAACATCTTGAAGTAGCCGTCAATCAACTCCTTCGCCTCATTGCGCGACATACCCGTGTCCTGCGACAGCCCAAACGCCGAAATGCCGTAGTTGATGCCGAAATTCACCGACTTGGCGAAAGACCTCTGCTGCTTAGTTACCTGCTCCGGCGGCACATTAAACAGTTTGGCGGCGGTGGCGCGGTGAAAGTCCTCGTCGTTGTTGAAAGCGGCAATCATCGCCTCATCGTCGGCAATATGTGCCATCACGCGGAGTTCCACCTGCGAATAGTCGGCGGCGAAGATAAGGTTTTCAGGCGATGACGGCACAAACGCAGCCCTCACCTTCTGCCCCTCCTCCGTGCGGACGGGGATGTTTTGGATGTTGGGGTTAGACGAACTCAGGCGACCCGTTGCCGTTACACACTGATTGAAATTGGTGTGGATGCGCCCCGTCTTGGGGTTGATGAGCAACGGCAGAGCCTCGGTGTAAGTGTTGACGAGTTTTTTGATGCCGCGATAGTCGAGGATGGCTTGAATGATGGGATGCTTGCCCTTGATTTTCACAAGTTCTTCCTCGCCGGTGGCATATTGACCGGTCTTGGTGGTCTTGGGCTTGTCATCGACCTTCATCTCGTTGAAGAGGACGTCGCCAAGTTGCCGCGTGGACGAGATATTGAACTCGTGTCCCGCGTAGGCGTAAATCTGCTGCTCTATCGCTGCAACCTTTTCGTTAAGTTCGTTGGTGTAATCCTTTAAATAAGAAGTGTTTATGCATACGCCATTAAATTCCATATCAGCCAATACATACACGAGCGGCATCTCGATTTCCTCGGCGGTACGCAACAAGTCGTATTTGACAAGTTCAGCGTACAATTTTTCCTTCAATTGGAAGGTAACATCGGCATCCTCGGCGGCATATTCCTTGATTTGCTCGATGTCAACCTTGTCCATCGTAATCTGCGCGGTCTTCTTTGCGCCGATGAGTTCCTCGATATGCACGGGGGTGTAATTGAGGAAAATTTCGGCGAGATAGTCCATATTGTGCTTGCGGTCGGGGTTCACGAGGTAATCGGCGACCATCGTGTCAAAGAGTTTGCCCTTGACCTCGATGCCGTAGTTGCGGAGTACGAGGATGTCAAACTTGATGTTTTGACCAATCTTGCCGATGCTCTCCGCCATAAACGCCGGGCGGAAAAATTCGAGTTTGCGCTGCGTGTCTTCGTCGTCGTTGACGTCAAAAGGCACGTAGTACGCCTCGTGCGCCTTGAAACAGAACGAGAGTCCGACGATTTTCAGATTGCGAGTTTCGAGGCTCGTGGTCTCGGTGTCGAAGCAAAACTCGCTCAATTCCAACAGTTTGTGCCGCAAATCCACCAAATCGTCGTCCGTAGCCACCACCTTGTAAGTATGCGGCACGGTCTTGATGTTTTCACGGATTGTAACTGTCTCCACCTTCTGCGGCTCGGGCGCGGCGGCTGCGGCAGGGTCAAAGAACAGCGAACCTTGCACCGCCTCGATTGGTTTGGGCTTAGACAAAATCCTGTTGCCCAACGATTTCAACTCCAATTCGTCAAGCACTGCGCGAAGTTGGTCTTCGTCGGTGGGTTTGCGCACAAAGTCGTCCTCCACGAACTCCGTGGGCGCGTCAGTAACGATTGTTACGAGTTTTTGGGCGAGAAGGAAGTCGTCCTTGTATGTTAAAAAGTTCTCTTTCTGCTTGCCTTTCAGGGAGTTAATCTGTTGATAAATATTTTCGGCACTCTTGTATTGCGCTATCAACTTGTAAGCGGTCTTTTCGCCGATGCCGGGAACGCCCTTCACATTGTCGGCGGCGTCGCCCCACAGCGCGAGGATGTCTATAAACTGCAACGGATTCTCCAAACCTGTTGATTGGCAGAAACTTTCGGCGGAAACAATCTCGGCAGCCTTGCCTTTTTGGGGCTTGTAGATATAGATGCCGTCTTCGAGGAGTTGGTTGTAATCCTTGTCGGGCGTTATCATATACACGTCGAAACCCTTGCGCCGCGCCTGTTTTGCCAACGTTCCGATAACGTCGTCAGCCTCATACTCAGGCACTTCCACGCGCTTGATGCCCATTGCGTCGAGGATGGATTTGATGCGCGGCACGCCGGTCTTGATGCCCTCGGGGGTAAGCGGTCGCTGCGCCTTGTATTCGGGGTAAATCTTGTTGCGGAAAGTTGGGTACGGCGGGTCGAAAACCACCGCTATATGCGAAAACTGTTCGTTCTTCAAAATCTCCAACAGAAAGTTCATAAATCCAAAGACAGCCGAGGTGCTCTCGCCCTTGCTGTTGACCATCGGATTGTTAATCAACGAATAGAACGCCCTGTATATCATCGCGTAAGCGTCTATGAGGAAAAGTTTTTTCATTGTCAAAAGTGTTTAAGAATCCGAGACAAAGATAATAAAATTTTGGGGATTTGATACAAACGAAACAATTTTTACACCGCCAAAATTGTAAACATTACATCCTCGCCCTCTCCTCGTTTCCTGCGCCGGTGCCTTTATATTTTGATTTGGCGGGATTGAAGCGGTAATTGACTTGCAGGTAAAACTCACGCGAATCATACGTCAAACGCAAATCCTGAAACCCACGCGAATAGTAGTACCGCTCGTCGCGTCCTTCGTGATTGGTGATGTCAGAAACACCGACCTCAACAGACAATGCATCAGCGAAAAACGTCTTAGAAACACAGAAATCAAACACACAATAGTTGGATTTGTAATAAGATACATCAGAATGTCCGCGACCATAGAAATAGAAATCAAGGTCGAATGTCCAACCACTTTCAAGACTAAAAACATTGTCGATTTCAGCCGTGAAACGAGGTTTGTCGTACACTCTCGTAACAGACTGAGAAACAACGCGAAAATCTTGTTTCGCGAGCATCAAGTCAAAGGTAGGTGTGTAAACTCCAAACTCAGGCTCGGCGCAGAGATTGAACGCCAATTGTGACAACCTTTTGTCTGCGTTAACCATCTGACTGATATACGCTTCGGGGTGGTCGTCGTTTATAACATCCCAATAATATGTGGCATTTTTGATATTCTTATACGAAAAAGAAAACTCCAAGAAATCCCACGAAACCATATACGTCAAGTCACTGATTTCACGCGGCAAAAGTGCGGAATTGCCCATTTCCATACTGTAACGGCTGTCGTATAAAATAGCATTTCGCAACGAATAATACGAGGGACGTTTGGTTTTCTTCACATAAGAAATATTCATTTCAAAGTCGCCGGGCGTATATCCGACATTCACCGACGGAAACCAATTGTCGTATCGGCGCGATGTCTCTTGGTCGAAAACATCGCCATTATAATGTTTAAAATCAACGTTTTCGTATCTCAAACCGGCGTTGACATTCAGATTGTCGGAGATTGGATAAGTATATTGCAAAAACGCCGCCGTGGTACGCTGACGGTTTTCACTCTCGACTGTCGGCACGAAATCCTCCGCCGAACTTTTGAACTTGTCGGTGTAATTGGTAGCAACGTTTTCGCCGCCAAATTTCACCTTGCCGCCAAAAAGTGGGTGCGACAAAACAAGTTTTTCGGCAGCCATCCGGCTCTGAACTTTGTCGGAAGTGGGAATCACACGGTCGTCCTCGTTTTCACTGTCCTCATCGGCAAGAGTAGATGTCTCTTCGTCAGACTGAAAATAATCAACGTTGAAATCAACGCCAAAACCACCAATTTTGCCGCTGTAATATGCATTGACCGAATATTGATAGCCTTTTGGAGTGCTTTCGTTTGTATGTTCCGTTATCTTGTCGTGCAACTCCCTGTCTTTGAACACATCGAAATTAGCGACATACGGCTCGTCGTTGCGCAAGTCATCATAGAATTTGTACTTGAATCCGGCAAAATTGTTGTCGTCAAACTGATAATTAGTACCGGCGGACAACATAATGTCCGACATCCTGAAATCACAGTCCATCACCTCATCCAATTCCCACAATGCATTGGATTGCATTTCATTGTGCGTTTTGTACAATTGCCACATCCTCATATCCGACCACTCGACGCCGCCAAAAAGGTCGAGGTTTTTCTTTCTGTAATTGAGATTAAGATTGCTGTAAAAATCGGCGTTGTCGCACTGCGAATATTGTCCCAACAGATTAAAACTCAGACCGTCGCCAACAGGCTTTATCGTTGTTATCCTTATGACAGACTGAACCTCGGCATCGTACTCTGCGCCGGGATTGCTGATGACCTCTACGGTCTTCACATTTTTCGGGTCAATGTTTTGGAGTTCGCTCTTGTCGCGCATCTTGACACCATTTATATAAATTTCAGGCGTACCCTTGCCAAAAATTTCGATTCCGTCCTGCGTGGTGCGCACTCCGGGCAATTTGGCGAGCATTTTTTCTGCGGTGGTGGTCTTCGCCAAAATGCTGTTTTGAACGTCGGTAACCATCGCGCCATCCTTGATTCTCGTTTTAGGGAGTCCCGCAGAAATAGTGATTTCGTCCAATTGCATATCAGAGGCTTTGAGGACGACATTGCTGAAATCGGAGTTAAGATTCAGCGTCGCGGTTTCATAGCCAAGACACGAAATGACGATGAACGACGCCTTTGGATTTTTTTCGATTGAAAACCTGCCGTCAACATCCGTGATAGTGCCGCTTACGAATGACGAGTCGGATGCACTCAGGACAATGTTGGCGAATTGGATTGGCGAATTGTCTTCGCCTAAAACGACACCCGAAATATTGCTTTGGGCGAGTGCCGCAACGCTGACAAGCGTCAGAATTAATGTCAGAATCTTTTTCATTTTCAGTTGTAAATATTTATTAGTCAGTAATGTTGATACGAGCCATACCTGAGAAATTGACATTTTTCGCGTCGGCATTGAAATTCTTGGAAGTAATATTCGACACGCCCGACGCTCTTGCGCTCAACTCGCCCACGTGTCCTGATAGATTTACGGAACTTGCCCCCGACACCTCCAAGTCCATCACACGCGCTTCGCCCGAAAACGAAACATTGCACGCTCCCGAAGCGTCTATTTCAAGGTTGCTGATTGCGCCGTTGATGTCTGCCGAACCCGCGCCACTAATATCAATCGACAGACGTTCAGACACATCCAAATCTTTGAATATCATTTCTGTCAGTCCCGAGCAATTGACTTTAAGATTTTTCAGGACAGTTTTTTCGGGAAACAAGGTCTTGACAACCCCCGATGTGATGAGGGAGGTGAGGTCTTCGACATAAATCTCAACCTTGAAATCACAGCAACTTTCCTTGATTACCACTTTCCTTTTGTTGGATTGGAAGCGGACAAGAAGTTCTCCGTCAACGACCTTCGTTTCGAGTTTTGCCAACAACTCCGCGTCACCGCTGACAACGACCTTCTGAGGCCTGCCCGTTACGATTGTTACGTCCGCAATAGACGAAACGTTGATTCTGTTGAAAGTTCCTACGACCCTATCCTCAGTGTTTTTTCCCTCGACCTTCTGAGCGAAAGCCTCGGCGGCGAAAATCACAACCGCGATAATTAACAATAATTTTTTCATATTCGTACTGCTTTAAAAAAGTTTACGGCGACAAAATTACGAGGGCTGCACACATCCTCAAAATTTTATCGGTGGCAATGCTGTTTCAAGACTGTGGCAATGTCGTGTCAGGGCTTGTGTCAAAGTGTGTCATAATTATAACATACTGACTGTATGAAAGTTAAGAAATTTGCACATTTCATAAAAAACGACTACCTTTGCATTCCGAAATGATAAAAAGAAACATAATATGCGCAAAATATACCTTATCTTATTCGTTTTTCTACTTCTGTTGCAGGCGAGTTGCGACAACAGGACGGGGATTTTCAAGGCTCTGCAACGCGCCGATTCGCTACTTGTCGCGGACAACGACAGCACGGCAGCGATAATTTTTTACCAAATCCCTGCCCCTGCCGACACCTCCGACGAAACCGCGCTCTATAATTATGTAAGCGCAAAAATCAACGCCCGCAACTACGAACCTCAGACACCCGAACTTTTAGACCTCCCAATTGAGTTTTTCAAAAAGGAGGGCGACCTCAGACACCTTGCATACGCATACAACTACAAAAGCACATTTCTTCTGTCGTATTCCCACGACATTTCAAATGCATATATTTACAACAAGGAGGCCGAGGAAATTGCAAACAACATCAATGACGACATCTTGAAATTCAACATTAATACAATCGGATACACGATTTCGGCATATCACGCCGACACCGACGAATGTCTCCAATACGCCGACAAAGCCTACCGAATCGGCGAGCATCTACACGACAAGACGAGGATGGCGTATCCTGCGCTTTACCTGACGCTCTGTTATGATGAAAAAAACATCGTCGACAGTGCGCAAAAATATATGGCAGTCTGCCTCAATTTCATTGATTGCTACGATATGGGTTCCAAGGCAGCGGTCTATACCGCATTTGGCAACTCGATGCGCAAAAAAAATCCCGCATTTGCCGAGCAATATTTTATGCAGTCGTTGGAAGTCATCAACAATGCCGACGCCTTCAAAGGCTTGACACGGCTCTATCTTGAACAAGGCAATTTGGACAAAGCCACCGAATATTACCCGAAAGCATTGCGAAAAGACGCCCACGAGAGCAACGTCGAATTGATGTCGCTTTACGCCCAATGCCTCGAAAAAGCCGGCAAAACCGACGCGGCGTTCAACGTTTACAAAGACATTTCCTCCGAAAAAGATTCGCTCTACAAAACCAAAGAAAGCAACCTCGTCCTACGTTGGGAGAATATCAACAAATTTTACCACACACAGAAAAAAGATTTCAAAGAATTGGAAAACAAATTGTTGTGGATAAAAAATTTGACAATATTTTTGACGGTGGCACTTTTGGCAGTGTTGGCGGTGTTCTACTTCAAAACACGCAAACCAACAGAAATAAAAGTTTCAAAAGCGGAAAATCTTTATCAACGTCTGCTGACCAACGAAAGCATCTCACAGTTGACAAAAGATGAAAGGGACATTTTGGTGGAATATTATTTTTCTCAAAATGCAGACTTCGAGCGTGAAATATCCACCAATTACGACAAACTTCCAACAAATTCCATCATTCTTCTCATTTTGCAAAACATTGGGAAAAGCAAGACCGAAATTATGGACATAATGGGCTTTTCCGACCAAGCATACCGTTCTCTCAAATCAAGGACTGACAGGGCGAAAAAATAAAAAATAAAATACTTTTCACTTGTTGACATCGAAAAAAATTGTTAGATTTGCATATTGCAAAACAAAACATATAACACTATGCCCAACGACATCAACAGTTATCGCCTGACGAGTTTGGAGGAGCCGCCGGAGGAATACCTCGCACAAATAATGCGCGAGGCGGCGGAGGATGCGGAAAAGGAGAACCAAGCCGCAACACAAAAGTATTTTGAAGAATTGCAACAAAATATCTTAAAATCAAAGGAACAATGGAAAACCACAAACCCGTCCTAATCATAATTGCAGGGCCAAACGGTTCGGGCAAAACCACGATAACGCAAAAAGTCCTGCATCACGAATGGCTCGAAAACGCCATCTACATCAACCCCGACCAAATCGCCAAGGATAAATTTGGTGATTGGAACTCCGTGGATGCAGTTCTCAAAAGTGCCAATTACTGTCAACAACTACGAGAAAAATGTCTTGAAGATGGGCAAAGTCTTATTTTTGAGACAGTTATGTCCGCACCCGACAAAGTTGATTTTCCATCACCAATTGCGCTACGGTTTGCAAGATTACCGACCGCACATACGTTTACGACAATTCTATTGACAATCAGGAAGCGAGGCTATTGTTCAGAATGTCCGACGGCAAACTTTTCAAGCAATACACCGACGACATTCCGCAATGGGCAAGGTTAATCTTGGAGGGGTAAATTATCCTCCCTGCACCATTCCGCATACGAATCAGCCGTTTCGTACAACTTCAATTTCCACAGCGCGACGCCTTCGGGCAATCTCGGCGTTATCTTGGACGCGAAATGGATGAGCATATTTTCACAGGTCGGTTGGAAGGGCACGACGATAACATTGCTAAACATCTGCGAATCGCTGCACGGATGGAACGCCGACTTTTCATTCAAGACCACTGAATGGTCAAATTTATCGATAATCTCCTCATTGACAATACGTTTCAACAATCCAAAATCCATCACCATACCGCACTTCGGGCTGTCGGGATTGGAATCAGGCGTGCCAATCACCGTTACAAACAATTGATAACTATGCCCGTGAAGGCGGCTGCATTTGCCGTCGTAATTGTGCAATGCGTGAGCCGCCTCAAATGAAAAATGTTTTGTCAATCTAATCTTCTGCATCGTAATGGATATTGAAGGTGGAAAGAATGGCTTCAAGTTGCCACAGGAGCGTCTTCTTGTCGTTTTTGCCGCCATAGACGTATGCAAAGGCGGTTACAAGGCGGTTGTTGACGGTATC
>CAMJWL010000147.1 GCA_946409405.1 uncultured Bacteroidales bacterium
CCGATGGTACTGCGATGCAATGTGGGAGAGTAGGTAATCGCCTAATTTTTCAAAAATGAAGATGGCTGTGATGAATTTCACGGCCGTCTTTTTTCGTTTTTTAGATGAAAAATTTTTTTTTCTCATTTTTTTCTTCTACTTTTATGCAGCGAAATCTATACCTTTTTTAACCTGATATTATGACAACATTCCGGCAAGCGACAATTAAGGACATAGCCCGCGAACTTGGCATTTCGGCTTCTACGGTTTCGAGGGCGTTGAAGGACCACCCCGACATCAGCCCCGACACCAAGGCGTCAGTGCGAGAGGTGGCAGAACGTCTTGACTATCAGCCCAACGCGCTCGCCTTGGGTCTCCATAACCAACGCAGCAAAATCATCGGCATCATCATACCCGAAATTCAACATCATTTTTTCTCGTCGGTGATAAGCGGAATCACCGAGACCGCCCGAAATGCGGGTTTTAATGTCATCATTTGCCCGAGCGACGAGAGCGTGGAGCGTGAGAAGGAAAACATCCGCTCATTGGTGTCGCTCAGGGTGGAGGGCATTTTGATTTCCATCACCAAGGAGACCAACGATTATGCTCATTTTCAGAAACTTATGAATAGGAATGTGCCTGTTGTATTTTTCGACAGGCCGCCGGAGGGTTTTGCGTGCGACCGTTGCATCATCGACGATTATGCCGCCGCATACACCGCCACGGAGCATTTGGTGAGCCTCGGACGCACTAAAATTGTGCATTTTGCAGGTCCAAACAATGTGAGGATTGGTAAGGACAGGCGGCGCGGTTTTGTTGATTGTCTCAAACGCCACAAAATGCCCATCACCGACGACACTATTTTTGATTGTGATTCGCACGACAAGGCTGTGGAAGTCATCAAAAAACTCCGCGACGAGGACAACATTCCCGACGCAATTTTTGCCGTCAATGACATCACGGCTGTCACCACAGTCAATGAACTCAATAAATATGGCATTCGTGTGCCTGAACAAGTGGCGGTCGTAGGCTTTACAAATGGCTTATTATCAGAACTTTCGTCGCCGATGCTCACCACAATCGACCAAAACGGTCAACTCATCGGCGAAAAGGCGACAAAACTCCTCCTCGAACGCATCGAGACCCACGTCCTCACGCCGTACCAAACCGCCGTCGTGCCAACAAAATTGGTGGTGCGAGGATCGACGGTGGCGGATAGCGGAGCGGAGGAAATTTCGGCGCGGGTTTCTGCAAACGTTTGAGTAGAAAATACATCCGTTTTTTGTCATAATTTTTGGTGGTCAGTGATATTTGGGTTAAAATTGCATCGTAATTCGTTTAAACTCAAATATTATGACAAAGATACCAAACCAAAATTTCTGGTCGCTCTGGAACATTAGTTTCGGATTTTTTGGAGTGCAGATAGCCTACGCGCTCCAAAGTGCCAATATCAGCCGCATTTTTGCGACGTTGGGCGCAGACCCTCACAATCTGAGTTATTTCTGGATTTTGCCGCCGTTGATGGGCATCATCTTGCAGCCGATAATTGGAGTTTTTAGCGACCGGACGTGGAACCGTTTTGGCCGCAGGATTCCGTATCTCTTTGTTGGAGCAGCAATTGCGGTGCTTGTAATGTGCTTGTTGCCCAATGCGGGAAGTTTTGGACTTACGGTGGGCGCGGCGATGGTGTTTGGACTGTTGGCGTTGATGTTTCTTGATACGAGCATCAATATCGCGATGCAGCCGTTCAAAATGCTCGTCGGCGATATGGTGAACGAGGAGCAAAAAACCAAGGCGTATTCCATTCAGTCGTTCCTCTGCAACGCGGGCAGCGTGGTGGGGTTTGTGTTCCCGTTTTTGTTTACGTGGATTGGCATCAGCAACACCGCCGAGGATGGTGTAGTGCCGGATTCGGTGATTTATTCGTTCTATGTCGGCGCGGCTATTTTGATTGGTTGCGTTATCTATACCGTATTGAAAGTCAAGGAGTTTCCGCCTGCATTGTACAATGAGTACCACGGCATCAAGGAGGAAGCCAAGACGGATTCACCCAATATTATCCAATTGTTGATAAAAGCCCCCAAGGCGTTCTGGACTGTTGGTCTGGTGCAGTTTTTCTGTTGGGCGGCGTTTATGTATATGTGGACTTACACCAACGGCGCAATTGCCGACACTTGTTGGGGTACAACAGATACCAATTCCGCTGATTATCAGGCGGCTGGCAACTGGGTTGGAATCTTGTTTGCAGTTCAGGCGATAGGCTCTGTGGCGTGGGCGGCTGTGCTTCCGTGGCTCGCTGCCAAGACCAACCGCAAAATTGCTTATTCGCTGAGCCTTGTTTTGGGCGGCGTGGGCTTCATTTCCACGTTGTTTTTCCACGACCAATACTTGCTTTTTGTAAGTTTCATTTTGATTGGATTTGCGTGGGCGGCGATGTTGGCGATGCCGTTTACAATCCTGACCAACGCCCTCGAAGGCTACGGTCACATGGGTTCGTATTTGGGATTGTTCAACGGTACGATTTGTGTCCCGCAGATTGTGGCGGCTTTGGTGGGCGGCGCGTTGCTCGGTCTCGTTGGCGGCTCGCAGGTGATGATGCTTGTCATCGCAGGTATCGCACTGATAATCGGCGCAGTATGCGTATTCAACATCAAAGAAAACAAACAGAAATAATAATGAGGCAACGCCTTGCGGCGTTGGTTTTTATAAACGAAAATTACCGTCAATTTGGACGTCAATTGACGGTAATTTTTTGAAAATTGACGGTAATTTTCGTTAACAAAATAGCCGTGCAAGCGGCGTAAAAACATAGAAATTATTGTTCAAAAAAACTAAAATGAAAGCATTGATTTTTGACCTTGACGGCGTTTTGGTGGATTCTGCGAAGTACCATTATTTGGCGTGGAAGGCACTCGCCGACAAGTTAGGATTTGAATTTACGGAGAAGGACAACGAGCGTTTGAAAGGCGTTTCGAGGATGAAATCGTTGGAGATTTTGCTTGAAATCGGCGGCGTGATAATGTCGGACGAAATGAAGGAAAAGTCGGCAACGGAGAAAAACGAACTTTACCGCAGTTACATCGCCAAGATGACTCCCGACGAGATTTTGCCCGGTGTGGAGGATTTCTTGAAGGAGGTGAAGGCGGCGGGCATCAAGACTGCAATTGGTTCGGCGTCCAAAAATACTCCGCTGATTTTGGAGCGCACTGGATTGGCAAAATATTTTGATGCAGTTGCCGACGGCACTATGGTATCAAAGGCAAAACCCGACCCCGAAGTGTTCCTCAAAGGTGCTGAGTTGTTGGGAGTTGCGCCGTCCGAATGTATTGTGTTTGAAGATGCCGAGGCAGGAGTCGAAGCGGCACACAACGCCGGAATGAAGGCTGTTGGCATCGGCAGCGCGACCACCTTGGGCAAGGCAGAAATGGTGATACCAAATTTTGTGGGATTTAGGCTTGATAAGTTGGCGTTTTGAGTTTTGGCCGTTGCTGTATTTTTCAATAGATTTAGGAGGCTTGTTTTTCCCGAATACTTTCGTGGTAAAAACAAGCCTTCTTTTTTTTATCGCGCTGATTCAACTCACAAGTGCATTTATATGCATTTTTTTTCGCAAACGTTTGTTGCAAACGTTTGCGCATTTTTTTGATGTGATTTCGATGATAATTTTGTAATTATCAATAGAATAAACTGTAAAATTGCAACGTGAAATCATTGAAAAAACCTATAAAATATGAAAAACTACATAAAACACGACCCGTGGCGGATTATTGAGGAGGGGTTCAACGACGACCTCAACCGCAATTCCGAGAGCGTCTGTTCCATCGGCAACGGTAAGGGCGGACAGCGGGCTAATTTCGAAGAGACTTTCTCCGGCAACACGCTGCAAGGCAGTTATGTATCAGGCGTTTACTACCCCGACAAGACCCGCGTGGGTTGGTGGAAAAACGGCTACCCGGAGTATTTTGCCAAAATGTTGAACGCGCCTTCGTGGATTGGAATCCATATCAACATCGACGGCGAGGAGTTGGATTTGGCTAAGTGCAAAGTTGACAATTTTTCGCGTGTACTTGATATGAAACGCGGCGTTTTGGAGCGTCATTTTGTGGCGACAATGCAGAGCGGCAAGCGTTTGGAGGTCAATTCTACGCGATTCCTTTCTATCGTGAGGGACGAAATAGGTGCGATTAAATACACCATCAAACCCTTGAATTTCAGCGCGAAAGCAACGGTAATTTCGGATGTGGACGCCGACATCGTGAACCAAGATTCCAATTACGACGAAAAGTTTTGGGTGGAAATCGCCAAGCACGTTGACGACAGCGTGTCGGTGACTGCCGAGACCAAAAAGACCAAATTTCAGGTCTGCACGGCGGTTGTAACGAGGTTTTCCGTTGACACTTTGGGCGACGAAACCATCTTGCGCGAGAAGTACGCCGCCAAGAAATTCAAGTTGCAACTCAAAGAGAATGAGGTAGTTGTAATCAACAAATACGCCTGCATAACATCGACGATGTATTACACTCCTGATGAGATAGAGGCAAAGACCAACGCGGTGCTTTACGAGGCTGTGAGCGCGGGTTTTGAGACTTTGCTCGCTGAACAGGAGCGCGCTTGGGACGAAAAATGGAAGGAATCCGACATCATCATCGACGGCGATGTGGCTGCACAACAGGGCATTAGGTTCAATATTTTCCAATTGAACCAAACATACACCGGCCGCGACGAGAGGTTGAACATCGGACCAAAAGGTTTTACCGGCGAAAAATATGGCGGCACAACATATTGGGACACAGAGGCTTACTGTCTGCCGTTCTACCTCGCAACTGCCGACAAGAAGGTTGCACATTCGCTCCTCGTCTATCGTTGGAAACATCTTGCGAAGGCCATCGAAAATGCCGAAAAACTTGGTTTTACGGGCGGCGCGGCTCTCTATCCGATGGTTACAATCAACGGCGAGGAGTGTCACAACGAATGGGAAATCACCTTTGAAGAAATCCACCGCAACGCCGCAATCGCCAATGCTGTAAGGATTTACGTCGATTACACTGGCGAAGAGAAATATTTGGCGGATTACGGTTTGGAGGTCTTGATTGGAATTTCGAGATTTTGGGCACAACGTGTCAATTGGAGCGTTGAGCGCGAAAAATATGTGATGCTCGGTGTTACAGGTCCCAATGAATACGAAAATAATGTCAACAACAATTGGTACACCTCGTACTCCGCCGTCCAAAATATGAAGTACACGATTTTTGCAATTGATTTCGTGAAGAAAAACTATCCCGAAGATTTTGCAAGAATCTGTAAGACAACCAATTTCGACGAGCGCGAAACTGAAAAATGGAGCGACATCATCGAGAAAATGTACCTCGGTTACGACGAAAAACGCAAGGTCTTCATCCAAAACGACGGCTTCTTGGACAAGGAGTTGATTCCCGTTTCGCAACTCGACCCGAAGGTGCGCCCAATCAATCAGCATTGGTCTTGGGATAGGATTCTGAGGAGTTGCTACATCAAACAGGCGGACGTTTTGCAGGGAATTTATTTCTTTGAGGACAATTTTGACGTGGAGACCATCAAGCGCAATTTTGAGTTTTACGAACAATTCACGGTTCACGAGAGTTCGCTGTCGAGTTGCATCCACAACATCTTGGCGGCGAAGGTAGGGCTCTACGACAAGGCGTACAAGTTTTACCTCAACGCCTCGCGCCTCGACCTCGACGACTACAACAACGACACCTGCGACGGTTGCCACATCACTTCGATGGGCGGCACGTGGATGACTGTCGTTCAGGGATTTGGCGGTATGCGCATCAAGGATGGGATGCTCTCGTTCAACGCCGTCCTGCCCGAAAAATGGAACAGTTACTCGTTCCAAATCCGCCACAAGGACAACGTCCTGAAAGTGGAAGTCAGCAAGAGCGGCACGCACATCGACCGCCTCGAAGGTGCTGAAACCCAAGTGATTGTTAATGGAAAAATAATAAAAGTGTGATTTGTTTTTTTTAGGTAATGTAGGGGCGTTGCGGTTGCAGCGTCCCTATATTGTTTTTATTCTTCCGCCATAACCCAATCGGTGATGTTTTTTTCTTGGCTCGAAAAGTTGACGCCAACTTTTATCACTTGGCGATTGTCCATTTTAAAACGTCCCGCGTAGTTTTTTACATTGATTTGGTTGAGCGCGGTTTGAGCATCTTGGTCTATCTTAAACTCAAAAATATAGACGTAATTCTTGTTGATAAGTATGCTGTCGGCGCGACCTTTTGAGAAGTGCGCCTCGCTTGTTATGTATTCTCCTAAAATAGTGAATACCAAGTAGATGACGTTCTGAAAATCGCGTTCAATTAGTTTTAGGCTCTTATTGTTGGCATACGGAAGCGAGTAGAACAGGGCTTTCATTCGCTCGATTGCGCTCTCCACGTCGCCGGTGCGAAAATCTTCCTTGAATTGTAGGTAATCCAAGCCGCTCGGATTATCTTCCGTACTGTAAAACTCCTTGCCGAGCGAATTGAAGAAACTCATCTCCACCTCATAGTCGGGAAATCCGAGGATATACGACCGGTCTTCCTTTTCGTATGACTTAATTGTAAGATAGCCGGTATAATATAGCAATGGCACGATGTCGGTCTTAAATTCGTCGTCTTTGTAGTTTTTCAACCCGTCCTTTGTATATTCCACGTCGTTTTTGAGGGTCTTGATGTCAAATGTAGAATTCTTAATCCGTTGCATCAGGATTGTCGGTGTTCCTGTGCCGTACCAATAGTTTTGAAAGTCTTTTTTCTGCAAGGCGTTGAAAAGACTTACGGGATTCAATACTTTTTCGCCGCGTTCGTGGAAAAGGTAACAGTCATACCATTTTTTCAATTCGGATAGCATTTCGTCAAACGATATTTCTTCTTGCTCGGCAAAGGCTTGTATTTCGTCTTTGAAATACGTGAGCAATTCATCGTGCGAGATACCACATATCGCAGAATAATTGGCATCCATAGAAATGTCATCAGGCTGATTGAACCCGCTGAAAATCGATGTTTTGGCATACTTGGTAACGCCTGTCAAAAATGCAAATCTCAGATATTGGTCAGCCTTTTTCAACACTGAGAAAAATCCACGGTAGATTTCCTTGTCGATTGCAAGGTTGACGCTCTTAATCAATGGGTTGTCATATTCGTCCACAATCATCACGGTTTGCAGCCCGGTCTTGTTATAGACAGTCTCCAAATCCGATTCCAACCGGAACGAAAGTTTGCGGCTTTCCTTTTGTATCTCTGATTCACCATCTTGGGTTAAGAAGGCACTTTCGTCGAATTGGATGCCATTTTCATTTTCATATTTTTTGAGAGCGGTTTTAATTTTGTCGATAAGTGTCATAGAACCAACTGTATAGTCGCCGCTTACAAAATCAAGGTAAATCATCGGATACTTGATCCAATCTTTCACCAACCCATATATTTTGAGGCCTTCAAAAAGATGCTTTTTCCCTTCAAAAAATGCACGTAACGTATTACACAACAGGCTTTTACCAAACCTGTGTGGACGAGCGAGAAAATAGGTTTTGGTTCCCGACATTGCAAGCCGATACACGTAGTCGGTCTTGTCAACGTAGTAACAGTTTCTATTTCTCAGGTCTTCAAAACTCTGCACTCCCAAAGGGAAGCGGTCAAGCAATATTTTGTCGGTCTTTTCCATAGCGATGGCTTTATTTTATGCGCAAAGATAGGAATTTTTTTGAAAATAAATCAGAAAAAAGTTTTTTTCGCCAATTTGCCCCTTTTTTTGCTTTATTGCTGCGCCTATTCCTTGTGATAATGCGCCTTAAATGCTACGATATGCTCTGTTATGTCCTTGATTGTTACCTTAAAATATACATATAGTTTTTGAAATTGCAAGGTGGAAGGGAATTTTTTGCACAAAAATTTTAATCCAACGCCCTGAACGTGAAGTCGCTCTGCGTGCAACAGGCTTTCTTGTAATCAAAACCATACAGACGCATATACGACTCCTTGACTTCCTCCGCGCCGTTGTAAAACGGGTTGAAGGTGTGCATTTTGGTCGTGACGGTTACTTTCATTTCGGGCGTGAGCACCGTGTTGTTGCTGCGCTTGATGCGCTTCGGGGGTATTAATCAATAAATGTTAGTTCGTGGCGGATACTATCCGCCCTAACCGCAAAGTATTCGTCCAATTTCATTAAGAGCCATAAACCTATAACGCTGCGACGTAACAGGTATCGGTGTATATGGCAAATGTTTAGCGTCGGCCTTTTTACGAAGTGCTTCCTCTGTCGCTTGTTGTACGTGTTTTGACAAAAATGTTTGTTCGGTAGGCTCCAAAAGTAATAGTTTGCCGTTGGAACAAGCCTCAAAGTAAGCACCACTGGGTTTAAAGTATTTTTCGTGTGGCGAACCTTGTTTTGGGAAACCGTCGTTTAGCAACACAACTAATGGAAAGCCTTGTTCGCGAATTGTTCGGGCAATCAGTTGCTCTCCTTTACTGATGGCTGCGGTATATGTAACAGCACCATAACGTGCTAAGGCTAATGCTGTTTGCAACTGTTTTTGCACTTGTTCGGCGGTTGAATTACGAGATACTTCAATTAATTGACGGTCGGGCCATTCAAGTAGAAAATGGTTGCCTAACGATGTGAAAGTCAAACCATAAAACACTCTGACGGTAAATCTCAAATGCAAGGTCTTCCAAAATGTTCTCGCCACCACAAGTAGAGATTCCCTGACTTCCGAAAGATTGAATCTCAAAATCGTATTTCCCGCTTCCTTCGTTCCAAATACCGAAATCATAGTCAGTAGTACCACCACCGAAATCGAATACGGCATAGTTGGTGCTTTCTTCCAAACCAAACTCCTGCAATGCGCATACTGCGTATGCCTGAGGTTCGGAAATGTGGCAACGGACTTTGAATTT
>CAMJWL010000148.1 GCA_946409405.1 uncultured Bacteroidales bacterium
GAGAGCGCGGCAAGCCTGTCTGTAACCATCGCCCATGGCTCCACCGGCGACCGCCACTACACCGCGCAGTGGGAGGACATCTCTTACTCCGTCACCTTGCCTGCTAACATGGTAATGTTAGACTCCGAAGAACGCATTATCAATCCTTCGGACGGCAAATATAATTTCCAGGCGGGTGATAGGGTTATGTTCAGACCTGCTGACAACTACCTGATGACATCATACCGTTCGTTGAAAATCTATTATGCGAGCGAGATGGACAAGTTGCCAGATGATCGCACCAGGTTTACGTCATATTCTACCAACGACGATATTAGTTACTACTTCACAATGCCCACCGCAGATCTTGTAGTGGAAGCATCGATCAAGAAGGAGGTCGTCATCATCGCATCTGATCCTCTGTTTGTGTACGGCAGTGGTAGCGTTACCATTACGAAAGATAACAACGCATTATCGACAGCCGAGTACAGCAACGTCAGATATATGGCACAATATGTTGGCGACCAAGGTGGTATGCGTGAGGTTACCTTAGAAGGGTTGTCTAAATCCGATGTAGGACAAGTAAGTATGTATGCAGTGTACGAATCGGATACTGAATATGGTGAGTCTGCGCCAATCGAGTTTGAAATCACGCCCAAGCCTATTACCGTTAGCGTCGCAGAGATTACCAAGACCTACGACGGCAGTCGTGATTTGCCCACCACCGCCACCTCGATTGTATCGATAGCGGCTGGTCAGTTGGTATCCCACACCGCCAATAGTGGAGCAACGGTAACAGACCAAATCTCGATAGCACTTGTTACTCCTGAAGATGACGATTTCTACAACAAGTATCCTGCCGCCAATGCCGCTACTTACACTGATGCCATCCCGTTGATGGTATCGCTCAGTGGCGACAAAGCCGACAACTACACGTTAACCGGCTGGACTGCATCCAACGGAGATACATATACCAAGAGCGTTACGGGAACTATCAACCCCAAGACCATCACGCCCATCCTTACCGACTTCCCGCCAATAGTCAAGGGCATAGGCAAGGACAAATCCACTGTGGATCTCTCTGAAATAGAAGAAATCGCACTCGATGGCGTAGAGAGCAAGCCCGCAGCCAGTGGCAGCACAAGCGGCGAAGACGACAAAGATGACGTACAGGCGTATATCTTTGACTTCAATTTCCCCGCCAACGAGCAGGTAGGTCCTTGTACCGTTACCCTTACCATTGGACTTGAGGGCAGCGACGCAGCCAACTACACTTTGTCCGATGCTTACGACACCAACGACGGTGTCAAGGTAGCCGATTTTGAGGTTAATGGCGAGATAGTAGATGTATATACCATCACATTCGACCACAACGGACATGGCACCGCGCCCTCGTCGATTACAGACATCAATGCGGGTACGGAGATTATCGACTTCGATATATTCCCGACGTTGGACGACGATGGCGATTACAGTTTTATGGGCTGGTATTACGATGGTGATCCTGTTTCAGAATTCGAAGTGCTTAGCGTCGATGACGACATCACCCTTACCGCGCATTGGAAGAAGGAAATCACCGCCGATGAAATTGCCGCGCTCCTTACTCTCTCCAAGACATACGATGGTGAGACGTGGGTTAAGAACAAAAACGGCGTACTCTTGCACAACGACGACAACTCGCCATTGTCGCTCGCGTACAACAGCGACATCACTTTGACGTTCACCAAAATAGCCTACAATGATGCCAATGTTGGTACAGGCAAGACTATTACAGCAAAGGCCGATGAATACGAATATGATGCTGAGGACGGCAATGTATTTGTATTGCCCGCCGACGAGTTCACTGTATCTACCAGCGGCGAAATCACCAAGGCGGAAGTCAAGTTTACGGTAAGTCTTGATGGTTGGCAGTATGGCGACAACGACGCTCATACCCCGTCTATCACCCAGACCGATGGCATTACGCTCACCGACGAGCAGATGGACGCCATCACGTACTCTTACAAACTGACCTCCGACGACGACTCACATTACAGCACCGAGCAGCCCACCCAGGCTGGCAATTACACTGTGATGGCTGTATTTGAGGAGACCTCCACCATAGAAAGTGCTACCGCCGAAACCACCTTTGATATCGAACCTGTACAAATCACCGCGTCCGACATCACTGTGAGCGGTACGGCGCAGAAGGAGTACGACGGCAATGCTAATGTTACCAACCTCTCCGACTTCTCGGTATCTATTGATGCCTCCAAGATTGTGGGCGACGAGCAGGTAAGCGTCAAGGTTGTTGAAGGTACGTATCCCAATGCTGAAGCCGGCACATACAGCGATGTCAAGTTGACGATAGCCCTCGACGGCGACGACGATGTGATAAGCAACTACGAACTCGCCGAGACCGAAATCCTTGTGTCGGGCGAAATTAGCGAACCCATCAGGTCTTACACTATCACCTTTGACACCGACGGCGGCTCCGACATTGAGTCCATCACGGCTGAGTTCAATGCCACCATCGACGCGCCAGAAGATCCTACCAAGGAGGGCTACACCTTCGCTGGCTGGGATCCTGCGATGCCCGCTACTATGCCAAACGAGGATTTGACTCTCACTGCTCAATGGACACCGAATGAGTACGACATCCATTTTGTAGTGGATGGTGCAGCCACCACAAAGCAGTTTGCATATCAGACAACCCCGACCTTCGGCGATGCCAACCCCACCAAGCCAAACAATGCGGAATACACCTACGCCTTCAAGGGCTGGGAGCCTGCCATTGTTGCTGTAACCGGCGAGGCTACCTACACCGCGCAGTTTGATTCTACCAAGAATCAGTACGCCGTGCAGTTTGTCAACGGCAATGTGGTATTGCAGAGTGGCGACCTCGAATACGGCGCAATGCCTGAGTACAAGGCAGAAACGCCCACCAAGTCTGCCAACGCTCAATATACCTACACCTTCAAGGGCTGGTCGCCTGAGATTGACAAGGTAACTGCCGATGCCATCTACACCGCCCAGTTTGACTCCACCGTCAACTCTTACAAGATTATCTTTGTAGTGGATGGCGAGGAGACTATCAAGGTGTACGAATACGGTCAAATCCCGTCTTACGGCGACGGCAACCCCACCAAGACTACCGCCGATGGCATCGAATACACATTTAGCCGCTGGAATCCCGCCATTGTCGCTGTTGCTGCCGACGCTACCTACACGGCAGAATTTACCAGCCGCGATGCTGAGAAGCCTGTGGTAAATGTGGTTACTATCAACGACATCGACGCCACCTCCGGCAGTACGATAGAGTGCATCGGCAGCGGTGTATTGGCTATTGCCGCCTCGGACAACAATTCGGGCGTCGCCAAGATAGAATACACCATCAACGGCGTTACCAATGTATATACCGAGCCAGTGGTAATAGACGCTCCGGGCAAATATAGCATCTCTGTGGTTGCCACCGACGTGGACGGCAATATCTCCGAACCCGTTGAGGCCAATGCCGTAATCAGGCGCGAGGCTTCGCTTGGAGTTCTCAACTACACCTACCGCCAACTTTCGGGCGCGGACATGGTGTTGCAGACTCTCGACCTCGACGGCACCAAGGTATATAGCATCAGCATCGACGGCGAGGAGTACAGCAATCTCTTTGTAGAGCCTAACGCCTTCGACGACCTCGTGCTCGACAATGTGAAGGTTGGCACCCACAAGTTCCACATCTATACATCGCTCAACGGCGAGAAGCACGACACCGGCATCGAAGCCAGCCTCACTGTACAGGGATTCATTGTGGAAACCGAGCAGCGCGATATCAATGCCGACGGATACTGCCAGGGCGAACATGCTGATATTACTTTGGCGTTTATCAATATGGTGCGTCCCAAGTATTATAAAATCAAGCAGTTGCACACGGAGTACCAGCCGTTTGAGGACGTGGCAAGTCTTGCCGCCAATATCGGCAAACTCCGCTTCCTCGTGGACGACGACATTGAGCAGGGCAACGTAATCTTTGATGTTACCTTTACCAACGACCCCGCTCGAAACACCGAGAGCGACACCGCCCATTTTGACATCAAGATTAACTACGCAAGCAGTTATATCATCAAACTCTTCGACGACATCATTGGCATCGACAACCACGAAGACCTCTTTACAGAGTACCAGTGGTACAAGAACGGTGCTAAGATAGATGGTGCCGACCGCCAGTATTACCAGGTTTCGGGACGTCTTACAGGCAAGTACGGCGCATACGTTACCACTACGAGCGGCGAGAGGATGAAGATTTGCTCTGTTGATATGGACGCTCAAAGCATCAGCAAGGCTCTCCGCCACAGTGTAAGTGTATTCCCGAATCCGGCGCGTCCCGGCGAGGAAATCACCGTGGAACTCCTCAACTACGACGACACCGAGTACGAGGGCTGCGTGATAAGGATTGTGAACGGCGTTGGCGCATTGGTGGCCACCATCGACCACTGCGAGCGCGTCAATACCATAACGCTCCCGTCCGGCACATACACCGGCTATGTCCTCCGCAATGGCAAAAACGAGAAGGTTTCCTTCAAACTGATTGTTAAGTAGCGGAGTGAAAAATAATTTTTGATAATTCTTTAAAATTCTTTTAATTTGTGGTTTATAAAAAGCAACGCCGCAAGGCGTTGCCGCCACAAAAAAATATTTGGATATGAAATTGAGATTTCTGATAATCCTTGCTGCTTTCTTTGCCGTGGTGTACAATACTGCCACGGCGCAGGTGGTTGACTCCACGTTTTACAAGGCAAAGCGCGGCCACTACGTCGCGTTCGAGGCTGGCTATGGCTTGATGTCGGTGTATCACAAGATGACAGACCCCGGCAACTCCACCGACCTGCATTATGGGGCGCAGGCGCGGTTTAGTTACCGGTGGTACATTCTCAAAAACTGGGCTATCGGCACCGGTCTGCATTACCAGCAGATGGGCACTACCTCCAAGTTGCAAAACATTCAGCGCATCACGGACGCCGTGGACGAACTTGGTCGCCCGATAGAGCACCGCACCATTTTCCACGACGTGAAGGAAGATATGCACACGCACATCGTCTCCATCCCGGCGGGTATGCACTTCCACGGCGGACAGTTGGCTAAGCGCATGAAGTTTAATGCGGGCGGCGGCGTGATGTTCAATTTTTCGATGGAAAATAGTTACAAGACCAGCGGCGAGATAGAGACGCGCCTGTATTACGACCAATACCACCTCGAACTCGGCGACGTAGAGGGACACAATGTCTATCGCAAAGGCGGTTTTTCGGGCAAATACGACCTGATTCCCTCCATCTCGGTATTTGGCGAGTTGGGTCTGGTGTATTCGCTCAATCGCCGTATAGACCTCACCTTCAATGTGTTGGGCGCATACAGCATCAATCCTATTATCAATAGCGGCAAGTACGTCTATGACCCCGACTGCCTTACCTCCGACGGCTACAAGGATCTCAAATACAATGGTGTGCTGGGTTCTGACGAGGCAGACGGCGTGAGGTTGGTGAATATTGGCGCAATGTTTGGAGTCCGTTACAGGATAGGCACTTACAATTTGACACCCGAAGAGATTGAGCGTGAACGCCGCGCCCGCGAGATGCAGCATGCCGACTTTAACCGCACGCAGCGTCAGGAGTTTGAACGTCTGGAGCGTCAACGTCGCGAGCATGAGGAAGACAGCATCCGCATCGTGGAGGAGGAACGCCGTCAACGCGCCATCAAGGAGGCAGAGTTTATACAGCAGAAGCGTCAGCGCGACAGCATCGCCCGCGTAGATTCTATTAAACGTGCCAACGAAGCTGCACACGTGGAGGCTGTGCTTACCGAGGTGGTTCGTCTGGAACTCGACAGCCTTATCGCCGTCCTCAACCGAAACCACTGCAAGTTTAACGAAGAGGAGGTAATCCTCACAAACACTCAGAAGAAATGCCTCGACCGTCTGGCGTTCCTGATGGTCAACTTCCCGTCCATCAACTTGATATGTATTGGACACACCTGCGACATCGGCAACGAGTTGAGCAACGAAGATATAGGTCTCCAACGCGCCAAGTGGTTTGCCCAGGAACTTGTACTCCGTGGCGTCAACCCGACTCGCATCGAGTGCATCTCCAAGGGATTCAAGGAGCCTCTCGTGCCTAACACCTCGGAGAAAAACCGCGAGAAAAACCGTCGTATAGAAATCAAACGGAAATAATAAAAAAAAATTTACAAATTTATTTGGTAGTTTCAGAAAAGTTGCATAACTTTCGGCATAGAAAAATATCAAATATCAAACATAAAAACAATAAAGATTATGAGCACATTAACAAAGAAAATGATTGCCGAGGGCATCGGCACATTTACCCTGGTGTTTGGCGGTTGTGGTACTGCCATCTTCGCCGGTGGTTCGGTAGGCTTCTTGGGCGTTGCAATCGCCTTTGGTCTCACGGTAGTGGCAATGGCGTATGGCATCGGCCACATCAGCGGCGCACACTTGAACCCGGCGGTTTCGTTTGGCTGCTTTGTCAACGGCAGAATGTCGGGCAAGGAATTCGGTTCGTATGTGGCTGCACAGGTGGTGGGCGCAATTATTGCCGCCGCCGTCCTCGCTCTCATTGCCGGACAGTGTGGCGATGGCAAACTTGGAGATTTTGCCGCCAACGGTTTTGGCAACGATTTTTACAAGGGTGCCGCTGGCTACAAAGATTGCAGCCTTGTTGGTGCTTTTGTGGCTGAGGCTGTGCTTACCTTCCTCTTCCTGATGGTAATCCTCGGCTCCACCGACAAACTCGGCGCAGGCATCAACGCTGGTCTTGCAATAGGCCTCACCCTCGTGCTTATCCACTTGATAAGCATTCCGCTGACCAACACGAGTGTCAACCCCGCACGTTCTATCAGCCAGGCTTTGTTCTCTGAGAACGGCCTCGCCCTCAAGCAACTCTGGCTCTTCATTGTGGCTCCTATGGTAGGCGCAGGTGCTGCCGGCGTTTGCTACAAGACCTTCCAGAAGAGCGACAAGTAATTCAGTAAGTTTTCTTTTTTATATTTTGGTGCGCTGGTATTTGTTTGCCGGCGCACCTTTTTTTATTGTGTTAACGTTTTTTTAGTTACTTTTGCAGCGACAATTTATTCAAAAAAATATATATCTGTTTTATGAAAAAAGTTCTTATTATGAAAAGACTTGTCTTATTGACATTCAGCGTGATGATGCTGATGTCGTGCGCTACCAAGCAGCAGGATTCCTTTGGCGACAAGTGCGCAAACAACAATCCCGTTCTTACCATCGAGGGCGGTCAGGTGCAGGGTGTCAATACCGACATCAAAGGCGTTGTGGTTTACAAGGGCATTCCCTTCGCCGCGCCGCCCACTGGCGACAACCGCTGGCGTGCGCCGCAGCCGGTGGTGCCGTGGAATGGTGTCAAGGTCTGCGACCAGTTTGGGCATCCGGCGTTCCAAGGTGCGCATTACAACGGCGGCTACACCACCGAATGGGGCTACGGCGAGGAGAAGGCTTACAGCGAAGACTGCCTCTACCTCAACGTCTGGACCACCGCATCGGCGCAGCCTGAGAAAAAATTGCCCGTTGCCATCTGGATTTTTGGCGGCGGCATGAGGGAAGGCTGGGGTTCAGAACCAGAGTTCGACGGTCAGGAATGGGCGGCTAAGGATGTGGTTCTCGTGTCGTTCAACTATCGCGTAGGGCCTTTTGGATTCTTTGCGCATCCCGAAATCTCCGCCGAAGACCCCGCTCACGCCACTGGCAACTGGGGTACGCTCGACCAGATAGAGGCGATGAAATGGGTCAAGAAAAACATCGCGCAGTTTGGCGGCGACCCCGACAATGTGATGATTTTTGGGCAGAGTGCGGGCGGTCGCAGCACCAAGTTCCTCACCTCGTCGCCGTTGACCAAGGGTCTCTTTAACAAGGCGGTGATAATGAGCGCGAGCGGTCTCATGCGCCCCGATAGAACTGATGTGCCGGCGTTTTTCCGTCAGAGCCAGTTGACCCTCGCCGAGGCAGAAAAACAGATTAAGGAAGTGTGCGACTGGGCTAACCTCAAAACCCTCAAAGACCTCCGCTCCGCCTCCACAGAAGAAATCTACGCCCTCGGTTCGCTCTACACCCGCGTTACGGGCAAGAAGAGTTGCCTCAATTCTGGCCCCATCGCGCCTTACGTGGACGGCTATGTATTGACCAAGCCTTTTGACGACGCTTGCATGGAGGGACTTATAGCCGACGTGCCTTACATGATAGGCTGCACTCTCAACGACCCGCCCATGGCAGACCAAGTGGCAGATTTCTGCATCGACCGCCAGCAAAAGGGCAACAAGGCATGGGCGTACCAGTTTGCACGTCCGTTGCCCGACGACGGCAGCCACCCCGAAGACAATCTCAAGGGCGCGTTCCATTCGTCTGACTTGTGGTACGTGTTTAAGTCGCTCAAACACTGCTGGCGTCCGTGGACTAAGGGCGACTGGGATCTCTCGGAGAAGATGCTCACCGCCTGGTCCAATTTTGCCAAGTACAGCGACCCAAATGGTGCCAACGGTGGCGATTGGAAGCCTTACACCGAGGACAACAGGCAGTTTATGCGTTTTAAACTCAACGCCCAGGATGCAGAAGACTCCTCTCTCGGCGACCCGTTGAAGCCGTAAAAAAAAAATTTTGTTAGATGCTGGTGTTGTCCTCCGCCCTTTTCAGGTTGATGAGGATAACGCCGTTTGCGCTCTCGCAGCCGTAGATGGCGGCAGAACTTGCGTCTTTAAGCACGGAGATTTCCTTGACCTGGCATGGCGTTATGTAGTCGATGTCGTCGGTCTTGATGCCGTCCACGATGTAGAGGGCGCAGTTGGAGGCGTACAT
>CAMJWL010000149.1 GCA_946409405.1 uncultured Bacteroidales bacterium
TCGAGGCGGTCTTCCTCGATGATGAGGTTGTCGATGATGAAGTTTTGACGGTCGGGCGTGTTTTTGCCCATGTAAAACTCCATCAACTGCTGTATCTGGTCTTCACGTTTAATCAATACCGGCTCTATGCGCATTTCGGGGCCGATGAAGTGTTTGAACTCGTCGGGCGAAATCTCGCCAAGACCTTTGAATCGCGTCATTTCTGGGTTTTTGCCACACGCCTGTATTGCAGCAAGTTTTTCCTCCTCGCTGTAGCAATAGAAGGTTTTTTGCTTGTTGCGGACGCGGAACAGCGGGGTCTGCAAGATGTAGAGGTGCTTGTTTTTGATTACCTCCGGGAAGAAATTGAGGAAGAACGTTATCATCAGAAGCCTGATGTGCATGCCATCGACATCGGCATCCGTCGCGATTACAACCTTGTTGTAACGGATGTTTTCGATGCCTTCCTCGATATTGAGGGCGGCTTGCAGGAGATTGAACTCCTCGTTTTCATAGACCACCTTTTTGGTGAGTCCAAAACAGTTGAGCGGCTTGCCTCGCAGACTGAACACAGCCTGAGTATTGACGTCGCGGCTCTTGGTGATGCTGCCGCTCGCCGAGTCACCCTCCGTGATGAATATCGTGGCCTCCGATTTGCGCTTGTCGTTGGTGTTAAAATGGACGTTGCAATCGCGGAGTTTGCGGTTGTGGAGGTTGACTTTTTTGGCGCGCTCGCGGGCTATTTTCTGTACGCCCGCCATCGCCTTGCGGTCGCGCTCGTTGTCGAGGATTTTTTTGAGCAGGGTCTGCGCGGTGTCGGGGTTTTTGTGAAGGTAATTGTCGAGTTCCTTGCAGACAAAATTGAGCATGAAGTTGCGGATGCTCTCGCCGTCGGGCTTCATATTGCGGCTGCCGAGTTTGGTCTTGGTCTGCGATTCAAAAACGGGTTCCTCCACCTTGATGCTCACGGCGGCGCACATCGACATCTTGATGTCGCCGATGTCAAATTCTTTCTTGTAAAAATCGCGGATGGTCTTTGCCACAGCCTCGCGGAATGCCATTACGTGCGTACCGCCCTGCGTGGTGTGCTGTCCGTTTACAAATGAATATATCTCCTCCGAAAACTGGTTGTTGTGCGTGATGGCAATCTCGATGTCCTGACCTTTGAGGTGGATGATGGGATATACGCCCTCGCTGCTCATATTGTCGGAGAGGAGGTCGAGGAGACCGTTTTTGGAGTTGAAGAGTTCGCCGTTGTAATTGATTGTAAGCCCCGTGTTGAGATATACGTAATTCTTGAGCATCGGGACTATGTAGTCGTCCTGAAACGAATAATTGACAAACAACGACGGGTCGGGCGTGAAGGAGGTCTCCGTGCCGTTTTTCTCGTTGGTGGATACGAGGGCGTCGTCCTGCTGACAGATGCCTTTGGAAAATACCACCCTCTTGCACTGTCCGTCGCGGAAAGAGCGTATCATAAAGTTGGTACTGAGTGCGTTGACCGCCTTGATGCCGACACCGTTGAGACCCACGGACTTCTTGAACACGCTGCTGTCGTACTTGGCGCCGGTGTTCATCTTGCTCGCCACGTCGCGCACTTTGCCGAGTGGGATGCCGCGTCCATAGTCGCGTATGATCACGTGCGAATCCTTGATGGAGACTTCGATACGTTTGCCGAAGCCCATCATAAATTCGTCGATGGAGTTGTCGAGTGCCTCTTTCAACAGCACGTAAATGCCGTCGTCTGACGACGAGCCGTCGCCAAGTTTGCCTATGTACATACCCGGACGGCGGCGGATGTGCTCCTGCCATTCGAGGGTTTGGATTTTCTCGTCGGTATATTCTTCCAGTTGGTCCATTTTGTCAATTTTGATTGTAATGCCGCAAAGGTACAAAAAATTTTTTAATAAAACAATATGAAACGAAATAAAAAAAACCTTGAAAATCTTTCGACCTTCAAGGTTTCACGTGCACCGAACAAGACTTGAACTTGCACCCAATATAACTTGGATATGCCCCTCAAACATACGCGTCTACCAGTTCCGCCACCGGTGCATTGTCGTTTTTGTTTTTGACGGTGCAAAGGTAAAAAGGATTTTTGAAACCTCCAAATTTTTTTGCAACTTTTTTTGTAATTTTTTTTTCATCAATATAACAGATTGACCTTGCCCGACTGGTTAACTTTTTTGCCGAAAGAGTTTGTGTAGGAGATATAGTAGATGTAAGTATCTCTATGGCAGAGTTTTGACGTGCGGTCGTATCCGTCCCAACCTTCGTTGATGTCGTCTGATTGAAATAATAATGCGCCACGTTTGTCGTAGATTGCGAGGTGGTAGTCGGCGAGGAAACTGGCGCGTGGACGGAAGGTGCGGTTGTCCTGGATGTCGCTATTGGGATTGAAGGCGTTTGGGATGTAGATTACCGGTTCGCGTTGCAGACAGACGGTGTTAGAACGGATTTGGTAGCCTTTTAAGGTAGTTGCTTGTATGTAATAGCAAAACTTGCCGTCGTACATATTGTCATCGCCTATAATGTTGGGAAGGCGGTCTTGGTATTCGCCATAAAAACCGCTGACCTCCGACACCTGCTCCCATTCGCCGTTGCCTATACGTCGGAAGATGGCGGTAGAGGCTATGCTGCCGTCGCTGGTCTGATTAGAGTTCCACTGTATTAGATTGATATTCTGTGAGTCTTCGGTGACGGTGGCAACGATGTTTTGCACGGGGGCGGATTCTGAGAGCAAATGTCCGCAACTGTCGTAGATTGCGAGTTTGTAGGAGTAGATTGAATCGGGCGAAGCGTTGGCATCGGTGTATGCGGTGCCGTGCATTACGCTGTCGCGCAGCGGTATCTCTGTTGTAATGTTTGACAATACGGTGCAGCGGAGGAGCCGCGCCTGGGACGAAGATTTGGATTCGGTGGCGGTGAGGCTCAATGCTATTTGGTTGGCATCGTTGATGGTAACGTATTCGATGGCGGTGTTGTCTGGCGGCACTGGCGCTTGCGCTTCTATCGTGATGATTGGCGACGAGGTCTTTACTCCGTCGTTGCCAAACCAATAGATGCGGAAGTCGCGCTTGGCGCAGAAGTCGTCAAAATATGTGTAAATCAAAGAGTCGGGCGATATTTGTATCACTTCAAAACGTCCGCCGCCCTCCGCGCCGCTGTATTGGAAGTTGTAACTATTGTCGCAGGGGTCGTATTGCCCATCGGCTTTGATGGTGGCAACAGGTTCCGACATCAGGCTGTAATGTTTTTGCCCGTTGGGGTCGATTATGTATGCGGCGACGCAGTAATATTCGGGACGGACGTAGGTCATGGCGTGTGTGCCATACTCGGTAGAATTGTCGGTGTACGAGAAAGTATGGCTGTCTTCTACGACGGCGACGTTGTTGTAAGTGCCGGGGATAACGCCTTGTCCGTCCACAATGAGCCGTTTGATGATGTAGCCGTCCACGAGGTCGGGGTGTTGCATCGACCACGACACTACGGGGACGCCCTCGTTGTTGACCGTTACGGAAGTCAATACCGGGGTTTCCACTTCGTCCTGCGCTATGGCTGGGATTACAGCCATTAGCGTAGCCAAAAACGTGATTATGAACAAAAAGTTTTTCATATTTTTATACCGCCTTGCGGCGGCATTGTTACTATTTATAAACGAAAATTACCGAAAATTTATTGAAAAATTTTCGGTAATTTTCGTGAAAAAAGATTGTTGCAAATTATTAGAACTCTACCTCGAACTCAACGCGGCGGTTCTTGGCGCGGTTTGCAGAGGTGTTGTTTGGTACAACGGGCATCGTGTCGCCGTAACCCTCGCTGTGCATACGGTCTTCGGGTATGCCTTTGTCGATGAGGTACTTGCGGACAGATTCAGCACGGTCTTTGGAGAGACGGAGGTTCATGTCTGCCTTGCCAACATTGTCGGTCTGTCCCTTGATAAAGAGGTTGTATTCGGGATTGTCCTTCATGGTCTTGGCTATGTCGTCGAGAATCTTGTATGACGACTTGAGTATCGTAGCCTTGCCCGATGCAAACTGGATGCCGTTGAGAGCCTTGCGGAAGAGTTGCTTAACCTCCTGCTTAACTTCTGGACAGCCGTTGTTGGCGGCTATGCCAGGAACGTCGGGACACTTGTCCTGATAGTCGGGGACGCCGTCCTTGTCGGTGTCGATAGGACAGCCGGTTTCGTTGACTTGCACGCCCTGCGGGGTGTTGTCGCATACGTCCATGTAATCTGGCACACCGTCAGAGTCAGCGTCAAGAGGACAGCCGTTGGAGTCAACCTGAACGCCTGCGGGAGTCTCGGGACATTGGTCGAGGTAGTCGGGAACGCCGTCGCCGTCGGTGTCGAGGGGACAGCCACGTTTGTCAACTTCGATGCCAGGCTCGGTGTCGGCGCATTTGTCGCGAGAATCCTCCACACCGTCGCCGTCTGCGTCAAAGAAGTCGGGTTCTGGCTCTTCCACAATATCATCGATAGGCTCGTCAAGATCTTTCTTCTTTTTTCCGCCGAATACAAGACCAAAACCTACGTTAAAACGAGTGTTCCGCTTGCGGTCGGGGAAGATGAAATTGTCGCTGTCGTCGCCCTTTGACTTGCCGAAATGGAAGGGAATGTTGTCAACAGCAACGAAGAAGTTGATGGGGCCGAGATTGAGGTTGGTGCCGAGTCCGAGGGCAGTCCACTTGCCGTTGAACATGGAGTACATACCGTTGATAGAGACCATCTGGATGGGGTGGAAATTGGCGGAAAGTGAAATTTCCTCCCATGCTTTGCCACCGAGGATTGATGTCTTGGAGAGCAATCCGGCACTCAGCATCTTATTGAAGTCGTAAGACGCACCGAGGTAAACTTTGGTGGTAAGCGACTGGAAAAACTTGCTCGTCTTGCCAGGAACAAAGGTATTGTTGAAAGCGTCTTCTACATTATCGTAGTCGATGCCGTCCTTAAACTCGCTGTTGCTGCTGGAAATATGGTATTCGCCGCCGTCATATACAAAATCCTGTTCGGATACGACGCTGCCAACACCTTTCTTGTACTTGATGAAACCGAAGTCTGTGATGCTTGCCGCAAGGGTGAGTTTGTCTGTGAGCAGATATGTGCCGCCGAGGTCGAGGGCAAGACCGCTGTTTTTGAAGTCGCTCGCCTTAATGTCGTCTTCGGTGTCAAAATCGAGTTCGTTGTCTTCGTTTTGCGTAATCTTCAATCCCGGATACGACATCATCACCTCCGCATCGCCAGAGATAATCCATTCGTTTTCGTTCATGGTGGTAGTCAAACTCTTGAAGTCGGTCTTGGCACCCATCGCCGCGTTCAGGATTTTGATGGTAGCACCGAGGTTGAGCCTGTCGTTGAAACGGCGGGCAAAAGTGGCGCAATATTCGGCGTATAAGTATCCGTTGCCAAAGATGGAACCCGCATCGAGGTCAAAGGTCTTGCCCTTTTCCATGCCGTCGAGCGCAACCTCAAAGATTTTCTTGGGTATAAATGCGTCTGCGCCCGCCTTGACACCCACGGAGAAGGAGAGATAATTCCGGTCGCCAATCCTGAAGCCGAAGTCGATGAGATCCACATAGATGTTGCCATAGATGTGTTCATTTTTTTTGAGGGCTTTGAGGAAGTCCTTCTGACCGTTGGCATCCTTGTCGAGGAATAGCGCGGTGCGATTGCCATTGGAGGTTTTTATGTTTTTAACAACGTCGTTGAAACGGAGGCTGTTGTTGCCAAATTCGCCCGCCACATTGCCGATGATGCTGATGTAAAACTTCTGGTGCGGAATGAACGCCGGGTTCAGGTGGTGCTGGCGGAAGTTGTACTTGTCGAAATATACGGTGTTGGATACCTGCGCCGACGCGCCTACCGTAGTGGCGGCGAGTGCAATTGCAGCAGTTGCCTTTAATATTCTGTTCATTTGTCTTCTGTTTTAGAGTTATTTTAGTCGATTTTCGAAATGTTTGCGGTAGCCTTGACGAAAGTCTTGATGTGCATGATAAAATTGCTATCCGCCGCAATGTCGAAATAGCCATCATTGTCGGTATTGAGGCCGTATTTTACAGAAAGACCACCGGCATACTTGAGTTTTTGGGCAATTGCGTTGTCGAAGGTAAGAGTGTATCTCGTGGGCTGAGCCTTGGAGCCAGAATTGGCATTAATAATAAGGTCGCCTTCCATTGGCTTGCAGCCATCTATCGGCAAGTAAAAATCCTTGTTGCCACTGGCAAACTGCAATCCAAGAGAGAAGTCAAACGGGGTCTCGTTTGCAATGTCCAAGAAGAGAGTGAACTCTTGGATTTCCTGGATGGCATTGCCTTCGCCAAAGATGTCGTCGAGTTGGTCGATTTCTATGAAGTCGGTTGACGCGGGAAGGTTTTGGCTGTCGATAGCCACATTTAAGGTCTTCATTCTCTGAAAGTCCTCCTTGGTCATGATGCTGAGGTCGATGATGGTACCCTGCTCCTTGAGGAACACAGGCGTTCTGCCATCCCACGCCGCCCTGATGGCATCGGCCTGTTCGGGCTTCACCTTAAATTTGCCCTTCATGCTGTCGAGGTCGATGAAGTCGCCGAGCGTAGCGTTCACTTTTGCAATAGGCGCAGAAACGGCGGTATTAAACAATATTTCGTCGTCGAGGTCGTCAAAGTTGTAGTCCTCTTTGGCGCATGACGAAAACAACGTGGCAGATAACGCAAGAGCCACAATTGGTCTTATAAAAGATTTTCTAATCATGTGGTTTTGTTTTTTTTGTTGATTAATATTTTTGGTGTTGCAGCATGCGTGTCATCGGACATACCGCGCTGCAAAATTAGTCTTTTGTTGGCAATTATTATAATTATTTTACGAAAAAAAACAGAAAACTGCCTTTATTGTTGACAATTTTCTGTTTTTTGTTTATTATAAAGTGTTAATTAATCTTGACAAAATACACTATGACCGAGTGTGGCGGTATCATGTTAAGATCGCCGATGAGACCTTTGGCGTAGTGTGGGGGGAGGATGAGGACTGCACTGTCGCCGTGGCAAAGACGGCGTAAGGTGCGGGTCATGCCAGGTTCCATCTCGCTCGCGCCTACGGTGAGGTCTTTTTGCCCGTCGGTGCGGCTGTCGTAACAGATGGTGCCGTCGAGGAGTTCCACGCGGTAGTCGATGGTAACTTTTGGGGCGGAGGCAATGCTGTCGCCGTTGCCGTGGGTGCAGAGCATGTATTGGATGCCGCCTTCGCCGTCGGTCATCTTCCAACTGCGACGCTTGATATATTGCGCGATGCGCTTGGCATCCTCCTGCACGAGGTACCTGTTGGCGGTGATGAGGTTTTCGTTGAAGATGGAGTATTTGGGCGTGCTGTCGTCGTCGCGCTGCACCTTGGAGGTGCAGGAGGCGAGAAGAAGGACGGCGGCAAGGGATGTATATATAATAGGTGTGGTGTGCATGGCTTGCGTTTTTTTTGTGTGGGGCGGAAATGAAAATTCCGCTTAATTAACAGGACTATGGGTGTTGGGGATTGATAGGACTATGGGTGTTGGGGATTGGGGTTGGGGCTTTTTGGACGGCGGATGTAGCGGTGCTTGGTCTGGAGCGGACGGGTGATTTTTGGGAGGAGGCTGACGAAGCGTTGTACTATCTCGTCCAAGGGCTTGTAACTCTTGCCACCAGCGGCGTTGTCGTGGCCTCCGCCGTTGAAGTAACGCTCGGCGATGGTGTTGACCTTGAAGTCGCCTTTGCTGCGGAAGGAACAGCGGATGAGTCCGTCGCGCTCCATGAAGAAGGCGGTCAATTTGATGTCTTCGATGCAGAGCGGAAGGTTAACAAAACCTTCGGTATCGCCAACGCGGTAGTCGAACTGCTCCGCCTCCGCCTTGGTGAGCGCAATATAGGCGGCATGGTATTCGTGGAAGACCACCATTTTTTGGGAGAGGACGTAGCCCATAAGTCGCATACGGCCTTCTGAATAACTGTCGTAGATGTGGTGGATGATTTCGCTGCGGTCGAAGTTGAAGGCGGCAATCTCGCCCGCCACTTTGAAGGTGCGCTGCGTGGTGCAGTTGAACTGGAAACAGCCGGTGTCGGTAACGATGCCGGTATATAGGCAACGCGCCGAGTCGATGCTGAGGTTGTAGCCACATTCTTTGCAGAAGATATATACGAGTTCGCAGGCGGCGGCGGCTTCGGGGTCGGAGAAGACGTGCTTGCAGAGGCCTTCCTGCGGGTTTGGGTGGTGGTCTATCATTATCTTGACGGCAGACGACTGCTCGATGGGCGTCTGCATCTTGTCAACGCGGGAAGCGGTGTTGAAGTCGAGGAGAAACATCAGGTCGGCCTCAGCAACGATTTTTGGAGCCATCTCGTTGTCCCAAATAATGATGTCGCCACATCCAGGCATCCATTTGAAGGTGTCGGGGATGTTGTTAGGAAGGACGACATGACATTCCTTCCTGTCTTTCAAGTAGTTGTAGAGGGCAAGAATGGAGCCGAGCGCGTCGCCGTCGGGGTTGAGGTGGGCGGTAATCAGCACCTTTTGGGCGGCTTCGATGTCGGCTTTTGCTGCCTCGATATTTTTTTTTGAAAATATTTCCATTATAGTGTTTTTAAGTTGGTTACTATTTATTATCTTTGCACCCGATTTGAAAGTGCAAAGATACTTAAAAATTACATAATTACTAAATTAAAATGACAGGAAAACATACTTTGATGCTGATTAAGCCGAATGCAGTGAAGAA
>CAMJWL010000150.1 GCA_946409405.1 uncultured Bacteroidales bacterium
CTGTCTCTGCTGTATGGAGTTGGCGAAGACCCTTCTTCGAGATGATTTCGCCGAGGGTTTCGGTTACATTCTCTTTTGGGAACAATATGTGCACGCCGGTGAAAGATGCGTCGTAAGGAGTCATACAATAGTATTGGAGGCCGGGGATGGTCTTCATACCTTGCTCCTCCATATCCTTCTGAGTGAGGACGATGGTGATTTCCTTGGCGCGGTCGTTGCGGTAGTTGAAGAAGATGACAACGTCGCCTTCCTTGATTCTGCCGTCAACATTGGCATTAACCAACGGCTCCATAAATTCGTCGGTGTCCTTGTGCTCCTCGGTGTGGCGGTCGTAGCAACCCTGAACTCCTTCCACCATATCGTTGCAAGCGAGACCCTTACCATTGACCAATTGGTCGTAGGCAACCTTGATGCGGTCCCAACGCTTGTCGCGATCCATTGCGTAAAAACGTCCGATGATGGATGCGATGTAGCCGTTGCCGATGGTGTCGATGTGCTTTTGGAGGTCGGCGATGAAGCCCTTGCCGGATTTCGGGTCGGTGTCGCGGCCGTCCATAAAACAGTGTACGAAAGTGTTCTTCACGCCGTATTCCTTGGCGATGTCAAGGAGTTTGAAGAGGTGGTCGAGCGAACTGTGAACGCCGCCGGTGGAAGTCAAGCCCATAATGTGGATGCTCTTGCCGTTCTCTTTGGCGTATCCGTAAGCCGACTTGATTTCGGGGTTATGCAAGATAGAATTGTCGGCGCAGGCGCGGTTGATTTTCACCAAGTCCTGATATACGATGCGTCCTGCACCAATGTTGAGGTGCCCCACCTCCGAGTTGCCCATCTGACCGTCGGGCAGACCAACATTCTCGCCACAAGCCAAGAGTTGCGAGTTAGGATAATTGCTGTTGAGATAATCCATATAAGGGGTCGGGGTCTGATAGATGACATCGCCCTTGCCCTTGTCGCCGATTCCCCATCCGTCGAGAATCATAAGGAGTGCTTTCTTTGCCATAATTTTTATATGATTTTTTTGTTTTTTTCCGGGTGCAAAGTTAATATTTTTCCGTCAAAAAAGCAACAATCAATTTTTTTTGTATAGAATTGATTAAAATTGCAAAACACAAAAACTTAAACAATACGAACCTGACGGACTTCAATACGACAACTAAAAAACCGGCTTTTGGGAAATCATCAACATCCCCAATCGACAAAATTAACATTTCTTAACTTTTCCACCCCGTTGATTATCAGCCACTTCTCTATTTAACTATAATTTTTAGTTAAAAAACTAACAAAAATAGTTGTAGGAACGAAAAAGACTTTTTATCTTTGCAGCGTTGAACAATTCAAACCAAGCACCTATGGAAAAACTCACAAAGAAAGAAGAAGAGATTATGAACCTGTTTTGGGACAATGGAGCGATGTTCGTAAAAGACATATTGGACATCGTGCCCGAACCAAAACCGCACTTCAACACCATTTCGACGATGGTGAGGGCATTGGAGGCAAAAGGGTACGTGAGCCACAAGGCATACGGCAACACTTACCAATATTTTGCCACCGTGCAGCGCAGCGACTTCGGCCGAAAGACGCTCAAAAACATCATCAAGGAGTACTTCGGCAACTCCTACAAAAACGCAGTTTCCGCACTCGTGGACGACGGCGAACTCTCGTCCGACGAAATCAAGGAACTGCTGCAACAAGTTGAGAATCAAAATTAAAAACTAAAAATTATGGAACTCCCTTACATCATCCGGGTTGCGCTGATAATGGCGGCGATGTACTTGACGTACAAGATATTCCTGAGCAAGGACACATTCCACGCACTCAACCGTGCGGCGATACTTGCATCGGTGGCGGTATCATTCGTGCTGCCTCTATTGCCGATACCGTCTATATTTGCCGGCAACACCGCGCCGACGATGACCACGGCAACAATTGGAATGGGCGAAATCACCGCCGAAATAGCCGACTACGAGCCGCAGATGTCGCTCTCCGACTATCTGCCTTACCTGATGGTGGCGGGAGCAGCGGTATTTTTCCTGAGGTTTTTGATTTCTACAATATCAATTGCCATCCAAGCCTTCCGACACAAGAAAATAACACTCCGCCAAGGCGTGAAACTCATCCTCAGCGAAACCATCAAATCGCCCGTTAGTTGGCTCAAATACATCTTTATGAACAATGCCGACTACAACGAAAACTCACGCGAAATCCTTGTCCACGAGATGGCGCACATCAGTTACCGGCACTCCATCGACCTGATATTCATCGACTTGGCGTGCTGCGTACAATGGTTCAACCCCGCAGTGTGGCTGTTCAGGCGTGAACTATGCGCCGTACACGAATTTCAAGCCGACCAAAAGGTGCTCGCATCTGGCTTCAACGCTAAAAAGTATCAAATTCTATTAATAAAAAAGGCTGCCGGCAGGAATTGGAACTCTGTTGCCAACAGCCTGAATCACAGTAACCTCAAAAAACGAATCACTATGATGTCAATTCAAAAGAAATCAGCCTCGGCGGCTTTCAAAGCATTGCTCCCGGTGGCTGTCGCAGCCCTCTGCGCCGTAACATTTGCAGACTGCAACTCGCAAAAAGAGTCGCTCCTCGACAACGGTATCGTCAAGACTTCCGACAACAAAGGCACTATCAAAGTCGCCCGTCAAGCCGATGAGAACAACGACGTTTTTACAGTCGTTGAGGATATGCCCGAATTTCCCGGCGGCGAAATGGCTATGCGCAAATTCATCGCCGAAAACGTCCGCTACCCCGAAGACGCCAAAGACAACAACGCACAAGGCACTGCCTACGTCAAGTTCATCGTTGACAAGACCGGCAAAGTAACCGAGCCTTCCATCGTCCGTGGCACGGGTAACGAATCGCTTGACGAAGAAGCAATTAGGGTAGTTAGCCTAATGCCCGACTTCAAGCCCGGACGTCAGCGCGGCGAGAATGTTGCAGTATCTTTCGTAGTGCCAATCAAGTTTGCATTAGCATCCAACGAAACACCCGACGGCAACAAAGCATCCGGCGTATTCATCATTGGAAACGAGAATTAATTGTTGTAATCCGCCAACGCGACGATAAACTTTTCCATCGCCCTCCTCGTGTCATTGGACGAGCAAGTGAAATTGTTGATGATTATCGCCCACGCAATCTCCCTTCCTGAACGCGACGTGACATATCCGGAATACGACTTCACACGACGAACAGTGCCGGATTTGCCACGCGCGTTTTTTTCGGCGCGGGTGTTGAGGCACATACTCGACATCGTTCCCTTGTCGCCACACATCGTCAGACTATTATTAAAAGCGTCGTAATTCTTCGACGTATTGTGCATATAGGTCAAAAGATAACACAACTGACGCGCCGTCACAATGTTGAAGTGCGAAAGTCCGCAGCCGTCGTTGATGCTCATACCCTTGATGTCCATACCTTTGGACTTCCAAAACTGCATCACAGCCGCACCGCCCATCGGGATACTGCTACTATTATACAATTTCATGCCCACCAAAATCGCGCAATGCTCCGCGTAAAGGTTGATACTGTGCCAATTGGTGTATTTGATTATCTCCGACAGCGGCGGCGATTCGAGGGTGCAAATCACCTTTGCAGTAGTGTCTTTTTCGAGATAGCGATTGTTGTCTGCCGCGCTAAAAGGCTTGCCCAAAACCTTGATGCCACGGCTGTTGAGGCTGTCCAACAACTGAGTCGCCACAAACAACGGCGGGTCGGGCAAGATGCAACGCACAGTAACATCCTTTTTGTTGATTGGCATCGGGCCTTCGATATATTTGGAGAGTTGGTAAGTCTTGCCGAATACATTGGTATTTTCGCGGGTAACGGATGCCGACGCAGTGGCCATGTTGTTGATATTCAAACCTTTGATTGGCGGTTCGCTGCCCATATATACAGGCTCTGAGCCGTCGCGCCCCGTCTTAAAATGGAGCGTCATCATATTGTCGTTGGCGGTCAAGCCATTAGGCACTGCACCAAAATAATTGCCCAAATCCTCCCACGCCCAAGTAGGCGGCGTGATCTCCTTTATATAAATAGTGCCGTCGCCAACAATGTTGCCGCTCACGTGCTTGATGCCCGCCTTTTGGACGGCTTCGATGAAAAGTTCGTTGTAATTGTAATTGGCGTGGTCGGTGAAGAAACGCGAACCAAGCGTAGGGTCGCCGCTGCCACGGATTATCAGGTCGCCCTTCAATAGACCCGTAGAATCAAGGTTGCCCGTATAAACGAGTTCGGTCTTGTACGTGTAGTCTGCACCGAGGAGTTCGAGGGCGGCGGCGGTGGTGAAAAGTTTGGTGTTGCTCGCGGGGATCACACTCATATCGGGGTTGACTGACGCAAGCACCTCGCCGGTCTTCATGTCCGTTGCAAGCAACGCCACCTGACCATTGGCAAAAGCATCGTTGTTTTTGATTTCGTTGACGGCGCGGAAAATCACACCGCTGTTGCCCTGCGCCGCTGCATCCATAGTTGCCATAAGCGCAAGTGGTATTAGCAAAGTCCTTATTCTCATAGCAATAGTTAAGTTGGTTAAATGGTTTTAAGAGTTTTCCTTGTCCTTGAAAAAAAGCAACAGCGCGATGGTGTCAATCACTGTAAACCCAATGTGCAGCAACAGGAACACCACCACAAAACAAATCCTCTTTTCGCCGGGCATCTGCAAATACGACACAAGGAAAAAAGCCAAGAATATCAACATTTTGACCACCGTGGTAAGCATAAACGCGCTACTAAACTTCAGCAAAGCCTTTGCCGACGGTATAGTTAACACCTTGATAGTCAACACGCTCGCCACAGTAAACAGCACTGGCGCAATTATCAGCGGCGCGGACGACACGTCGCTAAACCACACCGAAAACACCACCGCCACAACAATAGTGATGATGCTGCCGATGATGATACTACGTTTTATCAAGTCGTTGCTATTCATTTGGAAATGTCTTTGATAAAATAATACAACGCTACCGCCACCGACACGATGGTCAGCACAAGCGTCCACACCTTAAATTCATTGCCCATGTAGCCGTCGAGCCACTTGCCGCCAAGTGCGCCAAGCACGATGATGGCAGCCATTTGGAACGCCGCCGACGTATATTTGGCAATGATGCGGAGACGATCCTTGTCGCCACGCTTCTTCTCTGCCATGGTCTATTTAGATTGCGAAGGTTGCATAGAAGAACCTTTACGATCCATGTTGCACGTGCCAGTAAACACTGCGCCGTTCTCCACCACAAGTTTGTCGGTAACGATGTCGCCGTGAACATTGGCTGTCTCATGCAGCGTGAGGGTCTCCTCCACGAAGATTTTGCCGTCAAACTTGCCAGCGATATTGGCGTTCTTGCACTTGACATCACCTTCTATAACGCCAGTGTTCACCACCACGAGTTTGCCGGTGAGGGTTATGTTGCCCTTCACACTACCGTCTATCCTAATGTTGCCGTTGGCCTTAATCTCGCCAACAATCTCCACGCCTGCGGCAATGGTACTTGTCTTACTCTCTTCTGATATATTCTTGCTCATAATAAGATGTAATAATTTGAGGGTGCAAGTTACACATTATTTACTTCGTACCAAAATTTTTTAATGTTTTTTTTCAAAATTCACAAAATAGAACCCTGCAAAAATCCGTTGTTATAATTATATAAAATAACCAATAAGACGTAATCTATCATCATGGAAGATACAAAATATACCCCGGACAACGCAACGCCCACGGAAGACACCGTGAATACCACATCCACGGACACTTCCACAGACACCCCCATAGAATGTACTGAGGACACTGCCGGCATCTCCTCAGACAAGGACGAAGAGCCTGCCGCCACTGCGTCCGCGGACTCCATACGCGCCGAAAACGATAAGGACATCGAGACATACACCGACATCATCCACGACCAATACATTGTAGGCATGGCCTATCAAAAAGTTGAAAATGCGATGATGATACTCTCCTTCATGCTCGACAACGGAATCGACGTGAAGCCAGACACAATACAGAAAATCACAAACGCCCGCAACATTGTAAACACCCCCGAATGGAAGGATGTCGAGTGCGAATTTTACCAAATGTACAACAGCCTCGTCAAGGACATCTACCCCATCAAACTGTCGATGGTCGTCAACCCCTCCAAGATAAATCCGGATACGTTGACTACCTCCATCCTGGGCAAAGACCGTCGCGAAAAACGGAAAAGTCACTTTGTCTTCTGGTCGTCAATAATAGCGATAATCTTTTTGATCGTCTTGCTCACTGTGCAGATATTCTACTTCCTCGGCAGCACGAGGCTCACCGACATATCCACCACAAACGCTGAACTCGAAAAGACCATGCAGCGCAAGCGCGAAGTGCAAATAATACTCAGCAACGACGCCAACAACCTCACATACCAACTCGAATTTGAAGACTTGGAAGCCAAGGAAGACGAACTCAACAACAAACTCCAGAGCAACATCCTCCTACTCGAGCCGTGGGCAAACAAACTTAGCAGTTTCACCTTCAACACCCGCGAAGGCAAGCCGATAGACATGCAAGAGAAAGGCTACATGAAAACCAACATCGACGTAATACAAGAGGCTAAAGGCTACGCGCTGATACTTGGCATATACATAGTGCCGCTCCTGTGCGGCTTAGTGGGAGGGCTCGTGTACGTGCTGAGCGAACTGCGCACCGACATCCGAAAACTGACTCTCGAAAAAGAATCGACCCTCAAATACATCCTCCGGCTACTGCTCGGCGGAATAGCGGGTTTTGCGGTAGGTCTGTTCTGGAGCGACATCGAAAACGCCCAAGCACTCGGACTCACCTCCATACCAATATCGCCGATGCTGGTGGCATTCTTTGCCGGACTTTGCGTAGAACACGTCCTCGAATTTATCCAGAGGATAATCAAGGGACTCTTCGACAACCTCCTCGCCAAATCGGGCAAGAAAGACGACGACAAAAAAGCCGACGCCGCCCAGCAGAACAGCGAAACCAAGACCGAACCCCAAAGCAAGGCCAAAACTGCCGGTGCCCAAATCACAAAGGCAAAAACCGCTCCTTGCAAATAATCCATACACCCGCGCCTCATGAATAGGAAGGAAATTATAAGGACAATACTCTATATCCTGACGGCGGTTGCAAGTGTAGCCGCATGGCTATACTGCAACCGTCTCACCGACCTTCTCAAGCAGCAGGAGCAAAAAAACATATCCCTTTGGGCCGAATCTATCCGCGAAATCGAAAAAGTGGACCTCGACGGCGAAATAAGCCCAATCGTATATTCCATAATACAAGAAAACAGCACCATACCCGCCATCCTCCAATCTAACATAGACGGGCAGTACTCGTACATCAACATAGACATCGACACCACCAACCAGACACTCCAGCAATTTCTCCTCCGCGAGATAGAGACGATGAAGAAGGAACACGCCCCCATCAACATCGACCGTTACTACACACTATATTATAGGGACAGCAGCATCATCCGCGCACTCGAAAACTACCCGATAATACAGTTGGTGGTAACATTTATGATAATCGCGCTCACCATCGTGGGCATCCGCATCAGCAACAAGGCCGACCAAAGCATCATGATGGTAGGCATGAGCAAGGAGACCGCGCACCAACTCGGCACGCCCATCACCTCGCTCCTCGCATGGGTGGAGATTCTCAAGATGGAGAATTACAACCCCGAAATCACCTGCGAGGTAGAGAAAGACGTTACAAGGCTCGTGCAGATTACCGACCGATTCTCCCGCATCGGCAACAAGCCCGAACTAACCCCCGAAAACCTCGGCCCCGTACTGAGCAAGGCAATAGACTACCTCCGCTCCCGCACGTCGTCAAACATCAAATACACCGTAGAAATCCCCGAAAACACCGAAATCATCGTTCCGATATGCATCGCCTTGATAGAATGGGTGGTGGAAAACATCGTAAAAAACGCCATCGACGCCATGCAAGGCAAAGGCTCGATAACAATCCGCCTCTTCGACAGTGGCAAAAACGCCGTCATAGAAATCTCCGACACCGGCAAGGGCATCCCCAAGCGCAACTTCAAGACCGTCTTCAAACCCGGCTACACCACAAAAAAACATGGTTGGGGACTCGGCTTATCCCTCGCCCAACGCATCGTAAACGACTATCACAAAGGCAAGATAAGTGTTAAAAACAGTGAAATCAACAAGGGTACAACATTTAAAATCACACTTCCAAAAGAAAAGTGTTAAATGATGTTAACGAGTGAAACATTTTACGCTGACAATCGTATAATAGAATAGAAAGCAAAAACAAAGATATACTCGACTGTGAAGTCCAGGCCAATCAAAAAAATTAATGTCAGAACTCTTTTCATAATAAGATTTAGGTTAGATTAGTAAGCAGCGAAAAAGCGAGTTTCAAAAAAACTCGCTTTTTTGTATTTAGTATAACAACATTTTCTACAACTAACCTTTTGGCAAGAGATTGTTGCCGTAAGTTTACTCCTTCACCTCCCCCAATTCACCCGTAACGCTGTCAATAATAAATCCCCTTACAACCACGTCTTTTGCCATCAGGGGATGGTTGCGGACGGTATCGACGGTGCGGCGGACAGATTCTTCGGTGTCGTGAAAACCTTCGAGCCAATGGTCGAGGTCGATGCCGCAAC
>CAMJWL010000151.1 GCA_946409405.1 uncultured Bacteroidales bacterium
TATTCGGTGATTTGGTCGCGGTATTCGTCGCGCTCCTTGCCGAATTTGAAGTCTATTACGACAGTCTTTGTGTCGCCGACGAGTACGCGGTCGGGGATTCGGATGTGTCCTTCGGTGGTCATCAGGGCGCGCTCTGTGATTATCTGACGCCAATCGTGCGAAAACCATTCGCCGACCTGCGGAATCTGAAAAGCGTCGTTGAGAAGTTGTTGAAGTTCAGACTTTTGCGCTTCGGTGATGCGGCCTTGGAATTTCATCTCTTGCAACACTTGTGGTGCGTCTTCGGCGTAAGTGATGCGCGACATTACATCGTGCATAAAAAGTCCGTGGTTGATTCGTTCTTGCAGGAATGGGCTGTTTTGAATGAAAAAATCCGACGAGTGTGAAAGCACGGCGAGTTTAGATTCCCACGGCGCGTTTTGGAACCCCGATACGCGAAAACCCTTGTAATCCTTGATGCGGAATCCGCGTTCGAGATTGTGATTCGCGGCCATGAGGAGCGATGTGTTTTCTGTGTCGTAAAAATCTCCGAGGTTTATGACGGCGTTTGTTTGTTTGGATGTGGCGTTTTCTACAGTGTTATCGTTGTTTGCTTCGCTGTTGGGGTCGGTGATGCAATAATATAGAAGGTCGCCTACTGTCTTGATATTCAGAGATTTTTCAGTGTCGGGACGGGGACAATATATGTGCAGTTCGTCAACGGCGCGGGTAAGTGCTACGTACAAAAGATTGAGCGAATCTACGTACATGTCGCGTTTTTCGCGGATGTAATCGTTGGCAAAATGCGACCCCGCGAGCCTACTATTGTACCGCACCGGCAACACCGGCAACGACGCAAAAGGCGAATCCTCAGGGCATTTCACCCAAATATAATTGTCCTGCATATTGTTGACCTCCTCCATCTCCCAGTTGCAAAACGGCACAAATTGTATGCTGAAATCCAAGCCCTTAGACTTGTGTATGGTCATAATTGTAACCGCGTCTTGCTCGTCGGACGGCTGAATAGCAGTCCTGTTGCCCGACTCGTCCCACCATTTTACAAACCTATTGAGGTCTGAGGAAAATGTCTTTGTAAAATTTAAAACGCAGTCCTCAAAAGTGCGCAAATATTCTGAGTCGCCGGTGTATTTTTGCAACGAAAAACACGCAATTATTTTTTCGCAGAGGTCGTAAAGCGGCAGGTCGGAATATGATTTCATGATTTCGTCAAAGCCTTCCGGCAATAATCCCTGTGGCAAATCCTCGTCGGCAGTAGTCTTAAAAATGCCATCGTCGTCAATTTCCTTGCCGCTCACAACGCAATACGTGCGCATCATTTCTATTTTTGCAATGATGTCGGCGGGATTGTTGACGTACTTCATGGCGTTGATTAATATTTTGACAATCAGTGAATTGGCTATGTACAACGAATCCGCCGAAATTACATCGTAATGCGACGCACCCTCTATTTCTGCCTGGTATTTCATCAGAAAATTCACCGACAGGCTTGCTTGCCAGCCTTTGCGGACGAGGATGGCGATTTTCTTGGGACTGATTTTTTGCTTGATGAGCGAATCAATCTCCGCCGCCATCTTGTTCAACGATTTGACAATGAAGATGTTGTCCTCCCTCGTATCGGGCAGCAACAATCCTTCCAACGGGTCGGGTTCGTCATCAGAATTAACGTCTGAATCGCCGTCGGTTTTTTCGTCGATTTTTGTGGATTTTGATTTGTTTTTTTTGCCCTCTATAAAAACGACATCGACCTTGCCGCCGGAGCGGTCGCTTTTTTGTGGGAGTTTTTGGAAGGCGTCGGCGTAAATTTTTTTCAACAGCGAAAAATCCAGTTCGCCGTCGCCGTGCGCAGCGAGAGTGTCGATTGCCTTTTGAAAAATTGCGTCGTTGAAATCCACAATATTTTTCCTCGACCGCCAATTGACGTCGAGGGTGTTGAGGTTGATATTTTCGTCGCCGATTTGCTCCTGAACCTTAGTGTTTAATAACGACCAGTCGCCGCCGCGAAAACGATAAATCGCCTGTTTAACATCACCTACTATCATATTGTCAAAACCCTGAGCCAGAGTGTTTTCGATCAGTGGGCGGAAGTTGTTCCACTGAAATTCTGACGTGTCCTGAAATTCGTCGATGTATATATGGTCGAACCTGTTGCCTACACGCTCGTAGATAAACGGCGCGTCGTTTTCGGCGATGATTGCATTGAGAAAAGTGGTCGCGTCTGATACGAGCATCATCCTGTTTTCGCGCCGGTAGTCGGGCATCAGTCGGGCGAGGTCGCCGAGAAGCATAAAAGCATGAAAATCGCGGCGGATAATATTGGCTGTTATATAGTCTTTGCCGTTGTTAACAATCAGACTTACAGCCTCTTGCAATAGCGGCTCTATCTGCGGCTGCAACGTGGAAATCAGTGTCGATTCTTGTTTGGTAGGTTTGGAACGCAGCCATTTGTTTCCCTTGCAAAGGTCGTCGATGATTTTGCCAATTTCACACGCTTTTATATTGTTAACGAGAAAATTGTGGAGGATTTTCATGCTGTTGTTGATGTCGGACGGCGGCACCGGCATCGAATCGAAAATCGCCCTCGCCTGAGCCGCGATGTTGTCGGCTTTCTCTTCAAAATCGTCGTATATCAAATTGATGATTTCCAACGACTTGGCGAAATATGTGTGCTTGGTTTCGTCGTCCATGCCGTTGTAAAAATTTTCGAGATTTTGAAATTGCTCCGTAAAAATCAGGTTTGCCAACGAGGTCAGTTGCATACGGAAATCCCAGTTTGCGCCGTCCTTGACGTTCTTTGCCGCCATTGCGCGAAATTGCTCGTGGAGTTCGGGGTCGGTGTCAGATTTTTGGAGGAGGGCGTTGATGAGGTCGGCGAGTACGGCGTTTTGGTCGGTCTCCGTGGAGTAGCCGGAGTTGATGTTAATGTCATAACAAAACGCCCTCACAATGCTCTGTACAAAGGAATCTATGGTGCGGAGGTTGAAGTCGGAATAGTTGTGGAGGATTGCGCTGCGGATGCTCTTGGCGCGTTCTGCCACTTGCTCGGCAGTGTATTGGGGATAACGGTTGCAAATGTCCTTTACATAGTCGCTCTGTGCGCCGGTGGCGAGTTTGTCGAGTTCCTTGATGATGCGCTCTTTCATCTCGCCGGCCGCCTTGTTGGTGAAAGTTACCGCCAAAATCCTTGCAAAAGCCATCGTGTCTTTAAAAGCGTCGTACAACGGTGAGCCGCTTCGCGTGGGGGCAACCCGGCGGAAGGATTCTACGATATAATTGCCGGCGAGGATGTGCGTTTTGCCGCTGCCCGCCGACGCCTTATATATATTGAGTTTCATTTTTCTTTGGGGTTATAACGGGTACGCGCATTGTAAATTATTAGCCACAACGCCAGCAATAACGCTATCACAAACGTTACGCCGCTCACCAATGGGATGCCCATAAACATATACAGCCCTTGCCCAAACACCATTATCATCGTGGCGACAATTAACAGTACGGCTATCAGTATTACGAGGCTCAACTTATTGACAGACACGTCGATACGTCTGAAAAAAGTATGAGAATCGGGCAGACTGAGGTTGGCTATAAATTCGCCGCGTCTAAGTTTTTTGAGTATCAGCGAGAGTTCCAGCGGCGAGGTCTCCAAAAAGTCGGAAACCTGAGTTATGTTTTTGTTAAACAGCGACTTAAACCTGTCGGGCTGCATACGGTCGCGTTGGAGGCGGTGTCCGTATGTCTTAAAAAATTCTGAAATCCTACTCGTGGGGGTGATTGACAGGGTGATGCTTTCGGCGATGGCGAGCGCGCTAAAAGCCGACACCACCTCCGCCGGTATCAGGAGTTTGTGTTTGTAGGCTATCCGCATGATGCCCAACGCAAATTCGCGCATATAATAGTCGCTACTTTCCATGAAGTACAGATTGTCGGCGAGGGATTGGATGTCGTTTCTAAACAACTGAAAATCATATACTTCTGTATTGTACGACAATTTTCTCATGCTGTCGGCGAGCACCATTGAATTTCGCGTGGAGAGGGCGGCAAGCACGTCGTTGATCCACACCCGTTGGTCGGAGGTCAACAGCCCCGCTGTGCCATAATCCGCAAAATAAATCCTGCCGTCGGGCAAGATGCGGACGATTTCTTTGAGCGGTGAGGTGAGGAACAGCCCCGTGTCCAACATTCCCGACAGGAAAATCGTCAGGAATCTGTCTGCAACCGCCTTCTGTTGCAGCCCCCACGACACAAATTCGCTTGCGTTGGCTACGCTTGTGGAGTTGTAATAATATGTAACGAGCGTGTTTGTGGAGGTGTATTGCGAGAAAACTTCGGGCAGCACAAAACCCGCCATGCCCTTGTACGCCTTGTTGAAGCGGCGCATCTTGTCGGTCTCCTTGCCGAGGTCGAGTTCGGGGAGTATCGTCCGCTCAAAATCCTCCAAAATTGCCACGGGATTGCGTATGCCGAGTTTTTCGAGGACGCCAGACGTGAGCGACGCAAGCCTTTTGAACAATGCAATGTCTGCCTGTACAACTGTCTGAGTGTCAGGTGGAAGGATTTTTACCGCCACGTCCTCGCCGGTGAGAAGTTTGGCGCGGAATGTGGCGGTAAATCCGTCTTGAAGTGTGCTTTGGTTGTCAAAATATTGGAAAGTTTTTGCTGCGGCGAGGTGCGTGAATCGCTCAAAAATCCCTTCGGCATTGGCTCTCGTGATGGACATCTTGGGAAATTCGAGGTTAGCAAATTCCGCGATGAGTTCGTCGGGCAGAATGTCGGGGCGCAAGGCAAGGTATTGCGCAAGCCGCACCGCCGTAGGCCCTAAGTCCTGCGTGGCGAGCCTCATGCGCTGCCAACGGTTGAGCGACGGGTCGATGTCTGGGAAGTTGCGCTGCGCCACCTTCCGCGTTACAAGCCCCGTCTTTACGAGAAAACTTTGAAACCCGTACTTAATCAGTATGTTGACGGCGTTGTTGAGCCGGTCCAAGGCCTTGTTGCTTGTGGATTTCAAAGACATTTGCGAGTAAATTATTTTTGCGTTAGTTTTTCCAATATGGCGATTCTGCGCCTTAGTTTATCAACTTCTTCGGGCGTGGCGTAGTCCATCTTTTCGTAGAATTTGTACAGCAATTCCTTGATGTTGCTCTCCATGTCCGCCGATTTGTCAAACAGTTTGTTCTTGATGTTTTCGAAAATCGACTTGCTCTCCTTGTCGGAAATTTTGTGTTCGTCGGCGAGGTTGTCGAATGTGTATTTTACGAGTCCTGCCGCGTCGCCAAGGAGACGGTTGCCGATGTTTGCAATTTCGGTTATCATACGGCTTTGCGGTTTTGTAATTAGTTGATAGAATGATTGTTAGTCGAGACCAGCAACAATTTTTTCCAATGCTTCCACCCTCTTGCGGAGTTCCTCGACTTCCGATTTGGAGGCTGGCCTTACGTTCTGCAATGCGCCGCTGATGGTCTCGCGGAGACGTGCCTCCATGTCTTTTACCTTGGTGTCGATGGTGGAGGTGAAGTTGCTCACAATCTTCTTGCCTTCCTCGTTGGAGATTTTGTTTTCGCCCACGAGTCCTGATACGGTCTTGCTAACGTAGTCGATTGCATCGCTTGCCTTCGCAACGCCTTGATAGAGAATCTTTTTGAGCAAGGAGTCGATTTCTTCCTTCTTTTGCTCTTTGTCCTGGTTTTGAGTTTCTTCTGCCATAATAATGTAGGTTTTAGATTTTAGTTTTTGCAGGCGAGCCGCCTACGTTCCATTTTTATTTCAAAAAACGCCCACATATTGTTTGCGGGCGTTTTTATGTTGTTGATTCAGCGTCGTTTAGCGTCTCTTACTTGATGAAAGAGAAGGTTGTGTTGAAGAACGGGCCAACGATGGGGAGTTCCTTGTTATTGCCTGAAACGACGTTGAGAATGCCGATGACGGACATAGCAATCCAAACGATGAGAACTATGGTGCTCACGAGGAAAATATTCCATATAATGTATAAGATGACGGACACTAACATGGCTCCAAAGCCTTGCCTGAGATGGGTAACCATGCCCTCGTCGCGGTCTGCGCCCTTTACGGTGAAATAGGGAATGATCCACAGAATGCTGAGATAGCCCAACACTTTCATAAGTGTGATGTTGCTGCTGCCATTGTTTGTTGTTTCCTCTGCCATTTTGTTTAGTTTTATGTGTTTGACACTTTGAATTCTTGTTATTTACAAATGCAATATTAGTGCAATTTTTTGTAATAGCAAAATTTTTTTTCTTTTAGTTTAATTTTTTTTATCTGCCGCCGTTCATGCGGTTTTGAGCGATGCGGAGTTTTATCTGCGTGAGTACTTGTTTGGTGTTGAGCGCGAAGTCGTTTTTCATTATCCAATCGTAGTACTGTGGCTCTTGATAACCAATCACATCCACTACTTTCTTGCCTTTGTGCTTGCCGAAGTTGAATATTTCTTCGCCTTTCTCGTTGTATATCATGCGTCCCGCAAAGTCCACGTTTTGGGAGTACGACGAATAGGTGGAGAGGAAGTCGATGCTGTTTTCGAGGTCTGGGTATTTGTCTAACTGCGCCTTCAACACTTCGTATGTGGCGCGTGTGTCGGCGTCGGCGGAGTGCGCGTCGTCGAGGTTTTTGCCGCAGTAGAATTTGTAGGCGGTGGAGAGGTTGCGCTGTTCCTGTTTGTGGTAAATCACCTGTACGTCAATGCGTTTGCGGCGGTTCATGTCGAAGTTGACATCTGCCCTCAGAAATTCTTCGGCGAGCAACGGGATGTCAAATTTGTTGGAGTTGAAACCGGCTATGTCGCAGTTTTCGAGCATCTTGGCGAGTTTGGGTGCCAACTCCTTGAAGGTAGGGCAGTTTTTTACGTCCTCGTCCTTGATGCCGGTGATTTCGGAGGCTTCTTTGGAGATTGGGATTGTGGGGTTGATGCGCGTGGTGAAGGTTTCTTCCGAATGGTCGGGGTTCACTTTCAGGATGCAGATTTCGATGATGCGGTCGCTCGAAACGTTGAGTCCGGTGGTTTCGAGATCAAAGAATGCTATCGGTTTTTTGAGGTTGAGTTCCATTATTATTGTTGTATGATAGGTTCGTTGTTGTCATTATTATTGTCGCTGCGGGTAGGGCGGCGGAGTTCAAAGTTTTTGCCGAGATATACGCGGCGCACTTCGGGGTCGTTGGCGAGGTCTTCGGGGGTGCCGGCTTGGAGGATGCGCCCGTCGTAGAGAAGGTAGGCGCGGTCGGTGATGGCGAGGGTTTCGTCAACGTTGTGGTCGGTGATGAGGATGCCGATGTTTTTGTTTTTTAGTTTGGCAACGATGCCTTGGATGTCCTCCACGGCTATCGGGTCCACGCCGGCAAATGGCTCGTCGAGCAAGATGAATTTAGGATCGACAGCCAATGCGCGGGCTATTTCGGTGCGCCGACGCTCGCCGCCGGAGAGTTGGATGCCGAGGCTTTTGCGGATGTGTCCGAGTCCAAATTCGGAAATCAGGCTTTCGAGTTTTTCTTTCTGATATTCTTTGCTGAATCCGCGCACTTGCATTACGGACAGGATGTTGTCTTCCACGCTCAACTGCCGGAATACGGAGGCTTCCTGCGGGAGGTAGCCCACGCCGAGTTGGGCGCGCTTGTACATGGCGTGCTTGGTGATGTCGGTGTCGTCGAGGTAAATCGTGCCGCCGTTTGGCTTGATTAGCCCCACAATCATGTAGAATGACGTGGTTTTGCCCGCGCCGTTGGGACCAAGGAGGCCTACGATTTCGCCTTGCGAGACGTTGATGCTGACATCTTTTACTACGGTGCGTTTGCCGTAAATTTTGAGGAGGTGTTCTGCTTTTAGTTGCATTTTCGTTTGTTTTCAGATTGCAAAATTATAAAAAAAGGCAAAATGAAAGACCATGTTTCACCTTGCCCTTTTTCAATTTGCATTGCCGTATGGATGCGGTTACAATTCGATTACCGAGTTGCATTCGCCCATGCCGTTGTCAACGGTCTTGCGGTAGGGGTCGTTGATCCAATTGGTGCCGTTGAGGACGTAGCGGAACTGGTAGTTTTTGCCCTTTTCGAGTTCAATCTCCACCTCAAAGCCGTTGAGGGTCTTTGTCATCGGGTTGGCATCCTTGTTCCAGTCGTTGAACTCGCCGGCCACTGATGCAAAATTGGCGTTCTGAGCCTGCTCGTTGTTGAGTTCAAACTTGACTGCCTGCTTGGTAGAACGCTTTGTGTAGGGCCTTTTTGCCTTGGGCTCTTCTGCCTCGTTTTTCGCAGCCTTCTTGGCGGCTGTCTCCTTCTTGGGCTTTGCCTCGGCTGTCTCGGCAGCCGGATTCTTTCTTGGTCTTCCTGCCATTTTTTAAGAATTTATTGAAGTTTAACTTTGTGATTATTAGTAACACGCTGCAAATGTATATTGTTTTTCTGAAAAAAACAATTTTCAATATTAATTTTATTTGATTTTTATTGAAAATTTTTGTTTTTTTTAATTAAAATGCAAGTTTTTATTTGTCAGGCTTTTTATAGACGTATGTTTCAAAGAGCCATTTGTAGTTTTTGGGCGTTGGTTCGAGGTCAATTGTCGTCAACGGCGAAAACTGAATTAAGTTGTTTGAGTATCGTGAGAGATAGTTGATGTAGGAGGGGGATTCT
>CAMJWL010000152.1 GCA_946409405.1 uncultured Bacteroidales bacterium
CTCTTTGTAAACGAACCCGGACGGTCTCGCGGGTCAAAACTTACGTCGATGTATCCCGACCTCGACGGCAACACCGGTTCCTTGCTCCACGCTGGCGACGTGCAACCGCACGAAGTATGCACACTGTTGATTATCAACGGTTGATCACCTGTATTCTGATACACAAAACGATACTGCACAATGCCGCCAAGTTCGCGTATCTCGCCGAAATCGTATTCGAGAGTGTCGAACTTGATAACCGGCTGCGCCATCAATCCGCCGCCGCAAATTACCGTTAATAATATTATCAACAAAAATCTCATAGCCATAAACATCTGTTTTTCACCGCCTTGCGGCGGCGGTCTTTCTTATCCAAAAATTATAAGAATGAGAAAGAATTAAAAGAATTTTTTTCTATTGTTGCAGATAACGTCCGATTTCGTAAATTTCCACGCTGTTTCCGCTGTTGGTTGGCACTACGAGGAGGCGTTGTTCGGGGATGTAACCGATGTCGGCACCGCTAACTCCCTGACGTTTTGACACAAGCAACTGTTGTTTGCCGCTACTAACTACGTATATGTTGCCCGAAACATCCGTTGTCAAAAAATTGCCTTCGTCGTCAGAACAGATGCCGCAGACGGGATAGGCGGTGTATGCAAAAACCCTCATCCTGCCCGCGTTGTCGATGCGCACAATGCGTTTTTGGCAAGCGGCGTACAAATATCCGTTGTAACTACACAACCCCGAAACTCCCGCCAACAATGTATCCGCCGCAAAAATCTTCGCCGTATCACCGTCGATACACAAAATTCTTTCGCACTGAGTGTCAGACACAAACAGTCTTCCAGTGCGGTCTTTTGCCATGTCAAAAAGCGATTTGGCATCGGGTACGTCGATTGTGGAAACGAGGGTGTCGCGGCTGAGGTCGTATTTCAGCACACGATTTACGTCGGTGATGTAGAGGTAGCCGTCGTGTTCCAACATTCCTTTTGGCGCGTTGAGGGCGGGGATTCGGAGGGTGTCAACAATGTCGCCATACAGACTCATGCGGCACACGTAGCCGAGGCCGTCCTCGTCAGGGTCGGAGATGTTGGAAACGTACATCTCGTCGTTATTAAACTCCACAGACACAGGCATTTGGAAATAGTTGCTACAAGTCTTTGTGATACGTGCGCCGTCAAAACTCACCATGCCGTCCATCACTGCCACGCTGACGCTCTCCTTCCTTGGCTCGTGGTCGATAACAGACCATACCACCCAAATCACTACAAACGCCAACACGACGTTAAATACATATTTCATTGTTTTGGTAATTATTTCGATGATTATTTGTACCTTTGCAATCGAATTTTACATTTCAAATAATGCGCCATTCAACAATGAAAAAAATATTTTTTGCGGTGCTTGCCGTGCTAATTTGCGCCACGTCCGCCTATCCTCAGCCCAATGTGCCTGTCATTGTGGGCATTGTGGTGCAGCAGATGAGGTACGACGCCATAGCTCGCTACTCATACACGATGGGCAGCAACGGGTTCCTACGCATCATCGACCAAGGCACGTACTGCACCAACGCCTATTACGACTATATGCTCACCGAACCCGCCCCGGCATACGCCACGATTTACACCGGCGGCAACCCGTCAAACCACGGCATCATCTCCAACAATTGGTACGACCGCCTTTTGCGCAAGACTGTTCCGTCTGTCAACGACCCCAAGTACGTTACCGTGGGAGCCGACAATTCCTCCGGACAGGCCTCGCCGCTCAATCTCCTTGGCACCACCCTCGGCGACGAACTCAAACTCAGCAACTTCAAGCAGAGCAAGGTAATATCTATTTCTTGGAACGACTATGGCGCAGTGCTTCCCGCTGGTCGCCTCGCCGATGGGGTGTACTGGTTTGACGAGAAGACGGGCAAGATGGTTTCGAGCAGTTATTACACCGGCGATTTGCCGCAGTGGGTCAAGGAGTTCAACGACAGGAACCTCGCCGCAAGTTATATGCAGCGCAATTGGTTTCCCATCAAGAACGCTTCCGAATACCGCGCCTCCCTGCCCGACAACAGCATCTACGAACACGGCATAGAGGGTCGCAGCACGTTTCCTTATAATCTGAAGGAACTCACCAGGGACAAGGGCAACGGCTACCAAGTGCTCAAATACACGCCTTGGGCAGACGACCTGATATGCGAGTTTGCCGCCCAAGCCATCGAAAAGGAGAATCTCGGCGGCGACGAATTTACTGATTTACTGATGATTAACTTCTCCGCGCCGGGGTACATATCGGATGTTTTTGGCATTCGTTCCATGGAATTGCAGGACACTTATATCCGTCTCGACTATTCTATCGCAACTATTTTGGCTACTTTGGACGCAAAGATTGGCAAGGGCAACTACATTGTGTTTTTCACCGCCGACAGGGGTTCGTCTGATTCGCCGCTGTTTCTCACCGACATGGGTATGCCGGCGCGTCAGATTAACGTCCAAAACACCATGATTCTCCTCGAAGCCTATCTCCGCGCCCTCTACGGCGACGAAAAATGGGTGGAGCAATACAGCAATCATCAGGTTTATCTCAACCGTCTTGCCGTGGAGCGTTACAAGGTGCCGCTCGACCAAATCCAAAACATGGCGTCGGAGTTTCTCGTGCAGATCGACGGCATCGACCACGCCATGCCCTCCAACATCCTGACCACAAGCCGCCCAAGCAATGGCATCTGGCGGCAGGCGGCTAATTCGTTCTGTCGCAACCGCTCCGGCGACATCATCATCAATCTTTCGCCGGGTTGGCAGGACATCACGCCGCAATCGCAAGGCGGCACTTTTTCGTGTTCGGCGCAAAATTCGGCGTACAACCACGACACGCACGTTCCTCTGGCGTTCTATGGCAAGGGCATCAATATGCGCACCGTCAACCGCCGCGTCTCCATCGCCGACATCACCCCCACCCTCGCCACGCTGATACGAATCCTCTCGCCAGATTATTCGTCTGGCGAGCCGATATACGAGGCGATAGACGACAAGTAATGCCTCTCTACCCTTGGATATTATCCACATACACTTCGTCGAATCCGGCGATGAGTTCGGCGATGCGCTTGTCGTATTCCTTGCGGCGTACCTTTAAGTCGAGGGTGATTACATATACCTTTTTGTCGTCCTTTACGGTCATCTCTATATTATAAGAGTCGATGCCAAAACCCGCAGTCTTCAGTTTTTCCAAGATAGAATTTACCTCGTAGCGCGACCGCGCAGTAATGGAAAGCGAAACTGTTTTTCTGCCCATCTTGCCGAGGATAAAATTGAACATCTCCAAACAAAAAAGCACCAATATCGTAGTTGCCACCGAAAGTGCGTAATGACCGCCGCCACACGCCATGCCGATAGCCGCCGTTACCCAAATGCCCGCCGCCGTGGTGATGCCGCGCACGATATGTTTTTGGAAGATAATCGCTCCCGCACCTATAAAACCGATGCCCGTAACTATGTTGGCGGCAATACGCGCCGGGTCGAGGGAGTAGTTGGTCTTGTCTAACAGCGGCAGGTCGCTGTCAAAACCATGTATCGACATTATCATAAAAATTGCACTGCCCATCGCAACAAGGAAATGCGTGCGAAAACCCGCCATCTTGGACCTGTATTCGCGCTCCAACCCTATCGCGCCGCCAAGCAACGCCGCGATAAATATCCTCAACAGATGTTCGTAATTGATTATTATATGTTCCATAGTGATTGATTATTTTTTTAAGTTAGGCGACAAATATAATGAATTACTTAGAAAAGACAAAGGAAAAATTTTGTACATTTGCATCGGGAACATTCCCAATGCAACTTTATACCCCAAATCATGGACGCTTCTATCGACAATCTCCTCGCCGCCGCCAAAATCCGCGCCACAGCAAACCGCATCCTCGTGGCACGGACGATGTTGCAATCCGAAAAACCGCTGTCGCTCATCGAACTCGAAGACGCTCTCCTGAGCATCGACAAGTCGGTGATATTCCGCACGTTGCGTCTTTTTGCCGACCATCATCTTGTACACGTGATAGAGGACGGCTCGGGCTACGTCCGTTACGAAATTTGCCACAGCCACGCCCATCACGACGACGATGGCGACGAGCACGATGACGACGACCTGCACCCGCATTTTTATTGCGAGGTCTGCCGACAGACTTTTTGTCTGCACGAAATCAAATTGCCGCACATCGACGCGCCGAAAGGTTTTGAGGTAAGGACGGTAAATTGCGTGGTGAAGGGCGTGTGCAAGAAATGCAGTGGAAAAAGATAAGCGAGAAGAGATTGGTTGCGCAGTGATTTTTGAACAATTATTTTTGCATATCGAAAATAAAAACCTAAATTTGCAGAAACAAAAATCAGTTTTACCATGGGACAGTTTATCGACAGAGAGAATTATGGTTTCCGGCGAGTCAAGAACAGCGATTTCGTTGACAAGTCAGGGTTGCTGAATATTCTTAATAGGAATATGGACACTGAAAACGGTTTTATGTGCATATCCCGCCCGCGACGTTTTGGCAAGTCGGTGGCGGCGGAGATGGTGTATGCCTATTACGACAGGAAGTCGGATTCAAGGAATCTGTTTGAGGGCTTGGAAATTACCAAATCGCCTGATTATGAGAAACATCTCAACAAGTACCCTACAATTTTCATAGATTGGAACGACTTCGCCAACGTCCCCGACAAAGACAAACTGAAAGAAGCTCAGAAAATCGTCATTGCCGATCTAAGAAAAACGTATGACGATTTGGAAGAAACAGAATCGCTCGGCAAAGCCCTTGCAGAAATCAACGTAAAGACCGGCGACCGCTTTATATTGATAATCGACGAATGGGACATGCTTGTAAGGGATGTTACGAAGGAAATCCAAGACGAGTATGTGGACTTTCTGCGTTCGATGTTCAAGTCCACCACTGCAAAAAAAACATTCCTTCTCGTATATATGACGGGCATACTGCCGATTATCAAGATTAAAACGCAGTCGGCATTGAACAATTTTGTAGAATGTAGCATTGTTGATCCCGCCGGCACCGCCAAGTATTATGGATTTACGGAAGATGAGGTCAAAACTCTCTGCGAAAGGCACAACATGAACTTTGAACTGATGAAACACGCATACGATGGCTACATCATTGGCGAACAAAAATCAATGTTCAATCCCTTTTCTGTGATGCAGTCGATTCTAAGACGCAATTACAACAGTTTCTGGTCCAAGACGGCATCTTTTATGGCGATAGAAAGTTACCTGAACATTGACGCCGACCAAGTGCGCACAAAAATCATCAGGATGATGAACGGGGAGGAGGAGACAGTAAGGGTGTCAAGTTTTCGTAACGATATGAAGAGTATCCAAACAAGCGACGATGTGCTTACCTTGTTGGCTCACCTCGGATATTTGTCGTACAATCCTGAAACACGAGGCGTAAGCATCCCAAATACGGAGGTGGCAGACGAGTTTGAAAACGCTGTCCGTTTTGCAGGTTGGAACGAATTGTCCAAGGCGGTAGGTCAATCGCTACAACTTTTGGACGACACCATCAATCTCCGTAATGCAAAAGTAGCGCGTGCCTTCGACGACTACCATTTTGAAGCGTCGTCCATTTTGGAATTTAATGACGAAAACTCCATGCGGTGCGCCATCACGTTGGCTTATTATGCAGCAAGGCCTTTTTACAAGATTTTCCACGAACTGCCCACGGGCAAAGGTTTTGCCGACATGGTTTTCATACCGCTGCCCAAGTCGCCGCGCCCCGCTATCGTCATAGAACTAAAATACGACAAGACCGCCGACACCGCCATCTCCCAAATCAAGCGCAAAAACTATCCCAAGAGCCTCCAAGGCTTTTCCAATCGCATCATACTATGCGGAATCAATTACAATAAAGAAACTGCAAAGCACGAGGTGGAAATGGAGGTGATTGAAGGGAAGGAATGATTGACACTGCTGATTTTAAAAGATACATCATACACACAACAACTGAAATATGTATAGATTATTAGTAATAAAACTAAATAACAATACGATTAAAAGACAATTATATACAAACAATTTAAAAATTATCACTATATATATAAATGGATAATTTTTTTTTGATATCTATTTATTTTTTTTTTAATTTTGCAGCGTTGTTATTAGACAAAACAGAAAGATGTTTCTAACAAAAAACAGAAAAGTAATATTATGAAAAAGAGGTGTTATATTGCGTTAGCGTTTGTATGCGTCCTGTCTATTTTTTTCGGTTGTGTGCAAGATCCAGCTGATGATTTTGACATGGAGGTGAATGTTAACAACGAAATCTCAGTGGCAGATTCCGCATCCAGCGGAATTAAGACCCAATGGTATGTTAAGATGGGAGCCTCACGGTCGCACTTGTCAAAGGGACTTTTGTGGGAAAACGACGTAGAGACTGATTATGCCTATTACACGAAAGACCCATCAAAAAAATTTTTGATGATGAGGGTCGATCGTATTACTGAACCTGGTAAGTACTTCTACGTGATGCTTAGTAATATGGATGTAAAAATTGATTCCGCATGTTGGGCCTATGACTACAATGAGGCTAATGTTGCAAAATATGGTCGTCTATACCATTGTCAGGCAGGAAAAGCGCTATGCAAGGAGGTTGTTATGAAACTGCCTGTCTATAATGCGGACGGTTCCCCATATCGCAATAAGAGAGGTGATATAGTGAAAGCAAATGTTCGCGGTCGTATGCTGTCATGTCAAGATGTTGCCGATATAATGGAAAGAACAGAAATTGGCATGATGGGAAAGGATGAGTATTCCTTGATGGATTCTTGTATTATGTGTAATGATGCGTTGTATCTTGACGCTTTCATTGCAGGAATAGAATCTGGGGATTATGATATGAGTTGCGTAGAGCATATATTAGCTGGTGAATACGCAAGGTATCAAGAAATCGGTTCAAATGCAATGTTGCATACTTTTCTCTTCAAAGATCAGATTGGTTTTATTTGGATGGGAGACGATTGGACTAGAAATAGTACAGGACATACACCTATGAGGATAACACGTAAAGGTTATGATTGTATGATTGATTTTGCTTGTTGTTATTCTGATTTATTCGGTTTTTCCGTAAGGGCAGTAATTGAACCGATATACAGAGCAAGATGATTTTTGTAAGAATGGTTGTTATTGCCACATTGTTGCTGTCAAGTATGTCAATTGTGGCGCAGAGACAGTTTTCCAATTGGTTTCTTAGAAAAAAATTTATCTTGTCTTTTTGTGATTTTGGTTGCGAAATTACAAAAAATAATATGTCGGATGCAGAAGCAATCCGTTTAGGTACATTTTCTTTGTCCGATATATATGGCGATATGATTGCTTGGGGGGATGTGGATTATATATATAATTCTTCTGGTACGCTACTTTATGGAGCGGGCAAGCGGTCTGTTGGAGGCAACTCGTTTGTTTCAGTGGACAATGTATCGGGACGTGGATGTGTGTATGTGTACCGTCATTTGGGGAATTGTATGTCTGTTGAGAGTTTCGCCATAGACAATTGTGGAATTATAGAACATAATGTTTTGTATGAAGAAGCAAACTCTAATGTAAATTTTTTTTTCTGCGGACTTGAAGATAGCGATAAACATGGGATGTGGCTGTTGTTTTATTCGCGTGGTAAAATGACATCGTTGTTTGTGAGAGATGGTGCTGTTGAAGATACCGTGAGGAGTACTGTTGATGAAACATATTTGCCTGGCAATGGTCAGATAGTTGTGGCACCAAGTCAAAACAAGATTTTGTTTTCCGCAGGTCTTTCTATTGCATCGGTTGATTTTGATTCGGAAACTGGTATAATTGCCAACCCTACTATTTTTGACGGTTTGGAAGGGTCAACGTTTGAATTTTCCGTCTCAGGCGAGTTCTTGTATGTCGGATTAAGTTCCATGGTTAAAGTTGTTCGATTGTCAGACATGGAGATTATTGATAAGTTGGAGTCCAATGGAAATATATGGGATATGCAAATGGCTTCTGATGCGAATATATATGTTACCACCAACAACACCAAATCTCTTAATGTTATAGTTGGTGCTGATACGCCACATCCTTCTATCGAAATTGTTGATTATGATTTTGGAAGCGGCATGGTCAGATTATTCCCCAACTATGTAAGGTTTTGCCCGAATTTCCAATATGAGAGTACTTCATGCGGACAGGTAAGTTTCCATTATCGTGGGTTTCAACCGACAGAGATAAAGTGGAATTTTGGGGACGGACAGACCTCTGCCACCATCAATCCCACACACACCTATTCTTATGCGGGACGCTATGACGTGAGTATCACAGCCACAATGCCTGATGGCAATGTCCATTGTGTAACACACAGTATCAAGGCGGACGGTATGTTGCCACCTCCCAAAATTAGATGCGAAGATTAAAGTAATTTTACTCTATCTGCATCATATAGTATTAATCACCCAATATAGACACAATCTCCTCCATGATAATAAGAACTATCTGCATCATATAGTATTAATCACCCCCTTCAAATACTTCGCCGTGTATCCAACGCCCTTCGCAACCACCTCTTCCGACGTGCCTTCGGCGATGATATAGCCGCCTGATTTGCCGACTTCGGGACCCATATCG
>CAMJWL010000153.1 GCA_946409405.1 uncultured Bacteroidales bacterium
CCACCTTCGGGGTTGTAGAAGGTGTGGGTGAGGCCGTTTTCTGTCATGAACTTGTCCAAGGTCAGGGACGACTGCAACAAGAAATCAGACTTGCCGGTGCCGAGCCAAAGCATTTTTAGTTTGGATTTGAGGACTTCGGGCTTTGCGTAAGTACCGTTGGAGAAGTTTTCGGTGATTTCGGGTCCGAAGATTGCCGGAGCAAATGCCGCTACGTAGTGGAATTTGTCGGGGTTGCCGAGACCGGTTGCAAGGGTCTGGCGACCACCGAGCGAGAATCCGAAGATTGCGCGGTTGTCGGCGTCGGTGAGGACGTTGAAATTCTTCTCAATGTAGGGAATGAGTTCGTTCATAGTCTCGTCAACAATCTTCTTGGTGTCGAGCGGGTCGTAACGGTCTGCCTTGCCCGCACGGATGAGTTCGGGGTAAGGATTGTTGTAAGGCATCACTACAATCATACGCTTGCAGAGGCCTTGCGCAATCATATTGTCGAGGATTGTATTGGCGTGTCCTACCTTAAACCAAGTCTCATAAGTATCTGTCATACCGTGGATAAGGTAGAGTACGGGAAGTTTTTCGTTGCCATCGGGCTGATAGCCTGCGGGAGTGTAAACGCACAGCGGACGCTCGATGCCAAGGGTGTTGGAATGATAGAAACGGTATGCAACTTTGCCGTGGGGCACATTCTGGACGTCCTGAATGGTGGGTTTGCCACTGGGAATGTCAACAAGGCTGCCCTTGAAACCTTCGTTGGGGAAAAGTTCCATATTGTTGGGGTCGTTCATATTAGTACCGTCAACAATGAAGCCGTAGGGATAGATGTCGGGACGGTCGGTGGCAATGGTAATGCTCCAAACACCGTCGGCATCCTTGGTCATAGTCTTTTGACCGCCAAAAAGTTGGTTCAAATCGAGTTTAACTTCCTTGGCGTTGTCGGCTTTGAGGCGGAATGTAACGCTGCCGTCCTTGTAATATTCGGGCGAAACTACCGGTTTGGGAAACAGCCTTGCCATCACGCCGGGCGTAAATTGCTGGTTAGCATTGGCTTCGGGGAGTGTTACCTTCATATTTGCGCCCTTGTAGGGGTTGGGCTGGAACAATCGGGGCAACGACTCCTCCAAGAAGTAGCGGGCGTTCATCCAAGTGTGTCCGTGCTTGTCGGAGGTAATCACCTTCATATTCTTGATGTTGTGCTTGTCGAGTTCCACCATAAAGTCGCGGGCATTGCCGTAGAGGAAATCGTCGCTGCCAACACCGAGCCAGAAGAGTTTTATCTTGGAGTTAAGGGTCTTGGCGTCGTCCAACTGTCCGTCTCTCAACATCGTGAACGAACTGTACGAACAAAGGTGCGAGAACTTGTCGAGATTGTTCAAACCGATGCTCAACGCCTGGTTGCCGCCACGGGAGAATCCGCCGATGGCACGGTTGGCAGCGTCGTTGATGGTGCGGTAATTCTTCTCAACGTAGGGCATAAGGAAGTCGAGGAAGTCCTTGCCAAACATATCAAACTGCATTGCGGGGGTGTCGCCCTTACCGGCGATGCGGTTGGGGTTGCCGTAGGGAAGTACGATGATCATCTCCTTGGCCTTGCCCTGCGCGATGAGATTGTCGAGAATGAGGTTCATCTTGCCGACCTTGAAATACACTTCCTCGGTGTCGGTGGTGCCGCTGATGAGGTACATCACGGGATACTTGGCGTTTTTGCCGTTGTAATATGTGGGCGGCACATATACAATAGCCTTGCAGAATGTGTTGGCGGCGTCAGACCAATAGGTAACGTACTCTACACTGCCGTGGGGAACGTTTTTGAGAGCGTGGGGCAGGTTGCCGTCGCCACGCATGTCGAGGAGGCTGTTTTTGAAGCCTTCGTTGGGGAACCACTCTGCATTCTGGGGATCCATCACCTGCAATCCGTCCACGATGAAACAATACGGATAGATGTCGGGCGTGGTGGGGCCAAGGGTAATGGTCCAAATGTCGTTGGCACCCTTCTTCATCTCGTGGCGACCGGCAAACTGGACGTCCACTTCCACCTTTTGGGCGGTCTTGCTTTGGTAATTGAAGGTAACGTAATTGTCCTTGTTGACAATCGGCGAAACTACTTGAACTCCGCCGCCGGGCTGTGCCGTTACACTGCCCGCGATTAAGATTGCGATTGCAAGCATCGCAAATTGTAGCATTAGTCTTTTCATTATAATAAAATTAGTGTTTGGAAAAAATACGGCACAAAGGTAGCAATTTTATTTAAGAAAAACAAAAGCGGATTATTTTGCGAATCTCAAAGGATTTCTTTATTTTCGCCACAGAATTAAATATATCCAAAATAATCTAATGGAAATGAATAGACAGACAATAGAAAATTTCTTTTCAAAAGAACGCAAGTGCATCATAAACACCGATTTAGATGGATTACTGTCGGGCATGATTCTGCAATACTTTCTTGATTGGCAGATTGTGGGATATAGTTCGTGCTGTGGCAAAAACGACGATGAATTATGGTTTGCAAAACCAAACGTCAACATAAAAGAATGTGTGTTTGTAGATTTGCCGGTATGCGGACACGATTATAGCGTTATAGACCAGCATTTTGTGTCATACGACATGTCTTTTGTTGACAAATATATGTCGGACAACAACAAATTGAATCCCAATGTTTTGCGCAATAGAGTGTTTAAATCAGCAAATGGCAAATGCGAATACACGGGCAAATATCCTTTTGGCACTGTACACTTCATTTTGGCATTGTTGGAATGGCTTGGAATCATCAGCAAAAATTTTACTATAACATTAAATAAGAAAGTTGGTTCTTTTGATGTAGCGGATTTGCTTTTGAGAGCCGACAGAGTGATTGGCAATACAAACCAATATACAGCCAATTGTTATGATTGGATTGAATGGATAAAAAAATTTGGAGGGGGAAATACACATTCGCTTTTTGACATTGCGAAAAACTGCCACCAAGAGCGCGCAATTACAGAAAAGTCTGTGGAAGGCATGTTGGCATCGCTTGGATGCAAAGGAACGGATGGAGACTGTTCCAACTTATTCAGAATCAAAGATTTTGCGAAGATAAATCAATATTTTTCGTTTTTGAGCGATTCTATTGATTTGACAACACTGCCCTCAATACACCAGTTATTTGATTACGGCAATCTGGTTGGAAGCAAAGAGGATATTAATGCCAATTCAATGTCATTCCTCAAAAGTCAAGAACTTTTTTCATACGCCTTTATTAATATGAAACAAGTATCGTTAACTAAATTTATACAACCGCTTGTTTAAGAAAATGTTTTTCAAACCATTGAAATACAGCGAAATTTTGCAGTGTATGAAAAATTTTTGGGATAATGGGAACAATTAATTATATTTGTGGCTAATTAAAAAGGAAACAATTATGGAACCAACGTCAAAAAACAAAATCCGTCTTATCCCTTACGGGCAGAGCGACTTTGCGAGAATCCGCAGAGAAAACAAATACTATGTCGATAAGACAATGTTTATACCAAGGCTCGAAGAATTTTCGTTTCAGATGTTTTTGCGTCCGAGACGTTACGGCAAGAGTCTTATGCTCAATATGTTGGCGGCATACTACGATGTCGCCTACAAGGAACAGTTTGACGAACTTTTTGGCGGATTGTACATCGGCGAGAATCCCACCGAGGAGCGCAACAAGTATTTGATATTAAAGTTTGATTTCTCGAAAGTCGATCCTGACTATACAAAAACACAAAAATCGTTTAATATTCTTGTAATTGATACGCTCGTCGCCTTTGCTAAAAAGTACAAGGATATGTTGCCCGAGGGTACGGCAAGCGAAATTGCGAAAAAAGAGAATTCCAACGATGCCTTTACTGTACTTTTGAGTACGGCAAAACTTGCAGGTCTGCAAATCTACGTCATTATTGACGAGTACGACAATTTTGCCAATACCTTGCTTGCCGACAGTGAAAATAATTACAAGGATTTGACTCACGGCGACGGCTTTTTCCGTCTGTTTTTCAACAACTTGAAGGCAGTTACCAACGATAACGACGCCGCAGTGTCGAGGATAATGATTTCGGGCGTTACACCGCTCACACTTAGCGACGTAACGAGCGGTTACAACATCGGCAAAAACATTTCGACAAGATCCTCATTCAATTCGTTGGTGGGCTTTACTGAAACAGAATTTCGTCAAATGCTTGAATATTACCACGATGCGACGGGAGTTTTTAAGCACTCCGTTGACCAACTCATCGAAATCACCAAGCCGTGGTACGACAACAATTGTTTCAGCGAGGATTCTGTCAACGAAGAGCGTATGTACAATTCGGATATGGCATTGTTTTTTGTGGATAATTACATTCAAAAAGGTGGCGAAATACCCGACAAAATGGTTGACAAAAATGTCTCCACCGACTACAACAAAATGACTGCGCTAATCCGATTCGAGAAAAAATTCGGCGAGAAAACGTCTCTTATTCAGCGCATTAACAACGACGGACAGATTTATAGTTATATAGAAGATGAGTTTGCACTCAAAGACCTCAGCCGCTACGAAAACCTTGTGAGCCTGATGTATTATATGGGATTGTTGTCGATTGGCGGACACGAAAGGGGCAGAACAAAATTGATTATTCCAAATGCAACTGTCCGTCAGCAATATATCCTATATATGCAACGGAATTACGACGCTTTTATGTCGTGGAAAACCGACGACAACGTTATGGCAGACCTCGGATATTCGCTCGCTTGGGACGGTCAGCACGAGCCGTTTTTCCGCTATGTGGCAAGTTGTATGACGGACGCAACCAAAAACAATGATTTCAACAAGTACGGAGAGGCTTTTGTAAAGGGATTTTTTCTCTGTCAGTTTGGCACAAAACTCAATTATTACACGCCTTATACAGAACAGGAGTTGAACCACGGATACAGCGACCTTTACCTCGAACCGCGTCTCGACACGCCACACGCCTACATCATTGAGTTGAAATACTGCAAACACGATTCCTCAGAAGCCGAAGTCAAGGCACTGTTGGAACAAGCGAGGGCGCAGTTGCCTAAATACGTCAGTGCAAAGGACTTGGAGCAAAAAGCAAAGGACGGCAATTGGACTTTGCACCAGATTATATTGGTTTTCAAAGGTTGGGAATTGGCGGAATACGAGGCGATGAAATAAAAAACAATGTGAGGAATTGGCATAAATAATGCGCCGCCAATCCCTCACACAATGAAAAAAGTTACTTATTGAAAGTGGTTGCGCCTACCGCCTTGCCAATAAGGACGGGATCACAACCGTATGTGGCTCTTATGATTACCGTCTGGTCGGAAATGTTGCTTGTTACGTGGGCAATCATCAGGCTGGCACCGCTGTCGTCGTCGCGAAGACCCGCCATTATTATTGCTTTGCCGTTTACTGTATCCACGTCGCTGCGACCGAGGGTGGAGTCCCGCACATTGACGTATGCAAGGTAGTCCATACTTTTGGAAACAATCTCGTCTTCGGAGAATTTTTGGTTTTCTACGGCGAAGTGCATCACACATTCGGTACCGTCGCCAATGAAACCGGCGTTGGATGCGTCCACAGATTCCTTGTTCAATTGGAGTTTGAGTTCGTCGGGGAAGCGTACCATTACGTCAGAATCGTCGAATATGTAGAAATTGCTCGTACTCTTGAAGGCAATGCAGCCCATTATACGACCTACGAGCGCAACTTTGCACGTGAAGTTTGCCATCACAAACAACGTCTGATCCGTAAACAAACTCATCATTACGCCTGCCAATACGTTGACATCGCTGTTTTGCTCATGCTCGCCGAGTATAAACGCGCCACTGCCGTTCAATGAATAGATAGTGTCGTTGTTGGACGTGCCGCCCTTCATCTTGAGTTCCTTCATACAACTTACTAACGTCTCGGACACCTCCTCTTGAGTGCATTTTTTCTCCTGGGCGATGAAACAGATGTTGCACGAATCTCCTTCAAAGGCAAACACCGTGTCGGTGCTGTCTTCGGGATTGAACTTCATGTTGAGTTCCTCTGGGAATCCGACGAAAATGTCGTGTCCCTCCAAATTGTAAAAATTGCTTGCCATATTATCAGGTTTTGGATTATTTGATTGCACAAAGTTAAGCAAAAATTATGGCACAAACAAATTTGCACCATAATTTCTGAAGTGGGAGGATTGATTGTTTTTACGATTCAATGTGATTCTTTTCATAAATTAAGATTTGAGTTAGTGATTTTTGCATGTTGCAAATTTATATAAAAGGTAAGTTGCAGATTATAATCTGTATTATTTTTTTTCACAGACATTAAACTTATTTATATATTTGCAGTCGAATTATAAGATTTAACCGTAAAATTTTAAATACAAACAATGAAAAGACAAATTCTGACATTAGCGGCGGCGGTGTTGATGACCGCGACATCCGCCTTCGCGCAGTGGGGACGACCTCAGGAGGACAACGACCCCACAGGTCTCAAAGACGCTTACAAAGACTACTTTAAGGTAGGCGTGGCGGTCAACATGCGCAACATCACCAACCCCAAGGAAGTGGAGGTGATTCTCCGAGAGTACAACAGCGTAACTGCCGAAAACGACATGAAACCTATCTCCGTACACCCCAAAGAGGGCGTTTGGACGTGGGACAAGGCAGACTCCATCGCCAACTTCTGCCGCAAAAACAACATCAAGATGCGCGGACACTGCCTCTGTTGGCACAGCCAATTCTGCGACTGGATGTTTACCGACTCAAAGGGCAAGGAAGTTACCAAGGAGGTCTTCTACCAGAGGCTCAAAGAACACATCACCACGGTCGTTAACCGTTACAAGGACATCGTGTATTGCTGGGACGTTGTAAATGAGGCAATGGCAGACAACGCCCGCCCGACGCCGTGGAATCCCAACCCCTCGCCCTATCGCGACTCCCGCCACTACAAACTGTGCGGCGACGAGTTTATCGCCAAGGCGTTCCAATTTGCAAGGGAGGCCGACCCGAAGGCGCAGTTGTTCTACAACGACTACAATGCAGCCGACCCTGGCAAGCGCGACCGCATCTTCAATATGGTAAAGAAGATGAAAGACGCCGGTGTGCCAATCGACGGCATCGGTATGCAGGGACACTACAATGTATATGGCCCCTCGATGGAGGACATCTCGGCAGCCATCGAGAAATATTCCACCATTGTGAACCACATCCACTTCACCGAACTCGACGTCCGCGCCAACGAGGAGATGGGCGGTCAGTTGCAGTTTAGCCGCAACGAGGGCGTTCAAATCCAAGACTACACCCGCACCCTCCACAACAATATGTACTCGCAACTTTTCCGTGTGTTCCGCAAGTACAAGGACAAAATCGACGTTGTAACCTTCTGGAACGTCAGCGACCGCGATTCGTGGGTTGGTGTCAACAATTACCCGCTCCTTTTCGACAAGGACTGCAAGCGCAAACCGTCATACGGACTTGTTAAGAGGTTCAATGCGGCTCTCGACAATCCCACCATCAAGGAAGACTTCAAACCCAACGAGTTGAATCAGCCTGGTCAGGAATATCCGCAGGTGAACTCCCAAGGCTACGCAAGATTCCGCGTCAACGCACCCCAGGCTAAGTCTGTTATCGTAAGTCTCGGTCTCGGCGGCAATATGGGCGGCGTAGGTGCTACGGTGCTCCGCAAGGACAAGGACGGCTTCTGGACAGGCACTACCGAAGGCCCGATGGACGAAGGCTTCCACTATTACCACTTGACTATCGACGGCGGCGTTGTCAACGACCCGGGCGCAAAGAACTACTACGGCTCGGTACGCTGGGAAAGCGGCATCGAAATTCCCGCTCACGACAAGGACTTCTACGCTGAGAAAAACGTTCCCCACGGCAACGTACAGCAAATCCTATTCTGGAGCAAGAGCACCAACAAATTCCAACGCGCCTTCGTTTACACTCCCCCGACATACGGCGTGAACCCCAAGGAAAAATTCCCCGTACTCTACTTGCAGCACGGCTGGGGCGAGGACGAGACCGCTTGGAGCAACCAGGGACACGAAAACCTCATCATGGACAACTTGATTGCAGAAGGCAAATGCAAGCCCTTCATCATCGTCAATGCTTACGGCTTGACCAACGACTTCAAGTTTGGCACGATAGGTCAGTTCACCGGCAAGGAGTTTGAAGAAATGCTCTGCAACGAACTCATTCCCTACGTTGATTCGCACTTCAAGACCAAGACCGACCGCAACAACCGCGCTTTGGCTGGTCTTTCGATGGGCGGCATGACTACAAAGTTGATTTCTGGACGCAGGGTGGATATGTTTGCATCGTTTGGCTTGCTGAGCGGTGGCGTATTTGAACCGAAAGACTTCCAAGACAAGTCTCAAATAAAGTACCTCTTTGTTGGCTGCGGCGAAAAGGAGAATCCCGCCGGCATCAAAAAATCGGCGGCAGACTGCAAGGGCGCAGGCTACAATATCGAGGGCTACGTATCGGAAGGCACTGCACACGAGTTTCTCACTTGGCGCAGGTGTCTGTACGTAATGGCACAGTCGCTCTTTAAAGATACTAAGTAGTATTTGATTTTTTTGC
>CAMJWL010000154.1 GCA_946409405.1 uncultured Bacteroidales bacterium
AATCCCAACGACTATTTCCTCATCGGCGACGAAAAGACCAACGTGATGTGCTATTACAACAGCACCGACCGCACTATTAATAAGGTGTTGAAGCACCGCGCTTCGGGCATCATGCCGAGGAACGTGGAACAGAGTTTTGTACTCGACGCATTGATGAGGCCCGACATCACGCTCATCGCCATCACCGGCAAGGCTGGTACGGGCAAGACTCTCCTCGCGCTTGCGGCGGCGTTGGAACAGAGCAAACAGTTTATGCAGATATTCCTCAGTCGTCCCATTGTGCCGCTTGGCAACAAAGACCTCGGCTACCTCCCCGGCAACGAGAAACAGAAGGTGAGTCCCTATATGCAGCCGCTGTTTGATAATCTCAACGTCATCAAACAGACTCTCGGAGTCAACAGCAAAAACTCCCAGCAACTCGACGAAATGGTAACCAAGGAGAAACTTCTCGTGGCTCCGTTGGCGTACATTCGCGGTCGCAGTTTGAACAATGTTTTCTTCATCGTTGACGAATCGCAGAACCTCACGCCGCACGAAATCAAGACCATCATCACGAGGGCTGGCGAGGGCGCGAAGATTGTTTTCACCGGCGACGTTGAACAGATAGACAGCCCCTTCCTCGACATCCGCTCCAACGGCCTGTCGTATTTGGCAAACAAGATGAAGGGTCAGGATTTCTTCGTCCACATCAACCTCGTACACGGCGAGCGCAGCCGCCTCGCCGACGTGGCGGGCAGGTTGCTGGATTAAACATTTTTTTAACAACGGAAAACACGAAAAAAAAATTCCGTGCGTTCCGTGTTTTCCGTTGTTGAAAAATTATACTTGTAATATTTATTTGTAAAATGAAGGAGGCAGATTATCAGGAGAACGAAAGGCTTCAACTCGCATTCGACTACGTGTATTACACGGGTCGCAATGTTTTTTTGACGGGCAAGGCTGGCACGGGAAAGACCACTTTCCTCAAAAAATTGCGCAAGACCTGCCCAAAACGTATGATTGTTACCTCGCCGACGGGCGTGGCGGCGGTCAATGCGGGCGGCGTTACTTTGCACTCGTTTTTTCAACTGCCGTTTGGACCCAGGACACCCGATTCGCCCCTCGACCACAAACAGGGTCTCAACAACCGCAAAATCAGCGTCATCAAGACTCTCGAACTCCTTGTAATAGACGAGATTTCGATGGTGAGAGCCGATTTGTTGGATTCGGTTGACCAGGTGTTGCGGCGATACAGGCACAACAACAAGCCTTTTGGCGGGGTGCAACTATTGCTCATTGGCGATATGCAGCAACTTTCGCCCGTTATCCGTCCCGAAGACGAGGACATTCTGCGGCCGTATTACGATTCGTACTACTTCTTTGGCAGCCTCGCTTGGCGGAAGACTTCATACGTCTGCATCGAACTCGACCACGTGTTCAGGCAGACCGACGGCAAGTTTATCACCTTGCTCAACAGCATCCGCGAGGGGCGCGTTGACATCGCAACCATCAACGCCCTCAATTCGCGCTGCATCCCCAATTATCAGCCGCCAAAGGGCGAGGACATTGTAACGCTCGTTACCACCAACCGCCAGGCCGACTCCATCAACCAAACCCACATGATAGGGTTGGCGACGGAGCAACGGGAGTTTGCCGCCGAGGTGAAGGGCGAATTTCCCGAGTCGTCGTTCCCCGTGGACAAAAACCTGATACTCAAAAAGGATGCTGTGGTGATGTTTGTGAAAAACGACCCTTCATACGAGCATCTTTTTTATAATGGCAAGATTGGTCGCATTACTGGTTTTGGCGACGACGGCGGGGTGTTTGTGCGGTGCAACGGCGAGAGCGAGGACATTGCCGTCAGCCCCCTCGCATGGGAAAACACCAAGTACGAAATCAACCCCGAAACCAAGGAAATCAAGGAGTCGGTCATCGGCACTTTTACGCAGATTCCGCTCCGCATTGCGTGGGCTGTTACCATCCATAAAAGCCAAGGTCTGACCTTCGACCGCCTGATGATAGACGCCGCCAATAGTTTTGCGCATGGACAGGTGTATGTGGCTCTGTCGCGGTGCAGGACGTTGGAGGGGCTTGTGCTTCTGCGTCCAATCTCCGCCGGCGACATCATCAGCGACCCGCAGGTAAGGAGTTTTGCCGAGATGGTGGAGCAGAATATGCCCGACCAATCCGTACTCCGCGCCGACAAGAGGGAGTATTTTTTTGACATTGTAACGGAGATGTTCGACTTCCACGCCATCTACAACGATTTGCAGGGTATGCAGCGGTTTTTGACGATGTATGCGTCGTCGGTAATGGGCAACAAGGAGGCCTTCAACGGATTGGATTCCATAGTGTTAGGGCAGTTGATAGTGGTATCAGATAAGTTTATGCAGAATATCCGTTACAACTACCGCGAAACGCCCGACGTTGCCACCGAGCCTACGCTCCTCCAACGCATCCAAAAAGGTTGCGCGTATTACGTGGACAAGATGCAGACGTTGATAGAGCCTACCATCAAGACTTTTGCCTTCGACTGCGACGACAAGCAAAAGAAGGAAAAACTTCTGGAGACATACAAGTCGCTCGCCTACAATTACGACCTCAAAAAAAACATCCTCGTCCACCTGAAAGACGATTTTAGCATCAAGAGATATTTGATGGCAAAGGCGGAGATGTCGCTCGAACTCTCCAAGGATGTTGCGGGCGGGTCGTCCCTCTCGCGTGTGCAGCCCAATGCTTCGTCGGTAACGTCAAAGTACGTCTCCAACAACCCCGAACTCTACAACGACCTCGTGCAGTGGCGCAAAAACAAGGCTGACGACCTCAATGTAAAGTCCACCGACGTTGTTGCCACCAAGACCATCTTAGAAATCTCCAACAAGAAGCCCACCACGGTAAAAGATTTGATGGCTATTACTGGTATGAAGGGCAAGGGCAAGCCGTACATTGCGGAGATAATGAAGGTGTTGCTGCCCCACATCGGCAATGTGGCGGGTACGATGTTTAACGCCGACCAGGAGATGCAATCGGCTCGGTACGAGAGTCTTAGCACGTATGAAAAGACGTTGTACCACTTCAACAACGGCAAATCCGCAGCGGAGATAGCCTCGGAGCGCAAACTTACTGTGGAAACCGTAATGAAACATCTTGCCGGCTACGTGGCGAAGGGCGAGGTGGACCCATTGAAATTAATGTCCAAAGACCGCATTGAGCGCATCCGTATGTTTATGCTCGAAAATCCCAATTCGCCCGACAAAAAAGTGGTGGACGGCGTAAAAGGCGGCTGCAATTATGGAGAAGTTTCGGTGGTGAGGGCTATTATGGAATCAAATTTGTACGATAATTAAGGTTGAAAAGTTGGTAGTTGATAGTTAATAGTTGATAGTTGAAAATCAACAAATCAACCAATCAATAAATAAACAAATCAACCAATCAAAAAATAATAAAATGAGAATAGTATTTGTACAGTCGCAAAACACTGATAATGGCGAAGTTGCCATCGAAAACATCCGCGAGATGGCTTGCCGCCATGCCTTGCCGGGCGATTTTTGGCTGTTGCCGGAAGTGTTTGACACGGGTTGGAATCTCCGTCCGGGCGAGCGCATAGACGGCAGCGGCAATATTGCCTTTTTGCGGCAGATGTCGCAGGATTTTGGCATCTCGATAGCCGGCAGTTTCTATTTGGCGACTGACGGCTGCATTCGCAATCGTTTTTATGTGGTAACGGCGGACGGCAGCGAGTACCATTGCGACAAGCGGCATCCGTTTGGCGAGTTTGAGGAGATGAATGTTACGCCCGGCGACACTATGCTCACGTTCCCTATTAACGGCGTAATGTTCAGGGCAATAGTATGTTACGATTTGCGTTTCCCTGTGTGGTGTCGCAATAGCGATGGTTACGACGCATTGCTGTGCGTGTCGCAGTGGCCAGCGAGCCGTCAGAACGACCGCAGCCTTCTCCTTGCCACCCGCGCTTTGGAAAACGTGTCTTACGCACTCAATTGCAACGGGTTGGGCTGTTCGATGGTGTATGCGCCCGACGGCAAGATAGATTTCCTGATGCCCCACGATTCGGAGGTGGCGTTCTACGAACTCGATGTGGAGCGGCTTCGTAAATACCGCGCCGGGCATCCGCATTTGACGCATATCGACAGATACGAAGTGATTATGTAACAGATATTTAAGATAATTATGAGTGGAAAAAAATCAGACAACGATGTTTTGTTTGCCTCCATACGCAAGATATTGTATTCGAGTAAGGTAGGCACCACGATAAGGTGGGCGATGGTTGCCGTGGCAGCGGTGGTGATTGTTGCTATGCTCGTCAACTCCTTTTATATTGGTCGCGATTCTTATCGGGTGGTGTCCAAGACGTTGCTCACATCCACGTCGGATGGCGTACAGGATGCCATCAAGGGGCGTCTCTACGAGATTATAAAGTCGGCTGATGTGCTTGGCGGCGCGTTTTTGGCGGCCAAGCAAGAGAAGTCGCCGGTACGTACAGACCGCAACGCATATATCGCGATGTTGCAGAGCGGTGTATCGAGGTTTAATAATTGTCTGGCTGTGGGCATGTATTGGGAGTGGCTTGCCTTCGACGGCGCGGAAAAACAGATGGAGACCCTGCCCGAATACAAGAAGATTTACGGACGTTTTGCCGCGATGTGCGCCTTGACCGACAGCACGGCGGTAAAAGATTGGAATTTTGAGTTTTCGGAACTCCAATGCGAGGAGGTGCGCCGCCGTAAGAGCGTTACAATGTTCCCTCCCGAATTAAAAAACATCAACGGAGTCAAGCGCATGGCGATGCCGGTGTATGTGCCGATGATGCACGACGAGGCGTATTATGGGAGCATAGTTTGCTATGTGGATCTCGATTATATCCAGAGGGAATGTACGCATGATTTTCACCTCGACAGCGCAAATGTGGAGTTGCTTGTTTTCGACCAACATTACAACATCATTTCTTCCCCGAAACCAGATGCCGTGGGCAAGCATGTGCCTGATGTATATGGCAAGGGTTTCGATGTGGAGGGGCTGTTTGCCGACAAACAGGTGCGCGTCTATAGCAGGGAATCGCAAATCCGTATGGCGAGGGCTATGGACGTGGACGACGCGGGTCTCAAGTGGGCTGTTGTGTTCACGCATGGCAATACCGGTGCGCAGATCAATTTGTTTTCGTCTATGGGCTCGTTGCTCATTACTACATTGATATTGTTGCTTTTTGTATATGCGATAGGCACTTTTACAGGCTATCGTATTGGCTATCCGCTGGTGTCGGTGCTTAATGTCTGCAAAAAACTCAGTAGCGGCGACATGGATTTTAAGATGAATTTCAAGTTGTATTTCAACAACGAGGTTTCGTCGTTGTACCGCGAGTTTGCCAACATGACCGAGCGTCTGCGCAAGATAGTAGGCGAGGTGAAGGAGACCGCCAATTACATCAACAATTCGGGTCAGCAATTCTCCAAATCGTCGCTCGGCATGGCCAAGGGTGCCAACGAACAGGCTGCGGCGAGCGAGGAGTTGTCGGCGGCGATGGAGGACATGAGCGTTGGCATTCAGCGCAATTCAGACAACGCCCGCGAGACCAAAAAAATCACCTCCCACGTCGTTGATAGCGTGATGGTGGCCAACAAGTCTGTGAACGCCACGGTTTCAGCCATGAAAAACATGTCGGAGAAGATTTGCGTAATCAACGAGATAGCGGGCAAGACCGACCTCCTTGCCGTCAATGCTGCGATAGAGGCGGCGCGTGCTGGCGATTTGGGCAAGGGTTTTGCCGTGGTGGCTTCCGAGGTGCGCAAACTCGCTGAAAAGAGTCAGGCGGCTGCGCGTGAAATCGACATTTTGACTGCCAACGTGGTTAACCAGGCAGAAAATTCGAGCCATCAGTTGGAGGTGCTCGTCCCCGAAATCAGCAAGACTTCCGAATTGGTCCAGGAGATTTCCGTGTCAACCATGGAACAGACCGAAAACGCCGCTCAGGTAAACCGCGCCCTCCAGCAACTCAACGACATCACGCAGCAGAACGCCGCCATCGCCGAGCAACTTTCTGCCGGTGCCACCGAGTCGCTCCGCCAAGCCGAAATCCTCAAAAACACGATGGCATTCTTCCGTTTTGACGTGAACAAACAGAGCGAAATCGCCGACCTCAACGCTCAGGTTGCAAAGTTGTTGGCAAGGATAGAGGAAATCAAGAAGGAGGGGTAAGTTTTTTTTGTTGGCGCGCAGAAATATTTTTGCTTTTTCCGTCCGTTGCATTATCTTTGTGGCGTAAAAACTAAAAACAGTGATTACTATGGAAGAATTTGGCACAATAGAAATGACAGACGCTGTTGACGCAACGGCTGTTGCAACCAACAATACAACTGAAACAGCGGAATACGCTGCACCTGAGAAAAGGATTTCAAAGACTGCAATGTGGGCAATGGCACATGTTGGATTCATTGAAGAAGTTACAGACCCTGAACTTAGGTCTCAGTTAGTCAATTACAGAGATGTTGTCAAGAGAAAGGAGATTGCAAGATGAAACGCCTTTTGCTTGACACTTGTATTGTAGTTGATATGCTTATCAACTATAATAGACTTGACAGAAGTGTTGCCGAATTAATCGAAGATTATAGTTGCACACGCTGTGCGAGTTTTGAGACTTTGCGCGAACTCGTTGTCCTTTTTAACAACAAGAAAATTCGTTCCAAACAATGGAAAACTGCGAAAGATGTCATAAATACAGTAACTGACGACCTTGATATCCAAATCCTTCCACTTAGGAAAGATGTTGCCGATACATACGCCGGCCTCGTCCTCAACGAAGCCCTCAACCATTACGACCCGTCAGACCATATCATAATCTCTCAGGCAATCACTGAAAAAATCCCGTTGATATCCAGCGATTTAAAATTTCCGTTTTACAGGGAACAAGGATTGAATTTGATAGAATGTTAGGTGAAAGTATCAACAAGTAAAAAAATAATTGCCCTCCACCCGAAAATTCTCCGTGGAGGGCAATTATATTATTTAGTGTTTTGCGGGCGAGCCGCCCACGTTCCAGCGAGCCGCCCACATTCCAGCGGGATGCCCACGTTCCAATTAGTGTTCCAACTTGATGGTCTCGGTGGTGATGTCGGCTACCTCGCTCGGTCCGAAATACTGGATGGGTCCGGGATAGACGTATGCCGTCTCGATTGCCCACTCGTCCCTCTTGGATGCGAAGAACTTGAAGGGGCCGCCGTCGAGTTTTACGAGAGCCTTCTGGATTACGGGCTTCATCTTGCCGTTGCGCTTCTCCATATTCATCATTGCGGTGATAGGAATACCGCCTGCGAGCCATTCGGTAGCGGGTTTGGTGGTGTTCCTTACCGACGACATATAGCCGGTCTTGCCCGAATTGATGAGCAGTGCAGCAACACGGCCGAGGGAGTAGCAGTAGTCGGCGTCGAAGTTAGACGGAGCGGCGCACCTGCCTTCGTAACCGAAGAAGTGGTGCTGAGTGGAGAATTTGCCGTTGTACTTGCCTTCCTTCTTCCACTGTGCGAGTTTCTTGCCAACCATTTCGGCGAGGAGTTGCTCGGTCTCGATGAGCGATACCTGTACGTTGCCGTGCGGGTCGCGCTCCAATGCGAGTTGCTTGGAAACTGCGGGGGGCAGGCTCTTGAAGAGTTCTGCGTTTTCCTTGGAGAGTTTGCCGAGTACGTAGTCGATTTTCTGGTCGGCGGGGATGGTGTCAAACTCTGCCTGGTTTGCGGCGAGCATATCGTTGAGTTCGGCGATGAGTTTCTTGATGGCGGGGATAAACTCGATCAATCCTTCCGGCACGAGTACAATACCGAAGTTCAAGCCCTTGTCTGCGCGGTTCTTAACGGCTGTTGCGATGTATGTAACAACATCGTCGAGGGTCTGATTCTTAGCCTCAACTTCTTCGCCGATGAGGGTGATGTTGGGCTGGGTCTTCAATGCGCACTCCAATGTAACGTGGCTTGCCGAACGACCCATCAACTTGATGAAGTGCCAGTATTTCTTGGCGGAGTTGGCGTCGCGCTCGATGTTGCCGATTACCTCAGAATATACCTTTGTAGCGGTGTCGAAGCCGAAGGAGGTCTCAATCATTTCGTTTTTGAGGTCGCCGTCGATTGTCTTGGGACAGCCGATTACCTGGATGCCGGTCTTCTTGGCGAGGTAATACTCTGCGAGGACGCAAGCGTTGGTGTTGGAATCGTCGCCGCCGATGATTACGATGGCGTTGATGTTGAGTTTCTTGCAGATTTCGAGACCCTTGTCAAACTGCGATTCTTCTTCCAATTTGGTACGACCCGAACCGATGATGTCGAAGCCGCCGGTGTTGCGGTATTCGTCCACGATTTCTTTGGTGAGTTCGATGTACTTGTGGTCCACGAGACCCGAGGGGCCGCCGAGGAAGCCGTAGAGTTTGGAGTCGGGGTTGATGGCCTTGATGCCGTCGAAAATGCCGGAGATTACGTTGTGACCGCCGGGAGCCTGACCGCCCGAAAGGATTACGCCAACGTTGATGGCTTTTGCAGCGG
>CAMJWL010000155.1 GCA_946409405.1 uncultured Bacteroidales bacterium
TTGTAACCTACGCTAACTACAACCTCACGGCTGTTTTTAGCAATTACTGTGCCTTCCACCACTTGGTTTTCAACGATGGTGGAGAGAGTTGTGTTGTACTTGTCTTCGAGTGCCTTGCGCTCCTCAGCGGAGTAGGATGCACCCTTCTTGTTGCTAACGCTGTCCCAATCAAAGTCCATTGTGGATGCGTTGCTCTTGGCGGAGGTCTTCACCACTTCAATAGGCTCTTCTGCCTCGGTGTCTGCCTCTGCGGGCTTGTCTGCTTTCAGGTTGTCGATTTCGAGTTCCTCATCGTACTCCTGATTGTTTTTCTTCGGTGTCATTTAAAATTTGTTTGTTAATACTATAATTAATGTGTTAGACTTTATTTATAGAGATAAATATCGTATCGGCGGCAAAGGTACGAATAATTTTTTGATTAGATGCAAAAATATTTAGTTTTTTTTAATAATTTTTTTTCTCCCCAAAAAACTCACTATCTTTGCGCCGTTGTTTAAACAAATAAAAATCATAATGAACACAGCGATTATTTTGCTTTCGTGTCCCGACAAGCCGGGGCTTATTGCCGAGTTGACCAACTTCATCACGTACAACAACGGCAACATCGTATATCTCGACCAATACGTCGATCACACAGAGGAGGTCTTCTTCATGAGGATGGAGTGGAGCCTCGACAAGTTTCTCATTGCCCCTGAGAAGATTGAGGAGTATTTTGAGACGCTTTATGCGCAGAAGCATCAGATGCAGTTTAAGATATATTTTACCGACAGGAAGCCGAGGATGGCTATTTTCGTGTCAAAAATGTCGCACTGCCTTTACGACATGCTTGCGCGCTACACGTCGGGCGAGTGGGCTGTTGACATTCCGCTCATCGTGAGCAACCACGAGGATCTACGCCCCGCCGCCGAGAGGTTTGGCATCCCGTACCACGTGTTCCCCATCAACAAGGAAAACAAGGCAGAGCTGGAGCCGCAGGAGTTGAAAATATTGAAAGACAACAACATAGATTTCATTGTCCTTGCCCGTTATATGCAGATAATTTCGGAGGACATGATTAAGGCGTACCCCAACAAAATCATCAACATCCACCACTCGTTCCTCCCCGCCTTTGTGGGCGCGAAACCATATCATGCAGCGTATGCCCGTGGCGTTAAACTCATCGGCGCGACCTCGCATTATGTAACCGCCGACCTCGACGCGGGTCCCATCATCGAACAGGACGTAACGCGCATCACGCACAAGGACACCGTGGAAGACCTCGTTACCAAGGGCAAGGACTTGGAAAAAATCGTGCTGTCCCACGCCGTCCAAAAACAGATTGAACACAAGATTCTCGCTTTCAAAAACAAGACGATTATCTTCAATTAATTGACAATGTACAATTGACAATTGATAATGGGAAATGACTCTAAAAATATGATTGACAGATTGCGGCAAAAAATTGTCAATGCTAAATTGTCAATTGTCAATTGCATTGTTGTGGTTCTTGTATTGGCGTTTGCGGTGTGGTTTTCGCTGCCGCAATATCCGTTTGACGCGCCGTATTCGCTGGTGGTAACAGACAGTAGCGGCAACCTCCTCGGCGCAAGGATTGCTGCGGACGGACAGTGGCGTTTTCCGCAGGGCGACAGTGTGCCTTGCAAGTTCAGGCAGTGCATCATCTGCTATGAGGACAAACGTTTTTTGAGCCATCACGGCGTGGATTTTTTGGCGGTTTTTAGGGCGGCGTGGCTCGATGTCAAAAACCGCAAAATCATCAGCGGCGGCAGCACGATAACCATGCAGACCATCCGCCTGAGCCGCCGCGAAAACAGGACTTTCCTCGAAAAATTCATCGAGGCGATCCAAGCGTTCAGGCTCGAAATCCGTTATTCCAAGGACGAAATAATGCGGATGTACGCCTCCCACGCGCCTTTTGGCGGCAACACCGTGGGTCTCGAAACTGCGTCGCACCGTTATTTTGGACGACCCGCCAGCACCCTTTCGTGGGCAGAGTCCGCCATGCTCGCCGTCCTGCCAAACAACCCTTCGCTGATACACCTCAGTCGCAACAGGGACGCATTGTTTAAGAAACGTAACGCATTATTAGACAAGTTGTTGGAACAAGGCATTATAGACGACGAAACCTGCGACCTTGCCAAGCAAGAGCCACTGCCAACGTCCCCAAGACCTTATCCGCAGGTTGCGTCGCATCTCGTGGAGCGTATTGCCGCCAACAAATCCAATTACGGCAAGCCTGTGCGCACCACCATTGACGCCCGCCTTCAAAACCGCTCTCGCGAAATTCTTGCCCGCCACGCCCGCCAACTCCGCATCGACGGCGTTTACAACGGCGCGGTATTGGTAATGGAAGTCAGCACCGGCAACGTCCTCGCTTACGTGGGCAACACCGATGCCGTGGAGGGGCGCGACGACGGCAACGACGTTGACATCATCCAATCTGTACGCAGCACGGGCAGCATTTTGAAGCCGTTTTTGTATTGCGCGATGCTGAGCGAGGGTGAATTGCTGCCAAACACTTTGGTCGCCGATATTCCGATGCAAATATCTGGCTATATGCCTAAAAATTACCGACTTACATACGATGGCGCAGTACCGGCGAGCAAGGCTTTGGCGCGGTCGTTGAATATTCCCGCCGTAAAAATGCTCCAACAATATTCCGGCGAAAAACTGATTAATATTCTCAAAAAACTGCGCATCACCACCGTTACCAAATCCGCTGATTATTACGGACTTTCGCTGATTCTTGGCGGCTGCGAATGTTCTCTGTGGCAACTTTGCGGCGCATACGCATCCATGACGCGGAGTCTGCGCAATTATGTGGCAAACGAAAATTTTTACAACCCCAACGACTACCACGAGCCAAATTACATATATAATTATAGTGTGGAAAAACACTCGGAGCGCACCGACCACAGTTTCTTTACGGCAGGTGCTATCTATCACACACTCAAAGCGTTAACTATGGTAGAAAGACCAGAAGACGAACAGTCGCACGATATGTTTGCGTCCGACCGTGTGGTTTCGTGGAAGACGGGGACGAGTTTTGGCTTCCGCGATGCTTGGGCGATAGGCGTTACGGGCGATTATGTGGTAGGTGTCTGGACGGGCAACGCCGACGGAGAGGGTCGCCCTAACATCGTGGGTATCAAGGCGTCGGCACCTATTCTGTTTGATGTGATTAAATTGCTTCCGCGCAGTCATAATCCCTCGATTCCAACTCCGCACGACGACCTCATCACGGCGGCGATTTGCCACAAGAGCGGACACCTCGCGGGCGAAAACTGTGTTGCCATCGACACCGTGCTGATTCCCACCGCCGGCATCAACACCACTGTTTGCCCCTACTGCCGCACCATACATCTCGATGCGTCCGAGAAATACCGTGTTACCGCCAACTGCGAATCGCCCGACAACATTGTTCACAAAAAATGGTTTGTGCTTCCGCCCGCGATGGAGTATTATTACAAGCAACACAACAGCGACTACCGCGTCCTGCCGCCCATGCGTCGCGACTGCATGAATCATTCGGACGGCGACCTTCCAATCCAGATTATATATCCCGAAAGCAATGCCAAAATTTTCCTTCCAAAAGGTTTTGATGGCGAGCGTCAGCGCATGGTTTTTGAGGCAACGAGCCGCATCGCTGGCAACCGTCTTTTTTGGCACATAGACAACGATTATGTTGCTGTAACCCAAGACATTCACCGCATTTCCGCCGATTTGTCTGCCGGTCGCCATTTGGTTACGATTACCGACCAAGAGGGCAATCGGGTGAGTAGGTGGTTTGAGGTGGTGGAGTAAAAAAAGATTTGTTGCAAGTTCAAGTTATATTTGATTGCCACAAAAAAAATACACGGAAAAAACAGATACTTCCATTTCTTCCGTGTATTAATTATGTAAAAACAATCAGCAATGATTAATCAATCTTGTCAGCCTCGATGTTCTTATTGACCTCCTCCTGGGTTACTGCGTAGTCTTGCAAATCGCCGGCGAGGTAGCGGTCGTAGGCTGTCATATCGATAAGACCGTGGCCTGAAAGGTTGAAGAGGATTACCTTCTCCTCGTCCTTGTGCGCCATAGCCTCGTTGATTGCGGCAGCAATGGCGTGGCAAGATTCGGGCGCGGGGATGATGCCTTCGCTCTTTGCGAAAAGTACGCCTGCCTTGAACGACTCGTTCTGGTCAATATCCACGGCATCAATCAAACCATCCTTGCGCAACTGCGATACAATCATACCTGCGCCGTGGTATCTGAGGCCGCCTGCGTGGATGTTTGCGGGTTTGAACTTGTGACCGAGCGTGAACATCGGCAACAACGGCGTATAGCCCGATTCGTCGCCGAAATCATATTTGAACACACCTTTGGTCAACTTCGGGCAACTCGACGGTTCTGCCGCCACAAAACGGGTCTTTTTGCCGTCCAAAATGTTGTGGCGCATAAAGGGGAATGCAATACCGCCAAAATTGCTGCCGCCGCCAAAACAAGCGATTACCGTGTCGGGATATTCACCGGCGAGAGCCATCTGTTTTTCGGCTTCGAGACCGATAACAGACTGATGCAATGCAACGTGATTCAAGACCGAACCGAGAGTGTATTTGCAGTTAGGAGTCATTGTAGCGAGTTCCACAGCCTCCGAAATTGCAGTGCCGAGCGAGCCGGTGTGATTGGGGTCTTTGGTGATGATGTCCTTGCCGGCGCGGGTTGACATCGAGGGGCTTGGCGTTACCTGTGCGCCAAATACCTGCATAATCGAGCGGCGATAGGGTTTCTGTTCGTAACTGATTTTCACCTGATATACAGCGGCTTCGATGCCAAACACACTCGCTGCATAACTCAAAGCCGCACCCCACTGACCTGCGCCGGTCTCTGTGGTAATGTTGGTGACGCCCTGTTGCTTGCAGTAATAAGCCTGGGCGAGGGCGGAGTTGAGTTTGTGGCTGCCGACGGGCGAAACGCTCTCATTCTTGAAATAGATGTGGCATTTGGTGCCGAGAGCCTCTTCGAGTCCGTAAGCCCTCACGAGCGGCGTGCTGCGGTAATAGGCGTATTTTTCGCGGACTTCGGCGGGGATTTCAATCCAGGCGTCCTTGTCATTGAGTTCCTGACGCGCACATTCCTCACAGAAAATCGGGAAGAGGTCTTCCGCCTTCATCGGCTGGCGGGTCTTGGGGTTGAGCGGCGGCATAGGCTTGTTGGGCATATCCGCCAAAATGTTGTACCAATGTGTAGGTATCTCGCTCTCAGGGAGCATAAATCTTTTCTGTTTCATTATTTGATGATGTTAATTATTTTCGGCTCAAAGATAACAGAATTATTTTAAATTACAAATAAAAAAAAATGTTAAAATGACTGTGAGCCGCCCCGAATACGCAAATTGTGTATAATTTTGCAAACAATTAAAATTTTTACCTGATGAAAACCAAAAATCGCTTTTATTTTGCAATCTTGACGGCGGCAATTCTGACCGCCACATCGTGTCACGACGATATGATTCCGATATCAATCACCGACACTTACCAACCCAACAACAAATTGGAATCCATCGCCGACTCCGCCCTCGCGGCACGGTGCAGCAACGGCATTTTCGTTGGTCGTCTCAGCGACAACATCCTCACATTCAAGGGAATACCATACGCCAAGCCGCCAATTGGAGCAAGGCGTTGGAAAGCACCCGAAGCCCCCGACGCAGACAGCGCGGCATACGAGGCTTATTATTTTTCCAAATCGCCAATACAGACTCGCGACGAGTATATCACAGGTTCTCAGAATGTTACGGGCGAAGATTGTCTTTACCTCAATATCTGGACCAACACCCTCGACACCTCGTCGCACAAACCCGTGATGGTCTATATCCACGGCGGCTCTTACGGTTGGGGCGCGTCGATGGATCCGCTTTACAACGGCGCAAACCTCGTCCGCAACCATCCCGACATCGTACTCGTTACCGTCGGATACCGCACAGGAATGATGGGATTCATTGATTTTGAGGGCATTGACGGTAATGAAAACTTCGCCGACAGCCCCAATCTCGGTCTGCTCGACCAAGTGATGGCTTTGAAGTGGGTCAACAACAATATTGCTGCCTTTGGCGGTGACAATCAAAACATTACAATATTTGGCGAATCGGCTGGCGGCGGCAGCGTGAGCATCCTCTCAGTGATGTCGGCGGCGAAGGGTCTCTTCCAAAAAGCAATCTGCGAAAGCGGCAACATCGCCCTCTCGTACAGCAAGGACGAGTGCAAACCGCTTACCCAAAAACTCATCGAACTCACCGGCGCAAAATCAATGGACGACCTGATGCAAATTCCTGAAAACGAAATAATTGCATTGAACGAGCAACTGAACTCGCTTGCCAATTTTCCACAACGTGACGGCAGGACAATCCCCGCCGACCTCTACGAAGCCTACCGACGCGGCGACGCCAAGGACATCAAAATGATTGCCGGCTCCAACAGCGACGAAGCCCGTTTTTGGAAGAAAAACTATGGCCCGACGAGCATTTTCAAGGTGGCAATCAACATTCTTTTTGAAAACAACACCGCCAATTTTGCGGACGCCGACAAGCAGGAAATCGAAAATTTCATAGAAAAAACGCAGTGCGAGGACGGCTGGGAAATCGTAGAATTTTACAACGAAACGATGTTCCGTCTGCCCGCAATTTGTCAGGCGGAGGGGCAATCCCAAAACGGTGGCGACATATATATGTATTATTGGCGTTACCCAACTTCAATGCCCGATTATGGCGCGTCGCACATTGCTGAATTATCGTATGTATTTGGTAATCTTGATTATACCACATATACTGGCAACGGCAATATCGACACGCTCCTCTCCCACCGCATCCAAAATATGTGGGTGAATTTTGCGAGCACCGGCACACCAACCGACGGCGAATTTACAATGCCAAAGTACAACACGACAGACCGTACGACCACATTTTTCAATTCTGGCAAGAGCATCACCGCCGAAAAAGCACCCTTGGACACGCAACGTCAATTGCTCTCCGGCATCCTCAAATACCACCTCAATGGCAACGCTTCGTCGCTCTCCCTCAACATTCCATACGTATGGAAATTGGCGGCAAAAATCGTCCTGCCACTGGCATTGCTCATTGTGGTATTAATTATAATCAAAAGAAAAATCAAAAAACAACGCGGAGAAAAATCTTAACCCACAAAAAAAATGATACTTTTTTCATTTTAATTGTAACTTTTTTGTAACTCGTCCGTCATACGTACAAAAAGCAGTTAAAAACTAAAAAAACACCAAAATGAAAGTATCAATTTTACTCGCCGCCGCAGTTTCCGCCGTGATGGGCTTGGCAACATTATCGTCTTGCGGCAATTATGACGACTACAACGAATGTCATTATGCAGAGAGCCGCACCGTCAGCGATTTTGACCGTGTGAAGATTTCTAATGCAATGACTGTCAACATTGTATGCGCCGAAACACAGAGCGTGGAAATCAGGGCTGACGAATCGCTCATCGACAATGTGAAGACCAAGGTCGTTGATGGCGAACTGAGAGTTTTCCTCGATGGCAAACACTTGGTAATCAACAAGAAACGCAAGATTGAAGTCAACATCACCGTACCTACACTCAATTCGTTGGAGGCGAGCGGCGCGTGTGCTGTGGATGTCGATGGTTTCAGCAACGAAGATTTCAGCGTCAATGCTTCGGGCGCGTCAGACGTTGACCTCTACAATCTCGTCGCAAAAGGCAATATCAGGTTGGATGTTTCGGGCGCGTCCAATGTCAAGGCGGACGGCTCGGCAGACAAGGTCGTAATCCACGCCTCGGGCGCATCCAAAGTTTCTGCCAAGTATCTCATTACCAACATTGCCGACGTACACGCCTCGGGCGCGTCAGACGTTTCTATCGCTGTCAACGACGAAATCTATGCACATAGTTCCGGCGCGTCCGACATCGACTATTACGGCCGTCCGGCAGTTGTAGATGTAAGCGAATCAGGCGCAGGCGACGTCACAAGACATTAAGATTTCTATTCAACTTGTTTTAAAAATTATTTTGCAAATCTATCAAAACGAGAACGACCGCCTTGATGGCAGTCGTTCTTTTTTTAGGTAGTGTTATTCGTGTTCGCAGCAATGCTCCTTGCCAATCGACCTTGCAAACGCATTGATTAACAGCAAAACAAACGCTCCCGACCAAATCCAATCCCAAACCGACAATCCGTGTTCGCAGTGTCCGTCAGCAATTGACGACGCCACCGTAAACCATTCTGCCGGCAGCAAATAATCAATCGCCAATCCAAAAACAACCGCGCCAATCACAATCGACAACAAATAGAGCCACAGCGTCCTTTTACCGAAAACTTTGCCAATTACCAACATTGATGCGCTGTTGACAGCCGGACCCGCCATCAGCAAAACCAACGCCGCACCAGGTGTCAATCCTTTTGCCATCAACGACACCGCAATCGGAATACTTCCCGTTGCGCAAGTGTACATCGGAATCGCTATCAGCAAGACAATCA
>CAMJWL010000156.1 GCA_946409405.1 uncultured Bacteroidales bacterium
TTTATGTAGTCGCCCTTGGCAAATTTGAGGTCGCCGTCTATCATGTGGTATTTGTAGTTGAGTTTAAACTCCGCCTCGGCAACACCTTTTTTGTAGTCGTCCATGATGTCCTTCTCCACGAGTTTCTTGGCGTAGGCGTATTCGTAGATGTAGAGGCCGCGAGAATATTGCTCGTTGGTAACGTATATCTGCGCTTTCTTGACGAGTTCCTTGCCCTTGAAGTTGGAGAGGTCGCCAAACACAAAGTCGTTCAAGTAGTTCTTTACATTGGAGAGGTCGCGCCTGCGGTCAAAAACGCCGCGCTGACCGTTCCTATCGCCATCGGTGGGGAGGTTGAGTTTTTGGGTTTCGAGGTCTTCAAAGTCCTGTTTGAAGTGGTATGTGAGTTTGAGTTGGTTGAGGTTTGGCTCGCGCACTTTTTTGGGGTCTGAGGATTTCGACTCAGATTTTGATTCCTCTATTGTTTCCTCCTCCGGTTCGCTGTCTGATATTGTGATTGCTATGGTCTTGTTGCCGTCGTCTGTTTTAACGGTTTCTGACATCTGACGCGCCGCTATGTCTGCCGCGCTCAGAAGTTTCGGGTCGGGCTTGGGGGCTTCGGTAACGGTGGGGTCTGCCACTCTTACTACTTTTGGCTCCGAGGTGGGAAGGGCGGTGGGCTGCTCCGTGGTAGTAACAGTTGTTACCGTAGTGGTGGTCTGCGTAGTTGTGGTGGTGGTCGTGGTGGTGTCGTCGTTTACTACTACGTCCACGGTCTCCACGGTAGGCTCTACGGTGTGCTCCACAACCTTGGTTTCCGTTACTGTGGTGGAAACAGGCTCGGCGGCTACTTCTACGGCAACTGGCTCCGCTGTTTCGGTGGGGGAGGGGGCTGCTGCAACCGGCTCCGTTGTTACGGGTTCGTCCTCAAAGACGAAATCTACCGTGCCGTCGGATGCCTCTTGGATTATTTTTTCTACGCCTTTAAACTCAATGCCGTATTTGGCGATGAGGGCTACAATCTCTTTGGAGAGGATGGCTGTGGGGGTGATGGCGTTTTCCTGCTTGATGCGGAGCGACCAGTTTTCCCACCAATTCTTCTCCTCCGGCGAAAATTCGAGCGGCATCATGAGAACCCATTGTTCGATTTTGTTGGCTTTCATGTACGGCAGGTTGTCGTTGAGGGCTTTGCGAATCTGACCTTTGCGGGAGTTGGAAACGCCGTCGAGGAAGTATTTGGGCAGGTAGATGATGCACTTCCTGTCCAGTGTCTTGTCCTCGGTGTTCTGTTTTTCGATAATGGTGTCGGAGTTTTTGGCGATGAAGTCGGGGTAGTGTTTCTTCATTATCGCCTCGCAAAGCATGGCAAACCCTTGACGGGCTTCCTGCTCGTTGCTGTAACTGCTCTTGAAATCGTCCCAATTAAATTCCATAATCTTCTGTATATCAATAATTTCGTTATGAGGATGTTTTTTCCGTGATTGTAATGCACAAATATAAAATGTTTTGTTGAAATATACAAAGAATATTTATAAAAAATTTTCGCAAAAAAAATAGCCGTGCAATTTTGGCAGCACGGCTAAAAGGTTATGGTAATGTATGATATGGAGTATTATTTCAAGCAATAATTGGTAGTTATTTAATCCAACCGTTCATCCTCATCCATTTCTCGCAGGCGTCATGCCAAAAAGCCTGAGTGTCTGTGGGATTCTTTACGCGAAGACCATGGTCGCCTTGTGCGTAGAGGTGGAGTTCGCATTGTACGTCGTATTGGCGCAGGGCGTTGGCGTACAGGATGCTGTTGACGTAGGGAACGAGTTTGTCGTCCAAGGCGTGAACGAGAAACGCGGGCGGCGTGTCTTTGGTTACTTGCAAGTGGCTCGAATAGCGGTCGGTGGTGGGCATGTCGGCGTCCTTGCCGATAAGTGCCTCGCGTGTGCCGGCGTGTGTGTATTTTGGGTCGAGGGTTATCACGGGGTAGATGAGGATGGAGAAGTCGGGGCGCGCACTCACGTTGTATTCCGACTTATATACATCGTCGTTGTAGTGGGTGGAGATTGTGGACGCCAAGTGTCCGCCCGCCGAGAAGCCGATGACGCCAATCTTCGAGGGGTCTATGCCGTACTCCTTGGCGTTGGCGCGGACGTAGCGAATCGCTTGCTGAACGTCCTGCAACGGGCCATTCTTGCGATCCTTCATGGTCTGGTCGCTGGGGAGGCGGTATTTGAGCACAAATGCAGAAATGCCCTGGCTACTGAGCCATTGGGCGGTCATCGTGCCTTCAAACATGTACGACAGTCCCGCGTATCCACCGCCGGGGCATACGATTATCGCCGTGTTGCTGCTGGAGTTGGCGGCGGGGTAGTAGGCGAGGGAAGGGCGGTCAACACTCGTGATCCAAAATTGGTTGCCGTCTTTTGGCTCTGGGGCGGTGCCGATTTTGCCCGGAATGTCGCCTTTGAAAAGTTCGATTGTCTTGGCGGGTTCGGGGACGTTTGCTGGTCCCTGCGCAAAAGCGTTGCCGCCGGTGGCGAGTAAAGTCGCCGCAAATAATGTCAGTAATTGTCTCTTCATTGTAGTTTTATAGAAAAAATATTGTTTGGTTATTGTGCTGATTCGTCGTCAGTTCCGATAGCGATTGCGTTGCGTTCCTTTAAGTTGTATTTGAGGTAATAATAATATAATCCAGATGCGAGTCCGGGGGAGATTGTTACCGATTCGCCCGATACGGGGAGCGTCATGAGCGGAGTCTTGACCCTCGGCGAACATAAATAAAGTGTGTCGGGCTTGACGGGCGCGGAGAATATGATGTCGAATGGAGTTTCCGGCTCAAAGTCGAAGAACCCTTTTGCTGACGCGCTCTGTATCATTTTGGAGAACTCAGCCGGCATTTCGTAATATCCTTTGTCGAGGCTTTTTGCGCTGAGTATGCCCATCGAGCGTTTGCGCGGTGTGGAAGGTTGGTCGGCGGAGGCAACGGATGACGGGTCGCCGTTGGTGTTGTTGCCGTCCGACTTGATAAAGAGCGGTATCGCTAAGGCAATTATAAGGCATGCCGCCGCCGCCAATATTATGGTGCGTATGGTTTTGTTGGAGGAGGCGGACGATGTTTTTTTGGCGTTTTTTGGAAACTGTATCACCACACCTTGCCCTTGCGACGCTTCGGCTGCAATCTCGGCTATTTCTATACATTCGGCCGCCAATTGGTCGTCGTCGGCGAGCATTTGCAGTTCCTCGTCGCTTATGTTGACGGGTCGCCCGTTGAGATAGTCGGCGAGCCTCGCTTTTTGGTTATGGTCTAATGTCTTCATGGCGTAATGCTTTAAGTAACGTTGTATAATATGTTAACTATCAAGCGTACATGAGTTCCATCAAAATTGCGAGCGAGTCGCTGTCGTACTTGGAGCGGCTGCCGGAGTTCATGCGCTTGATTATCTGGTCTATCTTGTTGCCGAGCCAAATTCTGATGGCATCGGGCTTGTTTTGCGAGCCTTCCACGAGGTTGGTGATTTGGCAAAGGCGGGCGTAGATGTCCTTGTTGGCTGCCTCTACGTCTGCGGGGGCGTTGAGGTACTGATGTGCGCCGTTGTCGGGTCTGCCGTCGAGGTATTCTGCAAACTCCTCGTCGGTCACTTGCAGTCGGTTGATTTTTTTGAGGCACATCATGATTTTTGCCTTGTCCTTGCCCATAGTCGCCATCACGCGGCGGAAGTGGCTCTTCTCGTTTTCGATGATAGCCTTTTGCTCCGGCGACGGCGAGCGGTCAAACTCGGTGATGGTCGCCTTTTCGATATCGACGGTTTCCACGTCGGATTTTTTGGACGCCCTCAAAACTTCGAGCATCATCATCCTCAGCACGCTCGACATGTAAGTCTGCGGCTGCGCCTCGCCTTTGTAAAGGCTCTCGATGTGTTCCTTCTTCGCCAAATATTTGGCGCGGAGCGTCTGCGTCATGTCGTCGTAGTCTTCCGGGGCGATGCCGCCAGAGCGGATAAACTTCTTCACGATTATCGACGTGATCTTGTTGAGCAATTCTGTTGAAAACGGGTTCATGGTAAAAAAATAATGTGTTATGTTTTCCAACTGCAAAAATAAACACAATTATTGTTTTACCGATGTTTTTTTTGCTTTAATTGTTGTTTTTTTGCGTTGAAAGTGAAATGTTTTTTTTGCAAATGTCGCAAAGCCGCTTTTTTGTTACTATTTTGTAGAAAAATGTTACATATTTGACAGCGTTTGGGTTTGTTTTTTTGGGGTGGAATGTGTATATTTGCATTACAAATTATATCCAAAACTTAATATTTATAAAAAGATGAAACGAGGATTGTTCCTACTATTGATGGCGGTTTTTTGCTCGGTGCTAACGGCTACCGCGCAGACCTCCAATCTGTGGCTCAACTGCCCGGAAAAGCCGATTGCCTCGGCGACGCTGTACTGCAACATCCCAGACAAGTCGCAGGATGCTGGCACTAAGACGGTGATTGTCAACGAATTTGCCGCACTTGCGCAACAGTTGAAGGTTGCCAAGTCGCCCAAGGACAAGAATATCAATTATGAGGTTCTTATCGACAATACAGTCGATGTGGGTGCCGAGGGTTTCTCGGTGGAGTCCAACGACAAAGGCGGCTACACCATCAAAGCCAAGACTGCTGCGGGCGCGTTGTACGGCACTTATTCGCTGATGAGGGCTTATAAGATTGGCAAACCGATGCAGAAGTGGACTGATATGCCGCGTTTTCAAGTGCGCATCCTCAACCATTGGGACAATCCCGACGGCAGCGTGGAGCGCGGATATGCGGGAAGGTCGATTTGGTTTGACGGCGGCAAAATCAACTTCCGCTCCGACATCGAGACCTACGCCCGTGCCAATGCTTCTGTGGGCATCAACGGCACTGTAATCGACAATGTGAACGCCGACCCGAAGGTGCTCGACAAGGAAATCCTCTCCGGCGTTAAGACCATCGCCGACCGTCTCCGTCCTTATAATATTAAGGTATATCTTGCCGTCAACTTCTCGTCTCCGGCGGCGTTGGGCGGTCTCAAAACTTCTGACCCCTTAGATAACGACGTGATTGACTGGTGGAAAAAGAAGGTGGACGAAATCTATACTTTAATACCAAATTTCGGCGGCTTCCTCGTAAAAGCCAACAGCGAGGGTCTGCCCGGCCCGATGGATTTTGGTCGCACTCATGCCGACGGCGCAAACATGTTGGCGAAGGCGTTGAAACCACACGGCGGCATCGTGATGTGGCGAGCCTTTGTGTATAATCCGCAGGGCGGCGACCGTGCCAAACAGGCTTACGAGGAGTTCATGCCTTTGGACGGCAAGTTTGACGACAACGTGATTATCCAGATAAAGAATGGCCCGGTGGATTTTCAACCGAGAGAGCCGTTCTCGCCGCTCTTTGGCGCGATGAAGAAGACGCAGACCATGGCGGAGTTGCAGATTACACAGGAATATCTCGGTTACAGCGACCACCTTTGTTACCTCGCAACGATGTGGAAGGAGTTTATGGATTATCCTACATTCCACGGTAATCAATCTGTGGTGCAAACTACTCTCAATCAAAAACTTACCGCTTTCTCTGCCGTTGCCAACACCGGCACGATGAAGAATTGGTGTGGCTACGTGATGGCGCAGGCCAACTGGTATGCCTTCGGACGTTTGGCTTGGAATCCGTGGATTTCGGCGCGTCAAATCGCCAAGGAATGGGTGATGCAGACTATTACAAAAGACGAGAAGGCTGTCAATACAATTTGCGACATCATGATGGAGAGCCGCGAAGCCGTTACCAACTATATGACCCCGCTCGGACTTCATCACTTGATGGGCTGGAGCGACCATTGGGGTCCTGAGCCGTGGACTTCGATACCCGGTGCGCGTGAGGATTGGCTGCCGAGGTATTATCACAAGGCAGACAAGTATGGTCTTGGTTTCAACCGCTCGTCCAAGAATGGCGGCTCTAACGCCGTGGAGCAATACCAAGAGCCGCTTCGCTCGATGTACGACGACCCAAGGCTTTGTCCAAAGGAAATGGTGCTGTGGTTTCATCATTTGCCGTGGAATTATTGTTTCAACGACGGCAAGACGCTGTGGCAGTCGCTCAACGACCATTACAACGGTGGTGTGCAGCAAGTAGTAAATTTCCAAAAAACTTGGCAATCGCTAAAAGGCTCTGTGCCTGAGTCAATCTTTAAAGAAGTTGAAGGAAAACTTGAAGTGCAACTCGATGAGGCTCAATGGTGGCGCGACGGTTGTATGCAATACTTCCAGACGTTCTCCAACATGCCGCTCCTCTTTGCGCCCAAATACACATTGGAGCAATGCAAGGCAAAACTCCGCACCAAGTCGTATGTGGAGAGGCAGAAAGATTAAAAACATATAATATGAGAAGATTATACATTTTATTGATTGCCATTTTGTGGTCAATCGTCGCCGTGGCGCAGCCGCCGAAGATTGTCAAGAAGGGCAACGCCTATCAGATGATGGTGAACGGCAAGCCGTTTCTCATGCGGGCGGGCGAGATTGGCAATTCGTCGGCATCCACGGCAGAATGGCTCAGGACGCACGTCTGGCAGCAACTTGTGGACGCCAACATCAACACCGCGCTTGTGCCGGCGTATTGGGATTTGATAGAGCCGGTGGAGGACAATTTTAATTTTTCGCTCATCGACAGTGTTATCATCGGCGCGAGAAAACACGATATGAAGGTGGTTTTCCTGTGGTTTGGCGCGTGGAAAAATTCGATGTCGTGCTACGCCCCGGCGTGGGTCAAGAAGGATACCAAGCGTTTTCCGCGCACCGAAGACCGCGAAGGGCGGCGTCAGGAAATTTTGTCGCCCTATTCGCACGAAGTTCTCAACGCCGACAGGAAGGCATTCGTCTCGTTGCTTGACCACATCAAAAAAATCGACACGCAATACACCGTGATAATGATTCAGGTGGAAAACGAAATCGCAATGCTCCCCACCCCCCGCGACTATTCCAAATTGGCGACGCAGATATGGAAGGCAACAGTGCCTACCGCGCTCACCAATTACCTCAAAGACCACAAGGATCAACTCTCGCCGCACATCAAAAAATATTGGAACGGCAGCACTTTTGGCACGTGGAGCGAGGATTTTGGCGACGACGACTATGCGCAGGAGATTTTTACGGCGTGGAGTTTTGCGGCATACACCAACGAACTCGCCAAGGCGGGCAGCAAGGTATATGATATTCCGATGTACGTCAATTGCGCGCTCAACCGTCCTAACCGCAAGCCCGGCGAATATCCGGCGGGAGGGCCGTTGCCGCATCTGATAGACGTTTGGAAAGCCGGTGCGCCGAGGATCCAGATGCTCAGTCCCGATATTTATTTTGGCGATTTCAAGGCGTGGACCAAGCCTTATCACCGCGCAGACAATCCGTTCTTTATCCCCGAACACCAATACGACGCAACTGCCGGAGCCAAAGCACTTTACACTTTTGGCGAGTACCACGGGTTGGGGTTCAGTCCTTTTGCGGTGGAGACCAAACAAGCGGACTTCACGCCGCCGGTTTTGGGTGTTACCATCGACCTCGAAGCCGAAAAAGCCAAGCAAAACAAGGATGTTACCATCCCCGCCGCGTATAATATTATAAAGTGTATCGAACCCGAAATCGTCGCTGCGTGTGGCACAAGACGCATGAGGGCGGTGTTGCTCGATTCTGTCAACTATGCCGACACGTTGGTAATAGGTGATTATCAGATAATTGCACGGCACGACAACCTACTTGGATGGACGCCGCAGAGCCGAAAGCCCGGTTGGAACACCAACGCCGCTATCATCATCAACACTTCCGGCGACAATTTCGTCGTTGCTGGTACGGGCGTGGTGCTTACTTTCAAGACGTTGGAACCCCAAAAAACTACTGCCGGAATCCTCAGCATAGAGCAAATCGCCACCGACGGCACGGGGCGCACGTTGCGCATACTTAACGGCGACGAAGATCACCAAGGGCGGCACGTGAGGATAACGGACGGCGAATGGGGCATACAGAAATTTTCGTTGTACAAATACTAAAACTATGAGATTTTAAAATGAAGAGACTTTCACTTATTTTGATTGTGCTTGCGCTCACGTGTCAGTGGGCGATGGCGCAGTACGTCAATTTTGACAAGCAGAAGGGCGGTTTTGACCTCTCCAAGTGCAGCATCAACTATGCCGACGACGAGTGGGAGGGCGTGAAACTCGCCGCCCAAAACCTCCAGGAGGACATCTACAAGGTAACGGGCGCAAAACCCGCGCTCAACAATCCTAACGCCGAGTACAAGTTGGTAGTTGGCACTATCGGCAAGAGCAAGACCACCGACGACCTCATCAAAAAACAGAAGTTGGACGTCGCCAAGGTGCGCGGACAGTGGGAGTCGGGCATGATAACGAGGCTCGACGACAAGACCGTGGCAATCTTGGGTGCTGACAAGCGCGGCACCATCTTCG
>CAMJWL010000157.1 GCA_946409405.1 uncultured Bacteroidales bacterium
TGAAACACGCATACGACGGCTACATCATCGGCGAAGAAAAATCGATGTTCAACCCCAATTCTGTGATGCAGGCCATCGATTACCGCACATACGACAGTTTTTGGTCAAGGACAGCCTCGTTTATGGCGATAGAAAGTTACCTGAACGTTGATGCCGACCAAGTGCGCACCAAAATCATCAGGATGATGAATGGCGAAGAAGTAACCGTGAGAGTGTCGAGTTTCCGCAACGATATGAAAAACATCGAGACGAGCGACGACGTGTTGACTCTTTTGGCGCATCTTGGATACCTTTCATACAATCCTGCAACTCAGAGCGTAAGAATACCAAATACCGAAGTTGCGGACGAGTTTGAAAACGCAGTCCGCTTTGCGGGTTGGAAAGAGTTGTCCAAGGCGGTTGGGCAGTCGCGTCAACTGTTGGAAGACACCATCAACCTCTGCAAAGACAAAGTGGCGCGTGCCTTCGACGACTATCATTTTGAGGCGTCGTCAATATTGGAATTCAACGACGAAAACTCAATGCGGTGCGCAATAACGTTGGCTTATTACGCCGCCAAACCTTTTTACAAGATTTTTCACGAACTGCCCACGGGCAAGGGATTTGCCGATATGGTTTTCATTCCGCTGCCCAAGTCGCCGCGCCCTGCCATAGTCGTCGAACTCAAATACGACAAGACCGCCGACTCCGCCATCTCTCAAATCAAACGCAAAAACTATCCCAAGAGCCTCCAAGGTTTTTCCAAACGCATCGTGCTATGCGGCATCAATTACAATAAGGAAACTTCTAAGCACGAAGTGGAGATGGAGGTGATTGAAGGAGAGGAATAACATCAAAATAATTCATTATCTTTACGGCATTGTTTTACGATTAAAACTTATAATATTATGATAATCGACAATAAGCAAAAACTGAATAAAAAATACGATATTGTTACCGTTTGGGACTTTATCGAAAAATATACAAAAAACGGAAACCTCGACATCGTTACAGGTTTCTTCACCCTGCCGGCTATCGACAGAATACATTGTTTTGACCCTAATCCATCGGAATATAGACTTATACTCAGCAAGATAGCGGGCGAAAACGAAAAAGCCGAAAAGACTATAAACCTCATTCAGGGCAAAATGAACCTGAGCAACGCTTTCAGCACCAACAAGACCGCCAAAAGCGTTATCGACTTTTTCAAACAAGACAATGTAAGCATCAAAACTATCGACGGAAATTTCTGTCACGCAAAAACTTACATCTACAACGACCCTAATCCCGACAATTCGTACTACCTCACAGGCAGTAGCAACCTCACAGAATCGGGGCTTGGAATATACCAATCGTCAAACATCGAAATCAATATCGCCGAAAGAAACGCCGACAACAAAAATTTTGATGCTCTATCCGATTGGTTCACAAAAACTTGGAACGACACCGCACAGGACAAAATCACCGTTACTGAAAACGGTCAAAAAATCCAAAAGGACGTTAAGCAATACTTTATCGACTATATTTCAAGACTTTACAAAAACTATTCGCCAAAGGAGATTTATTTCAAAATCCTCTTTGAACTCTTTAAAAACGACATCAACAATCTTCTTGCCGACGCAAGGGGACTCAAACGCCTTGAAGATTCTCAAATTTGGAAAACCCTTTTTGAATATCAGAGGCGTGGGGTTAAGTCGCTGATTAATATGCTATCAAAATACAACGGCGCAATCTTGGCAGACGCGGTTGGCTTGGGAAAAACTTTCACGGCATTGGCTGTAATGAAGCATTTTCAAAACGAAGGCTACGCGGTGCTTGTGCTGTGCCCAAAGAAACTTGAACAGAATTGGACACAATACAAATATCTCGCAGGCAGCAAGTTTGAGAACGATGCGCTGCATTTTGTGGTAAAATTCCATACCGACCTCCAAGACGACCGTATGGACAAGAGCAACGAAAAAATCACTGCCCTACTTAGAACTCACCGCAAAGTGCTAATCGTTATCGACGAAAGCCACAACCTCAGAAACGACAAATCGTCGCGATACGATTACCTATTGAAAAACATATTACAGCAATATCCCGACACCGATTTCAAAATCCTTGAACTATCGGCAACGCCCATCAACACCAAAATCGCCGACGTAAGAAACCAAATAAAACTTTTTGTACGCGGCAACGACAAAGGCTTTGATATTGAGGACTTCGACTATATCAATTCTCTCGCCGGAGTGTTTGCCTCGGCGCAGAAAAAAATTGCAAAATGGCAGGATGGCAACGACCATTCGGTAAAAGAACTCATCAGGCTTTTGCCCGACAAGTTTTTTAACCTCACCGACAAACTCGTGATTGCTCGCACAAGGGCAATGATTGAGCGCAACAGCAACGAAAACCTTGGATTCCCTCACAAAAACAAGCCCGAAAACCTGTTTGTTACCATCAACAAACTCGGCAACTTGAACGGATTTTTGGAAATTTATCAGGCTCTTACCGCCACAAACCTTTCGGCGTATATGCCATCGTTTTTCACAAAACCCGTAAAAGCAAAATCAGCCATAGAAGACAAACCTCAGCGCGAATTTTATTTGGCTAAAATGCTTATGGTATTGTTTGTAAAAAGGTTGGAAAGTAGTTGGTTTGCCTGCCGCAAAACTATGCAGGGCGTTTTGGACTATCACATCAACGCGCTCCGCAAAATTGTTGATTACCAAGAAAACAACACCGACGCGCCTCTCAATATGGACGACGCCGAATTAGAAAAATATTTCGATTCTATCGACGTGGATTCCGACACCGAACCGTCAAAACAGCCCGTTTTCATATCAGATATTGTTGACTTGGACAAATACAAAAAATCTATCGAAAACGACATCAAGGCTCTGAAAAATTTTGTTGACAACATAAACATATTTTACAACGATTTTCAAAACCAAAAAGCCACCGACAACAAATTGGATTCGTTGAAAAAAGTTTTGAATCAGAAGGTTAACAAAGAAGGCGGCAAAGTGCTTGTATTCACCACATATTCCGACACAGCCGAATATCTCTACCAAAACCTCGAAAAAGCCTTCCCCGGAAAGGTGGCTATGGTATCGGGCAATGGCGCAATATACAAAGGCAAGCGCGAAGCCAACTTTATGGACACTCTGCGGAGATTTGCGCCAATGAGCAAGATGTACAACGAATTTGATTGGACTGACGAATACAAAGACTATTTCGGCACTATTGAAAAAGAGCATTTCGACGTGCAAAACAACAAATGGATTGTCTCTTTCGACGAATGGAAACAAATGGTGATGGAAACCAAAGACCGCAATCCACGCACTCGCAATTTCAATAGGCTTCTTGAACAAAACGTTGATATTCTCATCGGCACCGACTGCATCAGCGAGGGTCAAAACCTACAAGATGCCAAAACCGTAATCAATTACGACATCCATTGGAACCCCGTGAGAATCATTCAGCGTATTGGACGTATCGACCGTCTTAAATCGCCAAACCAATCCATCGACTGCGTAAACTATTGGCCGTCGCCTGATTACGATTCGTATCTGAGGCTATATTCGCGCATTGAGGAACGCCTGATTGCTATGGCTCTTGTGGGCGCAGAAATTCCAAACCTTACCGAATCGCTCACCGAAAACATCAAAGACAACCCAATAATCAACCAAAACGAGCAAAAACTCCTCGAACAACTCAAAGAAGACCTCTCTGCCGACGACGCCGACACACGCGGTTTCGGACTTGAAGACCTTTCGCTCGAAAGTTTCCGTCAGGAACTTCTCGCATTTTTGGGCGACGAAAAACGCAAAGAACTCGAAAATATGCCGCTCGGTATCTTTTCGGGATTCATCTCAAAAGACAAGGAGCAACTGCCCGAAAGTCTTCTCGCACTTGTGGGTTCGCCCTGCAAATCCGAAAGCGGCGAAAACCACGAATACAAAAACCTCAAACTCATTCTCCGTCCGCTCAACCGTGAGCGAAATTCTACGGTGATGGAGTTTAACCGCAAAGACATACTCTATATCCTGCGCACATACAAGAACGCCGAGCGCGTTGTTAGCCCAAAAATCGACAACGGCGACCCCGACGAACTCGACTTCCTCAAAAACGTCCTTATCGGCGGTATGAAACAGGGCGAAGCCAAAAAAGAATTGCTAAACACTCTCATCAACCTCACCAACAAATCCGTGGCGGCTCTTCCGCCCGAACCTCTGTTGATAGAAGAAAAACTCAACCCCGAAAAATGGGATCTTTTGGCTTGGGACATCATTAGTGTGCAATAATTAAAACAGAAAACAATGGAAGGATACGATATAAATCTCGATAGTTTCAAAAACAACTCGCCCCTTATCAAGGCTACGATAGATTTTTTTGAGCAACTCAATATCTACGTAACGCCAGTTACAGAGCAAGTGTCGGTAGATGCCAAGAAGTTTTTGGATAGTCAAAATATTCAAAACAAAACACTTAACGATTTTTTTGGCCCCGACGGCAAATGCTTGGAAACCTACTTTGTGGGTATGCTCAACAACAAGAGCCTCTACAAAGACGACGACCACGGCAACGCCACACTTGACGACGAAATTAAAAACGCCAAAACACAAGCGCAACTCTCTCTCAACGAATACTCTTCGCTGATGATATTTGCCGTGGAAGCCAAGGACGACCCAAACAAGCCATTAACCAAATCCGAAATCTCTATGGTTTGCCGCGCCTTCAACCGCGCATTTGCCGAAGGAAACCCCGTTGTGGTGATGTTTCGTAGTGGCGACCGCCTCACATTCTCGCTTTGCGAACGCACCGACTACCGCCGAGCCACATTCCGTGGTCAAAAAGCCGGCAAAGTATCTATGCTCCGCAACATCAGCATCCAAAAACCACATTCAGGACATCTGAGAATACTTTTGAAAATCAAACAATACAAAGAAAAATCAAAATCCAAAGTCATCACATTCAACGACCTCTACCTCTATTGGCTCAACGAAGTTTTTGCCGTCAACGTACTCACCGACGATTTCTATCGCGAAATCCTCAATTGGTATCTGTGGGCAACAGGCACTTTCAACGCCGACGACCAAAACATCAAACCCGTTGTACCCGATATGAAATTTCCTGATGTCAACTACGGAATCTACACACAAGACTCAGAAGAAGGCAGATACGAAGTAAAAAAGCAATGCACACACGTTATCCGCCTGATAACGAGGTTGATATTTGTATGGTTTATCAAGCAAAAAGGGCTTATCGACGAATGTCTGTTCAACGTTGATTTTCTCAAAAATTCTGTACGCGGATTCAACGACCAAACCGACAACCAAAACTATTACAACGCAATACTCCAAAACCTATTTTTTGCAAGCCTCAACTGCAAAAAAGAAGACCGTGGATGGGCAACATCAGGACATACAGGATATACTGGCGACTACGGCAACGACGTTAAATTCAAAGACGACAGCCATAATAGTTTCTTTATCAACAATTCTAAATCACAGATTGAGAACATTTTAAAACAAATTCCATACCTCAACGGCGGACTTTTTGACTGTCTCGACTACCTCTACGACCCATTAGACGACCCTCTGCACAAAATCAAAAACGCCCGTAAGGGTAAAAAAATATATGTGGACGGATTTTCGCAAGAAAAAACACGAAGGACTACTGTACCTGATATGTTTTTCTTTGGATACACCGACTCAACGCACAAAGGCATCATCGACCAAATTTTCGACAAATATTACTTCACCATCGAAGAAAACTCCACAAACATCATCGATGTGGCTCTCGACCCCGAACTTCTCGGACACGTGTTTGAGGAACTTCTCAGCGTGTATAATCCCGAAACAGGCGTTACTATGCGCAAGGCAACAGGCTCGTTCTACACACCAAAAGAGATTGTGGAATATATGGTAACGCAGAGCGTGGCGCAGTATCTTGCATCCAAAATAAGCGACGTACCCGCCGCCGACTTTTTGCGGCTCATCGAAGACGAAGAAATCTCCGAAACCGTCGATAGCCACCGCAAAGAAATTGTAGAGGCTGTAATCCGTTGCAAGATTTTTGACCCTGCCTGCGGTTCGGGCGCATTCCCTATGGGTTGCCTCCACGTTTTAAACAACATTGTCAGCATCCTCGACGACAACAAAAACACTTTTTGGAAGGAAATCGTAATCAACCAAACCAAAGAAGCCCACATTAAACAGGCTGAAAGGTTTGAGAAAACATTCAACCAAACAGAATTTGAGGAAACAGAAAATGAGATAACCGCAAACTTCAAACTAAACATTGATTTTCCCAACTACCTGCGCAAACTCTACATACTCGAACACTGCATCTACGGTTCTGACATTCAGCGAATTGCAATGCAGATTACAAAACTCAGGTTTTTCATTTCGCTTGTGGTGGAGCAACGCGACAACGACAACATTCAGACACTCCCAAACCTCGAAACCAAGTTTACCTGCGCCAACACGCTGATAGACAACCCCGACCCGACAAAAAACGCCAACAATTTCGACGATGCGTTCAACAAAGAGTTCAAGCAACTGATTTCAAATCTTGCAAACCAACTCAAAGACCATCGGTCTAAGATATTCAACACGCCCGACCGCAAGAAAAAACTCAAACTAAAAGAACAAGACAGCATTCTGCGCAACAGCATAGCCGACGAAACCAAAAAGAAAATAGACCAATACCGCAATTCAAAAATTGAAAAATGCAAACAGGAAATTGCCAACGCCCAAAAAGCCATCGACGACCTTTTGGCGCAGCCCGACGACACAAGGACTGAGGTCTATGTAGAATACAACATTTTTGGCGACAAAGAGGAGAAAAAACGCAAAATCTCAAAGCGCAAAGACGAAATCGAAAAATTCCGCCGCATAAAAGCCGATTGGGAACGCAAACTTCAACTATTCGCCGACGGTGGACAGTTCCAACCCTATCAAACCTACGCCGAGCGTCTCTGCGAATGGAATCCCTACGATATGTCTGCCGACAACTGTTCCTTCTTCGATGCCGAATGGATGTTCGGAATCAAAGACGGTTTCGACGTGGTAATAGGTAATCCGCCGTATGTGTTTTCAAGGGATGCTCATTTTGACAATGATTTCAAAAAGGCGGTCGAAGAAAAATATTTTAGTGTACTCACTAAAAAAACTAAATCCAAATCTAATCAATCAGGCAAAATAAATTTATTTGCATTATTTATTTTGCAGGGAATCTTCTTGTCAAAACCAAATGGTGTATTGTCTTATATTGTACCTAATAACATATTAAGGACAACTATTTATGATACAATACGGAAATATATGCTTGACAATACATCAATCAATCAAATAGTTGATTTGGGTAGTGGTGTTTTCCAAAAAGTAACTGCATCAACTATTACTTTCATTCTATCTAAAAGACAAAATTATGATAATGAAATTTCTGTCATAACGAATATAAACAATCTTGCTGATGAAGATTATTCAATATCTCTGATTCCTCAATCTCAATTCATTAACAACACAAGTTTTGCGTTTAACATTTTTGGGAACGCGCAGATTAGTGCTCTTACAAGACAAATAGAAAAAGATTCTACTTTATTTGGTCTTTTCTGTGTTGATATCATTGAGGGTATTGTAGCCAAGAAAGCATTGATTTACACAGAAAGTAGCGACAATAGATACCCAATGATAGAAGGAAAATGCATAAAAAAATATGCAATAACTGGTATCAACAAATATATAGAATGGAATGTTAAAGAAATTCACCGAACACGTCCTAATTATCTTTGGGAACAACCCGAAAAACTTGTAACACAAAGGATTAGCGGCGGTAGCCATCCCATTATTGTAGCATACGACACAAACAAGTATAAATCATTTGCTTCTACAAATAACATTGTACTAAAAGATGAATTCAAACACCTTTACAAATACTTTCTTGCATTATTGAATTCAAATGTATTGAATTGGTATTATGCAAATAATTTTTCCAACAATTCAACATTAACAGTAAATATTTCCAAAACATATTTGGAGCAACTCCCAATCCCACCCGCCACCGCTGCGCAGCAACAGCCCATCATAGATTTGGTTGACGAGATTCTTACAAAGAAGAAGCAAAATCCCTCCGAGGACACGACGGATTTGGAGGGCAAGATAGATAAACTTGTATATGAATTGTACGGCTTGACAGATGATGAGATTGCGATAGTAGAGGGACGGCAGTAAAGCGTTAAAGATTTTTTGTACCCTTGCAGTTAGGGTAATTAGCGCATCCCCAAAACTCACGACCTGAATTTGCGCCGCGTTTAGCCACGTGTTTAATCATCACGCCACCACAAATAGGGCAAGGAAAAGAAACGGAAGGTGAAAAAAAATTCAAAGAGCGGGTAAATGTTTTGGCGTTTCAAAAAATAATCAGTAACTTTGCTGCATAAAAACAAACGCTTATGAGCA
>CAMJWL010000158.1 GCA_946409405.1 uncultured Bacteroidales bacterium
GTAAAACCGGCGGGACACACTTTTTTTAGTCATCCTTTTTACCACCGCCGGTTTTTTTATTTTTTTGATAGTAAAGGCACGTCGCTTCCATTTGATTTTTTTAACACCGAATTAAACGAATAAAACAAATTTGTGTAACCTCATCACGACGATTTCATTTAAAATTTCGGTTGAAATGGTAAACAAAGTATTGCAGCATTAAAAGATTTTTTTCATAATGTTACAATTCAATAGATTTTTGAAACTCCACGATACGGCATAATGCTGCGATATGTGTATTTTTGTTGCATTAATATTAACCCCTTAAAAAATTGCAACAAAAATGAAAAGACTATCATTCTATTTGGCGGCGGCAATGCTTGCTTTTGCGTGCTGCAACAAAGATTCTGACGAACCTGCCAACAGCAACTCGTCAACCTCCACAACTACTAATCAAAACGGCAACTCGCAGCAAAACACCAACAACGGCAACTCGCAGCAAAACACCAACAACGGCTCCGACAATTCGTCCGATGACAACGACGAACCCTCAGACAACGACGAACCCTCAGACACTGAGGACGACGGTTTTGTAGTGGTTTCGCCAAAACTCGGCACAGGCGACGCAAACCCAATCATCGACTATATGTTTTGCGCCGACCCAACAGCCGTAGAATACGACGGACGGCTTTATGTCTATGGGACCAACGACCACCAGCAGTACGAGGAGGCAGAGAAAAACTCATACGAGAAAATCAAGACCCTCGTGATGGTTTCCACCGACGATCTCCATTCGTTCTCCTCCGACCCCGTGAAACTCCCTTCGCCTTATCATTTTGAGGCCAACGAACTCAATTTCATCAACGGCACATACGTCTATACCTTCAACAACGACTGGAGCGCGCACGACCCGTGGACTTGGGGCGGCACAAAACCCACCGCCTGCAGCATGAACTATTTCACAAGCAAGACACCTCTCGACTATGATTCGTGGACATTCGGTGCAAATTATTTCAAAAATACGGGAGAATATGGTCTTAGTTGGAGCAACAACCACACACATCTTCACAAATATCAAGGCAAATGGTATTTGTTTTACCAGTCGGCGCACTTGCAGGAAGGATTCGGCACCGACGGCGGATTCCGCAGCATTTATGTCAACGAAATTGATGTTGACGAAGATAATGTGGTGATAAGCGAATGTATTGCCACCAAAAAAGGCGTTACGGCAATCAAAAACCTCAATCCGCTCTCTACTCAAAATGCGTCCACCTCGGCAGCCACTCACAATATCGTTTTCAAGGAAACTTCCGAAACCGGGCACACCATCGCCACTGTGGGTTCGCCGTGCATCAGGGTCAAAAAAGCGGAGCAAGGCATTATAGAAGTCAGGAATGTTGACTTTACCTCCAATCCCGACATCTTCAAATGTCGCATTCGCGGCAACGGCAGCATCGCCATCACCACTGGCAAAGCCGACAACGCAACATTCGCCGAAATAGAAAGCAGTTCAGACTCTTGGCAGAACCTCACAGCCGAATGTCAGGAATCCCTCGATGGCGTACAGACCCTCTACATAATATTGAAAGGGTCTGTGGAGGTTGACACATGGAGTTTTGGCAATTAATCCTAGAAAATTATGTTTTGTAATTTTGTAACACAAATCAACACACTCGATTATGAAACATTATATCTTGACCTTGATATTTGTAGCCGCAACGATGGTTGCAGCGGCGCAACAGGCTCGCTGGATTACTGCAAACGACGCAGAACGCAACAGCACAAACACATGGATTGAGTTCCGCAAAGATTTTAATCTTGCCAAGAAACCCAAGAAAGCCGAAACCATAATTGCCGCCGATTCCAAATATTGGCTTTGGGTCAATGGCAAGTTGACAGTGTTTGAAGGTTCGCTCAAACGCGGACCCAACCGCACGGACACGTATTACGACAATATTGACCTTGCGCCATATCTCTAAAAAGGACATAACGACGTGCGGCTGCTGCTGTGTTATTTCGGCAAGCCGGGGTTCTCCCACATCAACAGCGGACAATCGGGCGTCATCTTCGATTCGCCATCAATCAGACTTTGCAGCGACTCTTCATGGCTGAGCCAACGCCTAAAAGCATATCAGACCTGCGGCGAGCCATATACGAATTTCAGGTTGTCGGAATCCAACATCCGTTACGACGCACGGCTCGAAAACCAAAGCGACCTTCGCCCATCACTCGAAATCGGCACATGGAACTCTGGCGCATGGGGCCAACTTGTAGAACGTCCGATTCCACAGTGGCGAGATTATGGCATTAAGTCAACCTCCAACTACGACACCACGGAAGACACACAAGGCAACACAATACTCTCCGTCCGTCTGCCATACAATATGCAATTGACCCCATACATCGACCTTACCGACCCCGACGGGGCAACAACAATTCGCCTTGAAACCGATCACGTATGGGGCGGCAGTGCCGAGTGCGTGAGGGCTGAATACATCACAAAACAAGGTCGTCAGCAATATGAATCGCTCGGCTGGATGAACGGCGAAATATTGAGGGTAATCTATCCGAAATCATCAAACGTAACAATCCACGCCATCGGATACCGTGAAACTGGCTACGACTGCGATTTTGAAGGTTCGTTTTCATGTTCCGACACGACAATCAACCGTTTTTGGCACAAGGCAATGCGCACTCTCTACGTCAACATGCGCGACAATTATTTTGACTGTCCCGACCGTGAACGCGCCCAATGGTGGGGCGATGCCACTATCCTCATGGGACAGAGTTTCTACCAACTCTCGCCACGTGCAAATATGTTGATGCGCAAGGCGATACATCAGTTGGTAGATTGGCAGAAAGACAACGGCGTAATCTATTCGCCCATACCTGCCGAAAATTGGGATCAAGAACTGCCCGCACAATCGCTCGCCTCGATAAGCACCTACGGTTTTTGGTATTATTATATGCACACCGGCGACACAGCCACAATGAATTATGTATATCCCGCCATGCGGCGTTACCTTGACGTTTGGACGCTCGACGAGGACGGACTTACAGGCTACAGGGACGGCGGCTGGCCGTGGGGCGACTGGGGTACGGATGTCGATATGCGCCTGATACTTGCCGCTTGGCATTACCTCGCATTGAAATCTGCCGTCAACATAGCCCAACTCACAGGACACACTGCCGACACTGCCGATTATTCAAGGCAAATGCAATCGATAAGGGCGGCTTTCAACCGTTGTTGGAACGGATACGCCTACCGACATCCATCGTACCATGGAGCCACCGACGACCGTGTGCAGGCCATGGCTGTTGTAAGCGGACTTGCCGACACCTCGAAATATCAGCGCATTTATGAAGTTTTCAAGTCTCAAGAATATGCCAGCCCTTACATGGAAAAATATGTATATGAGGCACTTATGCAGATGGGACACAGCGACTACGCATTAGAACGCTTCAAAAAACGCTTTGGGACGATGATTGACGACACATTGCACACTACACTCTACGAAGGCTGGCAGGAAGGCGGCTACGGCGGCGGCTCCACAAACCACGCATGGAGCGGCGGCATGTTGACCGACATTTGCGAACAGATACTCGGCATACGTCCCACTGTTGCGGGTTGGAAAGAGGCTGTCATAGAGCCAAGATTCAGCCCGATTAAGGAGGGCACAATTTCAATCCCCACCGTCAACGGCACTTTGAAATATAGTTTCAAGGACGACGGCGAATATTACCACGCCACCGTCAACGTGCCCAAAGGCATGAAAGCAGTTTTCATCGCCCCCAACGGCAACAAAAAAGAACTGTCGGCAGGGGTAAATGCAGTGGAATTTAGGGAAGAATGATTTTTTTTTTAACTGGCCTATTTTGTTACTTTTCAATATATCCATGTTATAAATAGACACCTCGCATTGAAGATTTTACAGTATCTTTGTATCAAAATATCAAACAATAAATAACCACTTTTAAGAATATGAAAGTTTCAAAGACATTAAGACTTGCGCTTTCCGCGCTTATGGTGGCAACTGGCGTATCGACGGCTACGGCGCAAAAAAACGCACCGACTTCCTTCCAGTACCACAATCCGATAATCCCCGGATTCTACCCCGACCCGAGCATCTGCCGCGCCGGCGACGATTATTATATCGTCAACAGCAGCTTCGACTACTTCCCCGGCGTACCGCTGTGGCACAGCCGCGACCTCGTCAACTGGGAGCAGATTGGACACTGCCTTACACGCAAAAGTCAAGTTGACCTCAGCGGCGCGCTCTCGTGGGGCGGCATCTACGCTCCCACTATCCGCTACAACGAAGGCACTTTCTACATGATTACCACCAACACTTCGCACGGCGGCAACTTCCTTGTACACACCACCGACCCCAAAGGCGAATGGTCCGACCCCGTATGGCTCGAACAAGGCGGCATCGACCCATCGCTCTACTTCGAGGACGGACATTGCTACATGGTCAGCAATCCCGACGACGGAATTTTCCTCTGTGAAATCGACCCCAAGACCGGCAAGACGCTCAAACCCTCGCGCCGCATTTGGAACGGCACCGGCGGACGCTATCCCGAAGGCCCGCACATCTACAAAAAAGACGGCTGGTATTACCTTCTGATTTCTGAGGGCGGCACCGAACACGCCCACATGATAACTATCGCACGTTCACGCAATATCGACGGTCCTTACACAGGCAATCCTTCCAACCCTATCCTCACCCATTGCAACCAATTGGGGCAGAGCAGCCCGATACAAGGCACTGGACACGCCGACCTTGTTGAAGCTCCAGACGGTTCATGGTGGATAGTTTGCCTTGCATTCCGTCCGCAGACCGCCATGAACCACCTCACCGGCCGCGAAACCTACCTTGCGCCCGTGCGTTGGGACACTAACGCTTGGCCGGTGGTAAACGGCAACGGCACCATCGCCCTCGACATGACCGCACCGCTGCCCGTCAAGCCCGAACCGCAAAAAGATTTCGCCACCGACATACGCTTTTCCAACAAATCCGCACTCGGCGACGAATGGGTGTATCTGCGCAACCCGATAATGGAAAAATACCAGATGACTTCCAACTCGCTGTGTCTCAACGGCACATCGGCTACAATCAACACCGCCGAACTGCCCACTTTCATTGGTCGCCGTCAGCAGCACATCGACTTTGAGGCCACCACACAATTGAAACTTTCACAGGCAAAGGCGGGCGACATGGCAGGACTTACGGTATTCATGGATCTGTACGCACATTACGACATTTCGCTGCGCCGCGAATCCGACGGCAAAAACACCCTCGTAGTCGAGTATTGGCTCAGCAGCATCCATCACGTTGCCAAGGAAATAACGCTGAAGACCGCAAAACCATACTTGCGAGTTACAGGCAGCCGCGACCATTACCGTTTTTCATATTCCGAAGACGGCAAAAACTTCACCGAAATTGGCGTTTCCGACACCAAATACCTCAGCAGCGAGACGGCTGGCGGCTTCACCGGCATAATACTCGGATTGTATTGCCAATCGGCATCAGAATCGTCCAAACCCCAAGCCGAGTTCTATTCGTTCAACTACCACGGGACCAAATAATCGATAGTTTTTTCATATTGTTTCAACAACAATAAAGCACGTAAAACATTTTACGTGCTTTTTTTGATGTTAATAGTCCACAATTAAAATTAACTCAAGTTTCGTTTCCTTACTTTTTGAACTGCCATGTGTCGAGTTGAATGTCGCCTTCGAGGACGATATACAGGGTGTGGACACCTTTGAGTTTGGAAGTTGCGGAAGAAATTGTCTGGTAGGTGCCGTTGTTGCTTGTTATGGTGGCTATCGTTGCGCCGTCTTGGCTGTCGAGACGGAATGTCGCGCTGCCGTTGCCTTTTACCTTGCAGGAGATTTGCTTGGGGTGGGCGGCAAACGAAACGTTGCGGACTTCTATTATGCCTTCCGAGGGCTTTGGAGCAATTTTGTTGGGCGTACCTACGGTGGCTACGGTATGCCCCGGCTCGGCTGTCGGAATGTAGCGCACTCCGAGCGTGGCGGCAGAAGTGGCGGCGTATTGCAGTTGGCACGCATCGAGGTTCTTGATTGCCGTAACGCCCTTCTGGGTGGGCTTGCACTCGTGGAGGACAACGTTTTTCTCGTCAACATCTATTTCGTCAACATAAATGCTGCGGAATCCGCCGTCGGAGCCGAGCGATTTTTCCAACAGCCCGGTATGGTAAAAGAGATACCATTTGCCTTGATACTTGTGCAGGTGGGTGTGGTTGTTGCCGTCGCCCATGCCATTGTCGCCCGGGTTCTTGAAATAGTTGCCGCCATAAGTCCATGACTGCGGGTTGAGAGGGTCGGTGCTTGTGAGGTAAACCATGCTGCAACGTGTCGGCTTTTCGCCGCCTAATGTCCACGGCTCGTGTTCCGACCAGTCGTCGTTGTAGGTATAGACATATCTGCCGTTGATAAAGTTGAGTTCGTTGGCCTCAAAATGGAACGGAGATGTAAGTATCATAGGCGTAGTGGCGAAAGAATGAAGGTCTGTGTTCAACTTTGCGAGCCAGCCTTGCGAATTTCCGAAAGCCACCCAACCGTCGCCGTTGCTGTCTATTACTGCGCCCGGGTCGAAGATTGCGCCGCTATTTTTGACGGTCTCGTTGTTGCCGTCTATAAGGCTTGTTGAAAGCGGCGATGTCCACGGACCTACTGGCGATTTTGCCTGTATCACCCCCACGCCCCAGCCGCTGTTGGAAAAATAGAGGGAGAAGAGCGTGCTGCCGTCGGGCTGTGGCTTGCTGATAATGCTCGGAGCCCACGAGGCGATAATCCACGGTGCAATCTCGCCAACGGGGATTAATCCGTGGTAGGTCCAGTTTACCATGTCGTCGGTTGACATCATGGCGAGTGTGCGGATTTTTTCGTAACTGTTTTTCTCTGCCTCCTCATACTGCTGATGGTCGTTTGTGCCATAAACATACAGCCGTCCATTGTATTCCACAGCCGTCGGGTCGGCGCAATACAGGAAGTCGAGGACTGGGTTGGCGTTGTCGGTGCCGAGTTTTGGCGATTTTACAACAACGTTCTGTGCGTTGGTCGAAGCGGTAAATGTCAATGCTAATGCCGCCAATAAACTTGTGATACGTTTCATTTTGATTTATGTTTTTTTTATTGAGTTGATGATGACACAAATGTATTTTATAAATCACTAATGGCTGTCTTTGTCTGTAACCAATAACTATCCGTTTGTAACATCGAAATTTAATTATCTTATGTTACATTTCGATACATAAGCGTTACAAACCAATAGCAGCGGATTGAAAAAAAACATATATTTTTGCACTAAAATAGTAAAATAATTTTTTCCCATTATGATTAGACAAACAGCATTACTTATCCTCATGTTTTTGGCGACGGTTATTACATGCCAAGCCAACGACATCACCGTCAAGTCGCCCAACGGCGCGCTGTCGGTAACAATCAACAACAACGGCGGCAAAGCATCGTACAGCGTCGCCCTCAACGGCAAGACTGTCCTCAACCAATCCGCATTGGGACTCATGACAAGCCTTGGCGACCTCACGCAAGGTCTCACGCTCGCCGATTCGCGCACCTCAAAAGTGGAACTTCACTACGATATGAAGAAAACAAAAGCAAGCCACAGCGACTACTTCGCCAACGAACTCACAGCCGTTTTCAAAAACAATCAGAAACAAGTTCTTGAGGTAACATTCCGCGTGTCGGACAACGACGTGGCATTCCGCTACAACATCTCAATAGAACACCCAGACCGCGAGCCTGACCTTCAAAGGCTGCTGATACTCAGCGAGGCAAGCAGTTTCAATTTTCCCGACAACACCACCACATACCTCTGTCCGATGGCTGCGCCGGGAATACTTTGGGCTCATGCGCGTCCAAGTTACGAGGAGGTCTATACGCCCGACGCGCCTATGGACGTAAAATCACAATTCGAGCACGGATATTCTTTCCCGTGCCTGTTTCGTCAGCAGGACACATGGGTATTGGTGAGCGAGACTGGCACGACAGGACTATACTGCGGCACACATCTGTCCGACTATCAAAAAGGGACAGGCTACACAATCGCATTCCCCGACGAAAAGGAAAATGGCGGATACGGTTCGGCGTTTGTGGGCTGCCAGTTGCCATTCACAACGCCGTGGCGCACAATCACTGTCGGTTCGCTAAAAACGCTCGTGGAATCGACCACGGCCTACGACCTCGTGGAGCAGCGCTTCGAGGCGAGCACCGACTACAAGCCCGGCCGCTATACGTGGAGTTGGCTGGTCTGGCAGGACGAGTCGGTCAACTGGGACG
>CAMJWL010000159.1 GCA_946409405.1 uncultured Bacteroidales bacterium
TACAACTACATACGCCCATACATCTACTCGCACGACCGCCCCATCAACTCTTATACGATGTACGGGCAGCCATTGGCGCATCCCTACGGTGCAAACATGAAGGAGGCTGTGGTCAACCTGAAATACAAGATGGTGAAATTTGACTTCGACTTGCTTATCGACTATGTGAGTCGCGGTGTGGATTTCGACATGTATAGTTATGGCAACAACGTCCTCCGCCCCTACACTTCGCGTCATCACAACACGGGAAACGTTGTGGGTCAGGGCGTTAGTTATAAGACAATGCTTGCGTCGCTCGATGTACGTTGGCGACCTGACGCGCTGCGCAATTTCTGTGTGTTTGCGCGGTTGGGCGTCCAGCGGATCATTAAGAAAAATGGCGATTTGGACAACACATTCGCGATGATTGGCATCAAGACGAGCAAGTTGTTTTTTGACAGAAGTTTGTAATCAATTGACAATTAACAATTAAAAAGCAAAATATTATGCGCACGACAGATTTTCTTGTGGTAGGCAGTGGAGTTGCCGGTCTGACCTTCGCCCTCAAAGCGGCGGAGATTGGCAAAGTACTCATTGTAACAAAAGCGTCCGTTACCGACGCCAATACTAATTTTGCGCAGGGCGGCATTGCGGCTGTTACCGACATCACCGACTCCTTCGAGAAGCACATCCACGACACTATGGTGGCGGGTGACTTCCTGTCGAAGGAAAACATTGTCAAGATTGTGGTGGAGGAGGCTCCGGCGCGTATCAAGGATCTTGTGGATTACGGCATCGACTTCGACCGCCGTCCCGATGGCTCCTTCGATCTTCACAAGGAGGGCGGACACAGCGACTTCCGCATCCTTCACCATAAGGACAACACAGGTTTTGAGGTGGAGCGCGCCCTCGTGGAGCGTGCCTCCAAGCATCCCAACATCACTATGGTAGACCACCTGTTTGCGATGGAGTTAATCACTCAGCACTACCTCGGCGAGACTTGCACCCGCTACGACGACAATATTGAGTGCTACGGCATTTACGCTCTCAATGTCAAGACCGAAAAGGTTGAAAAAATCCTTGCCAAGGTTACATACCTCGCCACCGGCGGCATCGGCAACATCTATCAGGTGACAACCAACCCTGTGGTTGCAACCGGCGACGGCATCGCGATGGTCTATCGCGCCAAGGGTATCATCGACAATATGGAGTTTGTGCAATTCCACCCGACTTCGCTCTATCATCCGGGCGAGCGTCCGTCGTTCCTCATTACGGAAGCGATGCGTGGTTTTGGTGCAATCTTAAAGACGCCCGATGGCAACACCTTTATGGAAAAGTACGACGAGCGCGGCTGCCTTGCTCCCCGCGACATCGTGGCGCGTGCCATCGACAACGAGATGAAAATCCACGGCTGCGACTATGTTCTCCTCGATGCTACCCACACTGATACAGAGGCTCTTAAACAGCATTTCCCGAACATTTACTCGAAGTGCCTTTCTATCGGCATCGACATCACCAAACAGCCAATCCCCGTGGTTCCGGCGGCGCACTATCTCTGTGGCGGCATCCGCGTTGACGAATTTGGTCGCACCACCATCAAGCACCTCTACGCCGGCGGCGAAACAGCCTGCACTGGTCTCCACGGTGCCAACCGTTTGGCGTCCAACTCGTTGCTCGAAGCCCTCGTATTTGCGCACCGCTCAGTGGAACATTCCAAGGATTTGATTAAGAAACTCGATTTCTGTTACGACATCCCCGAATGGAACGACGAAGGCACTGTTATCAATGAGGAGAAGGTGCTCATTACTCAGACTTTCAAGGAGTTGCAACAGATAATGACCTACTACGTGGGCATCGTCCGCAGCAATCTCCGTATGAACCGCGCCCTCGACCGCCTCTACATCCTCTACAACGAGACCGAGGAACTTTACAAGAGGTCTAAGGTAACTGTTCCGCTCTGCGAACTCCGCAACGCCATCAACACGGCGTTCCTCGTAATCAAGATGGCTCGCCGTCGCCGTGAGAGCATCGGTCTGCATTACAACATCGACGCGCCGCATAGGACGCCGAAACACTAAGATTTGTAATCAGCCAAATTTCGATTTTTTTGGAGATTTGGCTGATTATCTATATCACTGCCTCATAAATTCTTTTCCCTTCGTGCTCAATCCACTCTGGCTTTGCCTGTACCACCTTGTTTTTGAGGAAGGAGAACGTAACGAGATAACCTTCTGACAGATTGCGCGTTGTGAGGTATTCGGCAAGTTGGTCACGACCTGAAATTTCGTACTCTGTGCCGTGCCAAATTTTGAGTTCGATGATGTATTCTTTTCTATTGTATGTAATTACCAAATCCATACGGCTGCCGTCGTCGTTTTCGGGTTCGGAGTAATAGAAGCCCGTGCCGTTGATTATCGGTTTGAGAAAACAGATGAACATAAAGCGGCCTTCACGCTCCAAAAACTCGTCCTCCTTGTTGCGTTTTTGACGGATTAGGTCTTGAAATCTGTTGATAATCAAAGGCATATTGAGGTCGCCGTTTTTGTCGATGAAAATTTTGCTGCTGGTGTCGGGGGTGAGTGCCGCAAGTTGATTATCCGAAATAAAATACTCCAATAGCACCTGTTGGAAAATCAGGTTGTGAATCTGCGCCTGAGAGTTTTCATTTGGGCGGATAAATGAGAAAGTTCTTGCCAAGTCTATTGGCCGATTGTCGGCGTAGTAACTCACTTTGAAGTTATCGAGCGTAATGGCGCGGAGAAGTTTTTTTAAGTCGGGATATGTCTCCACATTCCGTGTAATGTTTTTGAGGATAGACGCATTTGGGTCTTTAATAAAGAGTTTCACCGCCTTTTGAACGCCGTCCTTGCTCCAATCCTTGTCAAGATTTTCGTCGATCTCCTTGCAAACCGCGCTCACCAAAACGGGGTAGCCCGAAGTGTATTTGAATATCTCCTCCGAAATTTCCTTGATGTTGAACCCAAAATGATAATCGTTTTCGTAATCGGCAAGCATCGTGCTGATTTCCTGAGGGTTGAAAGCCATATCAAGACGGTAGTCGGCGGCAACATTCCACGGAGAGTTGTATTTGTGGTCTTCTTCGGGACGGATTTTGATTTTCAGGTTTTTCACGTCGTAAACGCCCGCGAGTATCACAGACCAAAAAGTGTAAGTGTCGTCTTGGAGTTTTTCTCGGTCGAGGTACATATTGCGCAACATCGACAAAAATTTTATAAACAATTCATTGTCAAGGCTTTGATCCACTTCGTCGATGGTGAGCACTACTTTTCGCTTCGTAAGTTTGCAAAATTCAGTGATTTTAGCTGACAATATGTCGAAGTCAAGTATTTCTGTTTGCTTGATATTCTGCCAAAATTCTTGATAATCAGGAGTTTTTATCAGGACTTCTGCTATTTTTTTGCATACGAACTTGCAAAAACGGTCTGTGGACATCCAATCTTCGGCTGACGATTTCTCAAAACTTGCCGGTATCACCAAATACCTGTCGGACATATTCCACAATATCCAATTCAACGCTGACGACTTCCCGAATTGCCGCGCACGGTTGATAGTAAAGTATTTCGCCTTGTTAATCAAGCCTTCGAATACTTTCATCTTCGCCGTAACGTCCACCATATAGTGGCGTTTGGGATTGCAGGTAACTGATGTGTTAAATTCTTTTGCCATAATATTAATGCCGGATTATGTTTGCGTTGCAAAGATAAAAAAAAATTTTGCAAATAAATTTTCGTGTAACAATAATTATTGTTATCTTGGCGCAAAATATTGTATGAATATGAGTTTGGATATAAAAACAAGGATAATCATTCATTCGGTCTGCATTATTGTGGCGTTGTCGTGGCTAATCTACTTGTTGGCTGCGGGCGGCACGGTGTGGCAGTATGTTTGCGCATCGGGGTTGTTGTTGTGTTTCGTGGTTAATATGTGGTTGGATGTGATGTCGGAAAAGAAGAAGCACAAGGGCGACAAGAAATCCTAATTTTACTGCGAGTAATTTAAAAAATCAACATTCCCGAAAGGAACACCGAAACACTAAGATTTATAATCAGCCAAATCTTGATTTTTTTTTGGAGATTTGGCTGATTATCTATATCACCGCCACATTAATTGTTGTACTCAGTTAGCATAAATCGCAATTTTTGTCAAAAAAATTTGCCATAAATTGAATTGTGGAAAAATTTTTGTTAAATAAATTTTCGTGTAACAAGAATTATTGTTATCTTGGCGCAAAATATTTTGACATGAATATTGCGGACAAAATATTAAAGATAATTTTGCAACTCAATGCTATTGTGGCGGTTGTGTCGTTGGTAGTTTTTGTGGCGACGATGAATGCTGCGTGGCTTATTGGGACGGGTAGCGGTGTGGCTACGGTGGTGTTGTGGTGGTATTATCATCGCAACAAAAATGCCGAGCCCACGCCTGACGGTGTCAAGGACACGCCGCCCGCTTCCGTCGTGCCTTCCGACGGTGTACAAATACAAAACAACATCCACAAACTTTCGCGCCATGTCCGCACCCCGCTCAGCAACATTGTGGGCATCGCAAATGTGTTGTCGGGCGACTTCAACCCAGAAAACAAGAAAACGCTTGTGGATTCGCTCGTTGCCTCGGTGGAGACTATCACCGACCTTTTCGACATGATTAACGGCGAGTCGGACGGCAAGCCTTTTGGCATCGACGTAAACGACGCCGTGCGCGTGTTTGACCTCCGCAACCTTATCACCCAGACCGCCGAACTCACTCCCGGTGTGGAGGTGAAACTCGAAGTGTATGGCGAACTCCCGCGTCTGAAAGGCAACTCTGTGAAGATGAGACGGATAATGCTCAGTATTTTTGACTTTTTCCTGCATTACACGCCCAAAGATTTGCTGCCGGCGCAGGTAACTATCGTGATAAACCGCGTGAGGATTCCCATCAAGCCCATCAAGTACAGGTTTGACGTAAAGTCGTCGTTTGCAATCAACGTGAAGCCCGATGTCCAAATCACCGAACTCAACATCGCCAAGCGGCTCATCGAGGAGTTGGGCGGCAACACCAAGCACCGTTTTGAGGACGACAGCACTTTTATATATTTTAATGTGTGTTTCGACGGCGAGGAGGACAACAAGCCCGCTGCCGCCACCTCTGCATCGTCCAAAAAGATTGAAGTCTTTACCAACGAGACAGTAGGTTTTACCAATGTAGCCAGGGCGAAGACACTTGAAGAAGCAAATATTATTGTCTGCGATGATAATCCTATCAATCAAAAAGTTATGAGCCTTAGCCTCGACAAGCACGTTAAGGTAATCACACTTGCGTCCAATGGTCAAGAGTGTGTAGATTTGGTTGCCAACGGGCGTTACGATTTGATATTGATGGATATTCAGATGCCGGTAATGGACGGTTACGAGGCCACCAAACAAATACGCAGCATGGAGCAGGCCACCAATGCGCACATACCCATTATTGCCGTTACCGCCAACACCATGTCCGGCGACCGTCAGCAATGCCTCGCCCTCGGCATGGACGACTACGTGAGCAAGCCTTTCCAAATAGAGGACGTGCTGAGGAAGATGAAGGAGCAACTCGCCAAGCATCCGGTGAAGTAGGGTAGGGGAGATTCCAATTATGAGTACATTTGCATTAGCGTTTCTTTGGGGCTGACGTTCCATTATTTGGTGCATATTGTACAGTCGATTGTCCTAATGAAATATATTCAGGCATTGGCAACGAGCATTATTTGTCTGCCAATTAGCATCTATATCTTAAAGCAATGCTTTATGTTGTTGACGGTCGATATTTGGCAGATGATAGTCGGCGTATTGATTGTGGCTGTGAATTTGGTATGCGCACATAAGATGACGAAATGGAGGTTATGAAATATCTCCACGCCTTACTCCAAACCGAGTTTGTTAACCAAATCCTTTATTCTTGAACCTTTAATTTCGTCTTCAAGTTTTTGGAAATCAGCGCGCTGAACTGTTTCGGTAATGATGCCGTTGCGGAGTACGAGAATTTCGTCGCAGGTATCGCTGAGGGTCGAAAATATGTGCGACGATATAATCACGGTCTTGTTTAAGTCTTTGAGTTTCAGCAATATCTCTGTCAGAGCAATGCTACCGTTGATGTCGATGCCGTTGTAAGGTTCGTCCAAAACAAAGTACTCGTTGCCCTGCAAAAGCACCGCCAACAGCGCAAGTTTCTTTTTCATACCCGTGGAATACGTCGTAACATATTGACACAGTGGCAAATCAAAAATATTTTTGTCGGCGATGTTGTCGATTTTCTTGTGTCGGGCGTAACACAAAAGACGGATGTATTCCTCGCCGGTGATTTTGTCGAAGAAGTACGGCTCTGCAAACAGCAACCCTAAATGATTTTTCAGCGGTTGCAAGTCTGATGTGATTGTGCCGTCAAAACGTTCAAGACCTGCAATGCAGCGGAACAGAGTGGTTTTGCCCGCCCCGTTTTCGCCGATGATTCCGTAGGTTTTGCCGCTCTGAAACTCCGCATTGATGCCTTTGAGGACAGATTTTGAGCCGTAACTTTTGTGCAAATCGACAATTTTAATCATACAAGTGTGTTTTTTAATCGGTTAATAGAACGAACATAAAAATATGGTATCACCACCAATACAAATGGCGGAATGAACACTGCCAAAATGAATATCAATTCCAAAAATCCAATTTCGCCGGGAGGATATGTTGAATATGCCGCAAGTAAAAATGCGATTACCAAAATCATCCCAATTGCCGTTATGAGCAAAACTATCCACCAATTATCGGGGGAAAACGCTGTCAATAACGCCATCATTGGAAATACCATCAAAAATGTATTTTTAATAGCCGTCAATATCTTGTGCGTCAGATACTTGTTTGGACTTTCGGCAAAAATCCAAACATAGTATTCGTTTTCTACTTTGCCATAATACGTCGTGCAAATTATACAAAGCACAAATAAAGAAAATAATCCAAGATTTAAGTTGTTGACACATACCGAAATAACAGACAGACCATAAACCATTAGTATAAATAAAAATGATTTCCTGAATCCGACCGTAAATTCGTATGGACTTTTGGAAAATGGCGTTGGCAATACAATGCTTTTTGAACTTAGGTCAACAAATGCCAAAATCGCACTCGCGATAGGTAATGCCACCGCCGCAATATATTGATTTTCAACTAAAAGCAACACAACAAACGGAATACTTATTATCAGATTTTCAGTTATTCTCAATAGATGTTTAGTCTTGTTACCATAGACAATTTGCAGAAAATCAGTTCGTTGCTTTTGTGACAGACGCATTTGTAAAAGGACACATATTCCGATTATAATATACGGAGCATAGTTGGGCATCCTTTGAAAAATCAACGTGCCTAATCCCGCTATCAATCCGAATATCAGCACGTAAGCCAACAAAGGATGCATCCCAAAATCGCGGATGTTTCGATTGAGGAGTTTGAATTGGAGTATGAGGTAATGGGTTAACATAGTTGAAGTTATATTAATATGTAGTCTGCAAGCAAAATGAGGATTGTCCCCTACGATGCTAAGTCGTGGCAAGCAATCCTCCCAGTCAACTGAATGACACTGCAAATATACTAACGTTTTTCAAACTTACAAAAGATGAGCCCAAAATCTGCAAAATTTTTCTGCAAAAAATGTTTCCAAATCCCGCAAATTATTTGTACCTTTGCGCCCGAAAAATCCCAAGGGTCCGGCATTTGGACTCGTGCGATGGGAAATTGATAACAAAATCAATTTTGAGTAACACAATTAATTAAAAAATTTAAATGAAGACTTTTGAACTTTCAGGTACTAAGCGCGAAGAACTCGGTACCAAGTTTGCCAAGATTGTCCGCAAGGAAGGCAAAGTGCCCTGCATCGTTTATGGCAACGGCAAGCAAATCAATTTCACGGTAGATCAGAAGGCCATCAACGGCGCGGTATTTACCCCCAATGTTTACATCGTTAACCTCAACATCGACGGCGAGGTTATCAAGACCTTCATCAAGGACTTGCAGTTCCATCCCGTTACCGACGAGGTAATGCACGCCGATTTCTACGCTTTCGCCGACGATCAGGAAATCACCGTAAAACTCCCCTTCGAGTTTGTTGGTAGTTCAGTAGGTGTAAAGGCAGGTGGTAAGATGAAGATTGCCGCTCGCAAGGCTAAGGTGAAAGGTCTCTACAACAACCTTCCCGAGACTGTA
>CAMJWL010000160.1 GCA_946409405.1 uncultured Bacteroidales bacterium
GATAATTGGTCATCCATCCTTGGTCGATGTAGTCGAGCATTGATAGGCGGATGGCTTGGCGGTCAATTTTACTTTTGCACATTTTTTACGGATAGTTTACTTTACTTTTTTGATTATAATTCCCCAAACTTGCAAAAAAAAAGCAACTTTGGGGAATTATAAGGTTATAAATCCCCAAAGTTGGGTCAAAAAAGGGGGGGTTGGGGAATTATACCGAAGTTTCCCTTTCTTATTGCCCGATATTCATACGTATCACTTTCTCGACCTTCCCCTTACATTCGTCGCAGAAGAACCTCATATCCAATGCCTTCATAATGCAGTCGCGGTCTGATTCCTCTTTTTGACCGATGGGGTTGTCGGGTTCGGCGTATTCGTCGGGGAGGTTGGCGAAGGCGTGTCCAAATTCGTGGACGAAAAGTTCCAAAATGTACGGGTTGCCGCCGGGGAACACGCTGTAAAAATTGTAGATGCCGCCGCCGCCGTATTTTTCGTTGTTGACGAGGACAATGGCGTGGCTCCAAGTAGTATTGGACGCCAATTCGCTGATAGCCCAATGGTTGCGCGTGCCGATGTAGCGTTCGGAGTCAAAAGTGTCGTAGGTGAAATCCATCAACGTATTGCGCTCGATGCCTTCCGACGGGATGTCGATGCCGCTTTCGGGCGAGGGCGCGAGGACGGCTTTGAAGTTAAAAAAATCCTTGTATCGGGCGTATGGCTCGTACTCAAAAAGCCCTTCTGCCATTTTCCGCGCCACCGCCAAAAACTTGTCCATCTCGTCCGCCTTGTAGCCTTCGGGCAAGAAAACTATGTCGATGCTGTTGACACCGCTTTTAGATGCGCGGAGAAGGTTTTCTACTGGGTATTGCTTTTTTGGATACTTGCGTTGGGCAAATTTGTATCGTTTGGGGTTGAAAGATATTTGCAAACATGTTTCGTGTCTGCCTGATTTGTACGTCCTGATAAGCGTGATTGTTGATGGGTGTGTTGGTAAAGGAATACGGACACTTTCTTGGTATATGCCGCTCCACGTGAGGTTGTTAGTTAGTTGCCATTCGCAACGAAGTGTCGAATACGAATCTTGGTAGATTGTGCGTCCAGTTGCGTTGTCGGTTATCACGATTTTCATGTCGCTTGTGGACGGACAGGAATCCAGATTGAGCCTGCGTCCAATCCATCCTTTGTACGTGCGCAATCCCTCGAAACTGGCGACACAATTAGCACTGTCGCCAGAATTGTAATAATCGAGACATATTGTTTTGTCGCTGAAATAATCGTCGAATTTTACCTGTGCTGTCGCTGACAGACAAAACAAAACTGTCAGGAGCATTGTCATGGCATACGTTTTCATTTGTTGAGTGTTTTGCGGCTTTTGCGCAGACGGTTGAGTTGCGAGATGAGGTTGACCGCCTTCCTCGGCAAATCCCAAAGCAAGATGAAAAACATCATCAGCGTCCACGCCCAAAGCATCGTCATATTAAAAGTGTAGGTGGGGATACGGTTGTTGTAGATGATTTTGCAGGGCGCGTAGAAGTGGGCGCGTCCGATGTCAGACACCGGCTCCATAAAAATGGGGTCTTTCTTCTGGATGAGGCGGTGGTTGGGCGCGTAGTAGAACTTCTTGACGGCGCGTTTGTTGAGGACGAGTTCGGCGAGTTTTTCGTTGTAATAATCCTTCTGCAACTGGTACAGACCGTCCTTGCCGAGTTCCTTCTCCATCTCCACGAGTTTGCGCTGACGTATGGCGTTCACATTTTCCGCCGCCTCGTTGTAAAACTCCTTCTGCGCACGGAGAAACAACTGTAAGAAGTTGCCAATCATAGCGTTGAACCTTTCGGGCGTGATGTCTGCCGTGTGGTCGAAGTAGATGGACGGATTGCGGTAGTTGAGGTATTCTATCTCGTTTTTGAGGAGGAGGAGGAGGTCGTCGAGTTCCTCCTGTTCGTCGCTTGTGCGAATGTCTTTTTCCGCAATCTTGATGCACCGCGAGGCGATGTTGTCGAGTTCGCTCATCAAGTATGTGCTAAGGTAGATGTCGCGCGATTTTTCCTCGTCGAGGTCGTAAAACTCTCGCTCATAGACGTTGTTTTGGAACTGATCCACAGCCAATGCTTCGTAACTCCACCTCGACACCATCAGGTCGCCGATAAAAGGCACGTTGATTTTGTCTGACACCGATTCGTGCAAGTCGTCAAAATCTATCATCGCGCCGCCCAGCAGCATCTGAGGCACCAATATAAACGGTATCAGCACATAGATGGCTATCACGGAGTTTAACGCCGAGGATATTAGGAGTCCAATCATGTTGGCGGCGCAGGCTGTGGTAAACATCACAAACCAATACGACCACAGCATGCCCTTGATTTCGAGGATTAGGTTGCCTACGAGTATGAATGTGAGGGTCTGTATCGCTGATATTATGAACACTACGCACACCTTGCTCGATATGTAACTGAATCGGGACAGGTTCAGGAACTTTTCGCGTTCCAGTATCTTGCGGTCGCGGATTATCTCTTCGGCAGAGCATGTTAAGCCCGTAAACAACGCCACCACCACTATCATAAACAGGAACACGGGCAGGTTTCTATTGTCGGCAAAGACGTATTCGCCCTCGTCGTTGATGTATTTGGTGAAGAAACCGAGTATGAACGCCAATATCGGCGACTCCAAGAAGGTAATCGCCATGTATTGGTTGTTGGAGAGTTTTGAGAGTACGTTTCTCGTTATAAACACCCTAAACTGCGTCCACTTGCTTGGTATTGAGAATTTTGTCTTGGGCAGCGGGGCGTCGTTTTTGTCGTAGTCTTCGAGGGAGAGGTTGTTGATTTCGGTAAACTTCTCGTGCCATTCCTGGGGCGACACGCGGCGTTCCTGTGTGTAGTGTCCGTATTGGTCCACCACGCGGGCTTCTACAATTTGCAGGATTTCCTCGCTGTTGACGTTGCCGCAGACGGGACATTCGCTCTCGCCCGCGTCGGCATAGTCGCTCAGGGTCTTGAAGTACGACACAGCCTCCATCGGGTTTCCGTTGTAGATGACGTAGCCGCCCTTGTCCATCACCCAGAGTTTGTCAAACATCTTGAATATCTTGCTCGACGGCTGGTGGATGTTCACGATTACAATTTTGCCGTTCAACGCCTGTTGCTTCAGGAGGTGCATCACGGTTTCGGAGTCGGTGCTCGACAGACCCGACGTGGGTTCATCGACAAAGAGGATAGACGGCTCGCGGACGAGTTCGAGGGCTATGTTGAGGCGTTTGCGCTGTCCGCCGGAGATTACGTTGTTGAGCGCGTCGCCCACGTATAGGTCGCGGATGTCAAAGAGGTCGAGATCCACGAGCACCTTCTCCACATGCGCCACGAGTTCGTCCTCCGAGAGGTTGCCGAGGCATAGTTTTGAGTTGTAATAGAGGTTTTGCCATACGGTGAGTTCTGCTATCAAAAGGTCGTCCTGTGGCACAAAACCGATGATGCCCTCTGGTATTTTGGCGGGCGACAGTACATTGTGCCCGTTGATGTATATATTGCCCTTGTCGGGGTGGTACTTGCCGGTGAGGACGTTGAGGAGGGTGCTTTTGCCCGTTCCAGAGCCGCCCATGATGCCCACCATGTTGCCCGATTCGAGGGTGAAACTAAACGGTTTTAAGCCGTTGTCGTAATTCTTGTATGTAAACTCGACGTCGATGCCCGTAAAGGTTACCTTGGGTATGTCGTCGTCGTGCATGAAGATGTTGGCGATGTTGCTCTGATATACCGTGCCGAGTTTGGGTCCTCGGATGATGCCGCCGTTGTCAAAACGATATACCTTGCCGTTCTGCACCTTGCGTCCGTTGATGCTCACGGGCGGCGTGCCTTGGTATATGAAGAAGAAGCCCGCAATGCTGTCTATAAGCAATATCCTGATGCCGCCGTCCAGTCCGGGGTAGGTAACGTGCCTTGTGCCGCCGGTGGAGTAGGGCTGCGAGTCGATGAGGAGAAAATTTTGCGGTATCGCCGCCTGATGTATGTCGTCTTCGATGAAGGCTTCGAGGTTTTTGAGTTCCGAATGGTCTATGTTGAACGACTGCGACACCGTTTCCACGAAGTCCCTTTCGCGTGAGGTGAGGAAACTATCGGTGCAGACGTACTCCATCAGTTGTATCAGCACATATATCTTCTCGCGGTGGTGTAGTTGTTGGTTGATCAACTCGCATATTTTGAGTACCTTTACCGAGTTTGCGGAGATGTTTTTGCGCGACGAAGTGCCGGTGGCCTTGCGGTCTTGGTATTCGTCGAGGTATTTGTCGTAGCGCACAAGATACTCGTCCACGAGACTCGCCGAAAGCAAACCGCGCAGATATGCCTCCACAACTACTCGCGCCCCCTTGTTGTTGGCGACGTCGTTGGGGTCGGTTATCAATGCAAAAAGACGCATCAGCGCGTCGAGTATCTTTTCGTTCATTTGCTACCTAAGTGATTACTTTTTTTCACCGACAAAATTAGCAAATAATATGCAATAATGCACTAATTGCGCAAAAATTATTTTTCTCTCGCCCTTTTCTTGGAGCCGTCGTATAGTTCAAAACATTCGAGCCTGCACTCTATCGCGCCGTTGTAGAGTTTGATTTTTCGGGACGGATGGAGTCCTATGCGCTTGATGGCGTCGAGATTGCCGCTCAGTATCCATGCGCGGCTGTTGGCGTAGTTTTGTTTGAGAGAGTCGCCTATCTGCCGGTAAAAATCGGTCATGTCGTCGCCGCTGCCGCCGTCTATTCTTTCGCCGTATGGAGGGTTCATTATCAGCAATTTGCCCGATTGTGTGCCGTCTGTCAGCGCATCAAAGAAGTTGCGGCGGTCGAGGTCTATGTATTCGCTCAGTCCCGCCTTGTCTATATTCTGGCTCGCAACGTCCAGAGCCATCGGGTCGCGGTCGTAGGCAGCGATTGTGGCGGTGGGGTGGGGGAGTCGCCTGTCCTTGGCCTCCTGTCGCAGATTGCCCCACAATTTGGAGTCGAAGTCGCGCCATTTTTCCATTGCGAAGTTTCTGTAACTGCCCGGCGCAATGTCCATCGCCATCATGCACGCCTCGGTTGCAAAGGTTGCCGAGCCGCACATCGGGTCTATCAATGGTGTCTGGCAGTCCCAATCTGTCAACTTCAATATGCCCGCCGCCATCACCTCGTTGAGCGGGGCTTGCACTTGGCGTGTTTTGTAGCCGCGTTTGCTCATCGGGATGCCCGTGGAGTCGATGGAAATGGTGATTTCGGAGTTGAATGCGTGGACGTTGACGCGGAGGTCGGGGTATTCTACGTCCACATTTGGGCGGCGGCCACGCTTGTCGCGGAAGTAGTCGGCGATGGCGTCCTTGCATTTGAGGGCGAGATATTTGCTGTGGGTGAATATCGGGCCTGATGCCACGCTGTCGATGGCGAAGGTGTCGTCCACAGCCATATACCGCTGCCAGTTGATTTGTCGTGCCTGGTCGTAAAACTCCTTGTCGTTGAACGCCTTGAAGGTCTGTATTGGCACAAGGATTTTCAACGCCGTCCTGCACCAGAGGTTGGCGCGGTAGAGAGCCTCGTTGTCGCCCTTAAAGATTACGGCGCGAGTGATTGGCTGGACGTTTTGTCCGCCGATATTTTTGATTTCCTCGGCGAGCACGTTTTCGAGGCCGAAGAAAGTGGTGGCAATGATGTCGAACATGATGTGGTGTTGTAATTTTGGGCAAAGGTAAACAAAAAGGATAATTTTTGCAAAAAAAACGTAGTGTTGCGCAGTCGTTTGTCTATGTCATTCCGACATCACCCTCAACTTTGTGCCATACATCGCCGCCTTGTATTCCCTCAGCGGATATTTAGAGTCGCCGTGCGTTACCGCGCCGTGCAGGAGTACGCTGTATCGCGAGTTGCAGTTTTCGGTAGTGTCGGCGTGCAGGAGTTCGTGCCTTTTCTCGTCATATACGAGAGGCGCGTGTGCGATGTCGGATGGGCAAGCGCGGTCGTATGCGTAAAAAGACTGATTATCAAAGTTGTAGATAAACACACCGTTGTAACCGCCCGTTACATACGCCCATCCGCCGGGGTTTTGCAGCGAGGAAAATTCGGCGTTATATACATTCACCTGAAAATCCACCCAAAGATCCGGCACGGGGTTCTCCTCATGCCCGCACGAAAAAAAAATGAGGCAAATTGGCACAAAAATCCAATACAAATTAGTTTTCATCGTTTATATTTATTAAGTTTGCACCTTCAAAATGTCGTTGCAAAAGTAACTATTTTTTTTCTAAAACACACAGACATTAAAGATGAAGACATTCATAATAATATTGTTGGCATTAACGGCTGTAAGCGGCGGCGAGGCTTTGGCGCAGGGCGACTTGATTAACGGTACGCCCGACTTCAACGCCGAGTACGCGCCGAGCGGCATGCAGTTTTCGGAAGACGGTTTCGACATCAACAAAGGCATCTCGCGCAAAAAATGGAAAAAGATGTGGGAGAAACAAAAGAAACAGCGCGAGAAAGAGGCAAAGCAAAAAAGAAAAAAAGAGGTTAAGGATTCCACATCGGCCATCCGTCGAGCCGAGAAGGACGCAGCGGACGCCGAAAAAGCCTTACAAAAGGAGGCTTCCGATGCCGCAAAGTCTGAACGTGACCAAGAAAAAGACGCAGAAAAAAAGGCTGCCGAAGCCGCAAAAGCCGCCAAGAAGAAGGCAAAATACGACAAAAAACACCCAAAGGTGTACGACGAAGACTACGACCCCGAAATCACCGACCCCGACGACTTCGGTAAGGATGGCGAGAGCGTGGAGTTTGAGGACGCGCAGCCCGAAGTAAAGCAGCCGGTAGCGCAGACAGAGGAAAAGAAAAAGAAAAAAGAGAAGAAAGAAAAACTCACCCGCGAGGAAAAGCAGAAGAAAAAGGAGGAGCACAAGGCCACCAAAGAGTTCAAAAAAGCCGAGGGCAAAGGTCCCGACCACAAGAAGAACCAAAAGAAACACGAAAAGGAAGCCCAAAAAATCCTCAAAGAGCAGGAGCACAAGCAGCAAATCCGCGAAATCCGCGAGAAGGACATGCGCGGCGAAGGTCTTACTGAAAAGGAGCGCAAAGCCCTCTGGAAGGACGACAAGGAGCGCGCCAAGGAGAAGGCAAAACTCGACCGTGCCGAGCGCAAGCACATCAAGAAGGCACGCAAGGCCATCATTGACATGCAGGAAACTAAAATGAGCAAACACATGAAAAAGCACCACAAGGAGACCAACAAGAAGATGAAAAAACATCACAAGAAATCCAAGGTGTCGTTTTTCAAGTATTTCTTCAAATAAACTAAAAAACTGACGACATGAATCCAGCAGCATTTTGGGCGTTGATGCTAATAGTATTCTTCGCGTTCATCGTGGGGATGATATATGCGTTTCGCCGCAATACCGACAGCAAGGAGAAGGAAAAGGTGGAGACTCAGCCGCTCAACAGTTTCGACGACACTCTCAAAAGCATCACCACCTACTCGGAGGCGGCGCAGAAGGAAATGGAAGAGAAACAGAAGGCCGAGGAGGAGAAGAAAAAACAGGAGGAGGATGCCAAAGATCCGCTTCTCAAAATAGAGACCGAAAGCCGCAAAAAAATGATGCAAGACAAGAACCACATCAAAAAATCTGCCGCCGACGAGTATTTTGAGCGCACAAAAAACGTTGCAAATGAGATTTTGCAGCAAAAAAAGTGAAAAATTTCGCTTTTTCGCGCCCTTGCAACATTTTGTAAATTAGCGTAATAAAAAAAAGTTTGAAAAAAGATTCAAAAAGATTTTGCACAACCCGGAAAAAGTCCT
>CAMJWL010000161.1 GCA_946409405.1 uncultured Bacteroidales bacterium
TGCCATATTTTTACGCTGCAATTTTGCCTCCGACATAAGTGCTACACGCAGAAATAAAGTTCTTGAATACTTTTGTTTCAGAGAGGTCTTTAATCACTGCGGCACCGAGAATTACTACATCAAACGGCAACAGAAGTCCGTTAAGGAAGAATCCGAAAAACGGAATGCAGTTTGCAATCGCGTGCAATGTGCCTACAATCAACAAACCACAGGCGGTATTTGGAAATCGTTTGATGGCTTCAAATACCAATTTCAACGCCATTTGACCTGCTTGCACTAATACACCGCCTACTTGTGTGGTGATGTTGAGCATTGACAACATTGCCTCCCTTAACTTAGAATTGTGCGCGGGCGACAGCCTTTGCTCCGGCGGCAATGTATGACCGTCAGGAGTTTTGTTGAAGTTGAGATTATTAATCTCCTCTTCCCAATCGATGAAACGATTGTCATCTTTGATTGGCAAATTTGTTTGGTCCATAATTGTTTTTCGATTTAATGAGTTAATAATACGTGGATATTTCAATTCAGTTTGATTCCGTAAAATTTCCATCCCATCTTGCCGGATTCTTCCAAGTCGAGAACGTCTGTGCCTTTGTCTATCGGCGGAAAATACAATGTGAACGGTGTTACCTTGCCCTTCGGAATCGCGGTTTTGCCCGGAGAAATGGCAATGCCGTCGGTTCTCGTAAGTTGCTCCTCAACGATATGGCTTTCGTTTGGCGTAATCCAAGTTTCTGAATCAATTGCGATATACGAATAAGCCCCGTGAGTGTTGTCAACAGCGCACTCGATGGCGGTGTAGTCGTCAGCAAGAACTACGCGCACAATGCTGACACGCATTTTGTTAGGCGCGTTTTTAACCGTTGGGTAGTTGTAAACCTTGGCGGTGTTTTGCGCCGGTTGCTGAACTACTTGTTGCTGTGTCGGTTGCTTAGCCACTTGTGCAGGTTCTTCCGTCTTAGAATTTAACGAATAAACAACCCCGATTATTGCGGACAAAACCAAAACGCCCGCAACCGCAATTATCGGAATTTTATATTTTTCGAAAAGTTCTTTCATTTTCTCGACGTTGGGAGAAACGTTGGGTTGAGGTCCTGCCGGAGTTTGCTCGGCGACGACCGTGATTTCTTCCGCAGGGGTCGGATTTTCAGTGACTTGCGGTTCGGGATTAAGAATTTTAGCCTTTTCCTTGGCTAAATCGTCTTCGTTAAGAATGCCCTCCTCGTAGAGTTTTTGCAAATCTATGAGGCGGTTGATTTGCTCGTTTGTCATAATTTATGAATTTAAAATTTTCTGTTTTTCGGCTTCAAATTCTTCTTGGGTAAGAATCCCCGCATCCAAAAGCGATTTCAGTTTGCGGAGTTGCTCAACTTGGTTGTTAGACTGATTCGGCGCGGGCGGCGGAGTAGGAACGCCGATTGCTCTGTTTTGCATCGTCATGGCGTTAGGCTGACTTTGATTTGCGGCAACCCTTGCCGACAAGTTAGCCGTTCCCTGCGCCAACATTGCGGTCTGATTCAACAGATTTCTGTTAGACTGCGCAAGGTTGCATGTGTCCACTTGACTTCCAAGTATAAACAAGTCAATCAACAAGCCAATTACGAGCAATATCCAAGGTATCCATAGAAGAAAACCCGAAACAAGGAGAAGTATATAAACAACCCCCATGCCCACTTTCCCCACATAGAATTTGTGGATTCCTAACCATCCGAGGAAAATCAACAGCACGTATGCTACACCTTTTGATTTCATACTTTTTTGTTTTTTATTGAGTTAAACATCAATTTTTATTCTTGCAAATTTACCACTTCACTGCGCCAAAACTTAGCGCAGTGAAAGTTATTTTTGATTAGGCATAACGTTGTCAGCAAGTTTTGCGGCGAGTTTGCGAATGCCTTGCGGCGGGACTTCCGACTTGTTGCAAATGCCTTGGTACAAATCTTTTTTGCCCAATTTGTCAATGTCCGACATATAGGAATCGAATTTCGCCAATATTTCGTAAGGCGAGGTTTTGCCTAAATAATTGTCGGTAAGGGTTTCGGCAAATTCCGGTTGTATGGGTAAATAATGTTCTTCCATATTGTTCTTTATTATTGGTTGATTTTTAATTCAAGAACAACTTCATAAAATCATAAGGAAAGGGAAATAAAAAAGCGTAGCCTGCTCTATTTCTGTTACATCTTGATTATTGAGAGGTCGTAGGAAACCCAAAACGAGAAGATATAACAAATGCACACCACGCCCAATATATTGAGCCGGTCGCCGTGCTGTCCTCTCTCGTTTTAAGAATTTCCTACGTCCCCAATAATCAGAGAGGCAGCACAACTTCCGAATAATTCTATCATTATTCTCGGCTGCGGGCGTGTCAATACCGCCCATCAGTTTTATCGTTGCAAATATAAAGGATTAGTTTTGAAACTACAAAATATTTCCGCAACTTTTTTCAGAAAAAAATCTCGAAAAATATATTAAGGTTTATACCCCTCAAAAACCGCCAACATAATTCCTGACCCGTATTTCAGATGGTTGTAGTGCGTATGTAGAAAAATGTTAATTCGTTGTGTCCAATCCTCCATTATCTCACCGCTTCGCATATATCTCCTTCACCCCAATGTCTTTCAATAGTGTTGTTGGGGCGAAGTTGATGTAAATGATGCGCTCTTGGTCGTCGCCGACGGTGGCGAGGTCGCCTGTGTTGGATGTTAAAACCCATAATGAACCGCTGCCGGTGTAGGGTATGAAACTGTAATTGCCAAAATGAGTGTGCAAAATATAATGCACCAAATCCGATAATGTGGCGTTGTCGGGCATTGTGATTGTTTGGTCGTAGTTGACATAATCATCTGCGGCACAACAACTTTCACGGTAATACTTGATTGTTGTCATAATTACACCTCCACATTTTTGATCACTTCCACTGCCTCGGTGCCGTTGTCCACTGCCGAAAGAACGTCAAAAATCTTGTCGCTCCATCCGGCGATGAGATAGACGTCGGGCTGAGCGAGTTTGAGGGGCGACTGTCCGTAGCCGTTGAGGTCAAAAAGATAAAGTTTTGACTGTGGGTACAATGCCTTGTAACGGTTCCAAGAATTGCGGATTTTGGCGTTGCGACCCGTGGAGTCCCACATTTGAAGGTCGGTGAAAAACATCACTTTGTCTATCGCCATCTTTTTGGTAATCAGATAGTCGATGACAGCGTAGCCGTTGGTGCTGAAACCCACTTTGCCTTCGAGACTGCGCATTTGTTCGGTGGACAGGAGGATATTGTCGGAGGGGGTGTTGACTGTCATCCATTTGTCGCCGAAAATGCCCGACACAACGCTGCGGCAACGGGTTTTGAGCAACATTGCGAGCATAAGTCCGACGTCGTAAAGTTGCACTTTGCTTTTGGGACTGATTGGACTGCGCATCGAACCGCTCACGTCGCACGCCAAAAGTACGGTGGTGTCGCTGCCGAAGCCTTCGATGTTGGCGGCGGAATGGCGGACGGCTTGCTCTAACGCCGTCATAATGTATTGAGTGTTAGAATTTTCGATACCGTTGATTTCGCGGTAGGCGGCAAGGAATCGGAATGGTAGTTGCTTGGATTTTCGCACTTGGTCGGCGTCTGAAAGACGGTTGGCAACAGTGTCGATGGCGATGCCTGAAACGTTGGTCGTGAGCATATTCCTCAGATTGCGGAGCAACGCCATATAACCCATTTTGCCGCTGAAAATCAGTTCCTCCCATTTGGCGCGGAAGGCGGATTGTTTTTGGTCTTTGGTTTCAAATCGTTGCTGACCGAGGGCTGAGAGTTCGGTCTCCCAAGTGTAGGGGATTTGCAGTTGACGGTTTGTCATCTTGTCAAAAATCTCCTGTTGCTGCGCGTCCTTCGCCTTAGGGTGGACGAGGAAAAGCGCGTCGCGGAGTTTCACCACGGAGTCGCGGTCGTATTTTGCAAACTGATATTCGTCAAAACGGTTGAAGGCTTTTTTGAGTCCCTCTTGGATTTGCCGCGAAAGTTTTTTGAGTTTTTTCTCGCCCCTCTGAGGGTTGCAAACTTGGTAACACATAAGGAGTTCCATAATTTCGTCGGCGCGGAGGACGGTCTTGTCGATGGTGCGGGATACGAGATTGTCGCCGCTGTGGATTTTTGCAAGGAGTGCGGTGAGCAACAACGGCACGCTCCTGAGGTTCATCTCGTTGCGGGCATAGACGGCGAGTTTTGCCACAAATTCGGGCGTTACTTTCTTAACCAAATTAAAAATGCGCCACATCCGCTCGTCGTTTTTCTCATAAAACTTGTCGTTGAGCGAGGACGTTACAACTGCGGTGTAGAGTTCCATTTCGGGTGTCATTGCAAAGGCCTCGCCGCCTTCGTAATTCTGCATCGCATCGCCTTTGAGCATCGAATCAAACTTCATAACAGTTTTATTTTTAATTGGTTAAACAAAAAAAAACGGCGCAACAAGCGCGGAGGCCTTTACTTATAGACGGAGTGTTACCTCCCATCTACCTCTGAAACGAAGAACTCCTCCACTACGGCAGCCGTCGTATTGTTTCCCTTTTATAAATTGTTAATTTCTTCCTCAGTCAGTCCGGTGTATTTGACGATTTTGTCCACAGGCTCGCCGGAAGATTTCATAATGCGAGCCATAGAGATTTTCTCTTCCGCCCGACCTTCTTCTTTACCTATCTTTATGCCTTGCTTCAACTTGTAGTCCATCTGTCCGAGGTAGCACATATAATTGTGGTAACTGTCGTCGTACTGTATCTGTTGCTTCGTACTGAGATTGGAGTACGAGGCGATTTTGCCGAGGCGCATAAAGAGCGGTATCTCGTTGGTGAATGATAATGTCGTTTCCATTTCCTGCATATTTGATAGGTTAAATATCCATTTGTCGAGGTCGTTTTTGCAGTCAGATTCCTTCATCCTGCGGTAAAACGGCATCTGTATCTTCCAATATTGAAATACATCGGAATCCTTGTAATGTTTTGTAGTTTCCATCAGTGCAAAATGCGACAATGCTTGTGGATGAGCCGTGTCCTCAAAGTTCATAAAGAATACGCCGTAGATGTTTTTGAGGCGGTAGTCCCAAGGCTTTTTCTTGATTTCGCTGTTTTCGTCGGTGTATTCGACAAGCCCTTTTTCCTGTTGACGCGACGCCGACCGCGCAAGGTAATACACTATGCGCTCTGCAAAAAACTCCTGCGAGTCGTTCTGCATTTCGATGATGAACTCCTCCTCGGTGTCGGTAACGCAATGCACGTCATAGACGACGCGGCGTGAGTTCTTGTTGGAATCGTCAGCCTCGCCGTCGGTGATGTCAACTTTTGCGATGTGGATTTCGGGATTGTATTTCTTCATCAAGGCGTTGAGAAATCCGCGTGTTATCTCCTCGTCCTTGAAGATTTTCTTGAACCCAAAGTCCGTCGCCGGATTGATGTATTTAGGGTGCTTCGCCATATCGTTTTTTCTTTTTGCAAATATGGATATTAATATTGGATTCACCAAAAATTATTGCAAAAATTTTACTCCTTACCCGCCTTGAAATTGAATATCGGCTTGATTACCTTGACTACTTCCGCCGTGGGGCCGATGTTGGCGAGGATTTCGTCCATTGTCTTGTATGCCATTGGTGCCTCGTCGATGGTGTTGCGGTTGATTGAGGTGGAGTAAATGCCTTCCATCGAGGCTTTAAAATCCTCCATATCAAGCATTTCCTTGGCTTGGTTGCGGCTCATAATGCGTCCCGCTCCGTGAGGTGCACTGCAATTCCAATCCTCGTTGCCCTTGCCGATGCAGATGAGGCTGCCGTCGCGCATATTGATGGGAATCAGAATTTTTTCGCCTTTTTGGGCACTCACAGAGCCTTTGCGGAGTATCATATTTTTGATGTCGATGTAATTGTGGATGGTTGTGAACCGCTCCAAAATGTCGTACTCCTTGATGCCCAAGCCTTTGACAATCTTGTACATCATCGCCTTGCGGTTGAGCATTGCAAAATACTGCATTATCTCCATATCGTTGATGTAATCGTCAAACAATGAGCCGCTTACATACGCCAAATCGTCGGGGATGTCTGTAATGTGGTTGCGGCGAAGTTGTTCTTGCGCCATCTTTTGGTAATAATTGGCGATTTCGAGGCCGGCGTGCCTACTGCCCGAATGGACAACGAGATAGAGGTTGCCGTCGTCGTCTCGGTCAGCCTCGATGAAATGGTTGCCGCCGCCAAGTGTGCCGATGCTGTGTGCGGCGCGACTTTTGTCAAGGACGCCGCGTATCTTCCTGAAATCTATTTCCTTGGCGTACTTGTGTGGCTTTTTGCGGATGCTGCGGCCGCTTGGGATTTTTTGACGGATGATTTGGTCCAATTTCGCGGGGTTGAAATTGTCGCTTGGCTCTGTACCTGCCTTTATTACAACTGTTTCCATACCGCAACCGATGTCAACGCCCACGAGGTTGGGGACGATTTTGTCGGTGATAGTCATCGTCGTGCCGATGGTGCAGCCCGCGCCCGTATGCACGTCGGGCATCAGTCGGATCTTTGCGCCCGATGTGAACTCCTGATTGCAAAGAGTTTCTATCTGTTGCTCCGCCGTTTCCTCCAATGTGTCGGTGAAGACCTTGGCGGTGTTGTATTGCCCTGTGATGATTTTCATAATGGCTTCGTTTTTAATTGGTGTTGATTGACGCTACAAAGGTATGAGTGCGGTGCGCAATCTTTTTGCGTAACGGAGAAAAAGTTAGGATTTTTTTGCGAGGGATTGTGTATTTCAGATTTTATTGGTAGTTTTGTAGAAAAATATAACATTATAATTATGCCGCAGAAAGACAACATACCAACCTTCCCCACGCCGCAAAACAGCGGTGAGATAGTGCTTTATCAGCCTGATAATGATATTCGTATAGAAGTCAGGTTGGAGAAAGACACCGTTTGGCTTACACAGCAGCAAATTGCAGATTTGTTCGGAGTAAGGCAACCTGCGATTTCCAAGCACCTTTCTAATATTTTTAAAGAAGGCGAACTTGACAAAAATTCAGTGTATTCCATTTTGGAATATACTGCCGCCGATGGCAAAGTGTATAATACACAATTTTATAATCTTGATGCCATATTATCAGTAGGTTACAGGGTTAACAGCAAAAATGCGACATTATTCCGCCGTTGGGCAACATCGGTTTTGAAGGAATACGTGCTCCGTGGATATAATGTCAACCAACAACTTCTTGCAATGCAGCGACAGATAGATTCGCGTTTGGAACGTCAGGACAACCGGATGCTTGCCATTGAAAAAGAACTTGCTGACCACCGCGAAAAAATCGACTTTTTTGTCCGCACCAATATTCCGCCGGTGGAACAGGTGTTTTTCAACGGACAGTTTTTTGAGGCGCGGTCGCTGTTGGAGCGGATGGTTAAGACCGCACAAAAACGTGTGATAATCATTGACCCTTACATTGATGCCGCCACTTTTGAGATTCTTGATGTAAGACAGAAGGGCGTTTCGGCAGACATTTATTCAAGCAACGAGCATACCGCCCTGCGCAATGCCCACAATGCCGCCGCAAACGTTGAACCAATCAACACTCATCTATGGTCAAACCCTTCGCACGACCGTTGGCTGATTATCGACGACAATCTTTTCCTTTGCGGACACTCGTTGAAGGATATGGGCAAGAAATTGACGGCGATAATGCTAATGGAGACAAAGCCGGAGGTGGT
>CAMJWL010000162.1 GCA_946409405.1 uncultured Bacteroidales bacterium
CCAACAAACGCCCGATGATTCTCACCCGCAGCGGATTTTTGGGCATACAGCGTTACGGCTCGGCATTGTGGAGCGGCGACGTTGGCAACGATTGGGAAACCCTCCGCCGTCAGATAACGGGCGGATTGGGACTTCAAGCGGCGGGTGTGCCGTGGTGGACGTATGACGCGGGCGGTTTTTTCCGTCCTTACGACCAATACACCAATCAAGACTACATCAACCGTATGCTCCGTTGGATTCAACTATCTGTATATCTGCCCCTTATGCGCGTACACGGCTATATGAGCGACACAGAACCGTGGAAATACGGCGCGGAGGCTCAGGCAAATATTCGCCGTTGCATTGATGAGCGCAAACAACTTTTCCCGTATATCTATTCCAACGCGGCGGAAGTGGCTTTCAACGGCTCTACGCTGATGCGTCCGTTGGTTTTTGATTTTCATTACGATTCTATAGCCTTGACTCAAAAATACGAGTATATGTTTGGCAAAGCGTTGTTAATCAGCCCAGTAACAGAACCTGACGTTACCGAATGGGAGACGTATCTGCCACAAAATGAGGGTGGATGGTATGATTACTATGGCATAAATGATGTACATTATGATGGCGGACAAACAATCAAAAAGGAAATTGGTCAAGAAATTTTAAATAGTTACTGTCTCCAACCACTTCCCGAAGAAACTGTAAAGCAAATACACAATAGTGTTATCCCTGTTTTCGTAAAAGCGGGTAGCATTATCATAAGAGGTGGCGTGTCGTCCAACACCCAAATGTCTAATACAAAAGCAAAAAATGCGCTCAAAGTAGATGTTTATCCAGGACAAGACGCAGAATTTACGCTTTACGAAGACGACGGCGAAACCAATGATTATGAAAAAGGCAATTTCTGCAAAACGCATTTTTCTTGGAACGATGCTTCTAAAACTCTTATCATCGAAAATGCCGGTGGAAATATGCTTGTGAGACATAGTTTTGTAATTACTGTTCATAAAAAAGGTTCTCAATCGCAAACTGTCAATTACAAAGGCAAGAAACTCACAAAGAAATTCTAACCCTTCGTCAGACCGACGAACACCACAATTCTTTGCAAATTAACTTTTCAAAAGTAAATTTGCAAAGAATTTATAGCAAAAAGTTTTGCAGATTCACTTTTTAAAAGTAAATTTGCAAAACTTTTTTACGCAGTAATACTATGGTTAATCGACTTTTAACGAACAAAATCAAGGAGATGTTGACAAAATATCCTATTGTAACTCTCACAGGACCAAGGCAATCGGGTAAGTCAACGCTTCTGAAAAACACTTTCAAGGATTATAACTACGTGTCGCTCGAAGACCCTGACGTGAGGCTTTTTGCGACAGAGGATCCGCGTGGGTTTCTCAAAACCTATCCCGACAAGACTATCATCGACGAGGCACAAAAAGTGCCGCAGTTGTTTTCGTACATTCAGACCGCAACCGACAACGCCAACAAGACTGGAATGTATATCTTGGCTGGTTCACAAAATTTCTTGCTGTTGGAGGCTGTCAATCAGTCGCTTGCGGGTAGAGCGGCGGTCTTGCGACTTCTGCCTTTTTCACAAAAAGAGATGCGCGACGGCGGCATAGAGTGGAAAGATGTTGACAATCTGATTTTCAACGGCTCGTATCCGCGTCTTTATGATAAGGATATACATCCTGTGGATTTTTATCCGTACTACATAGAAACATACGTAGAGCGCGATGTAAGGCAGGTAAGAAACATTGGCGACCTCAGCAAATTTCAGAAATTCGTAAAACTTTGCGCCGGTCGTATCGGTCAGGTTCTCAATATGTCGTCGCTCGCCAACGACTGCGGGATTTCGGTATCGGCGGCTAATGCGTGGATGTCGGTTTTGGAGTCGAGTTTCATTTGTTATCTCTTGAAACCCGACTATAACAATTTTTCCAAACGCCTGGTTAAAAGCCCAAAACTCTATTTTTATGACACGGGATTGGCGTGTTCGCTCTTGGACATCAAAAAGGCGGAGCAAGTGTCAACACATTTCCTCAAAGGCGGATTGTTTGAGAATTTGGTAATTGTTGAGTTCCTCAAACATTATTACAATCAAGGACTTTCGCCAGATTTGACTTTTTTCCGTGATAGTAGTGGCAACGAAATCGACCTCATCGATAATGTTGACGGCAAACAGTTGGCATACGAAGTCAAGGCTGGCGCGACCTTTTCACCCGACTATTTCAAAGGTATTATCAAGTGGCAAAGTTTTTCGGGCTACCCATCCGACAACTGCACCGTAGTCTATACTGGCAATCTGGCAATGAACACTTCCAACGGCAAAGTAATTAATTACGGCAAACTGTTTGGATAAATAAAATGAGGGGACGTGGCATTGCCGCGCCCCCTCATTTTATTATGGAACAACAATCAATCAGTCTTTTACTTCAACGGATAATCTTCAAAAGCGTAAAGTACTGTGGAGAGATACCTTTCGCCGGTGTCGGGAAGCAAGGCGACAATATTCTTGCCCTTGAACTCGGGACGCTTTGCAATGACGGAAGCGGCGTATGCCGACGCACCCGACGAAATGCCCACCAACAGACCTTCTTGCTGTGCCAAGCGGCGACCTGCGAGGATGGCGGCATCGTTTTCCACCGTAATTACCTCGTCAACAACATCTGCGCTGTAAGTCTTGGGCACAAAATTGGCACCGATGCCCTGAATCTTGTGCGGGCCAGCCTTGCCGGTGGAGAGGAGCGGCGACGAAGCGGGTTCTACGGCAAAAATCTTGATGTTGGGATTCTTCTCTTTCAGGTACTTGCCAACGCCCGAAACCGTGCCGCCTGTGCCGACACCAGCAATGAAAGCGTCGATTTTGCCGTCGGTGTCGCGCCAAATTTCCTGAGCCGTAGTGGCTGTATGGATGGCGGGATTGGCGGGATTTTCAAACTGTTGGAGAATCACCGAGCCTGGAATCTGCGCGTTGAGTTCGTTGGCGCGGTCCACAGCACCCTTCATGCCCTGTGCTCCGGGGGTGAGTTCTATCTTTGCGCCGTATGCCTTCAAGAGGTTGCGACGCTCCACGCTCATCGAATCGGGCATCGTGAGGATTACCTTGTAACCCTTAACGGCTGCCACAAAAGCCAAACCTACGCCGGTATTGCCGGAGGTGGGTTCGATGATGGTTGCGCCGGGTTTGAGAGTGCCTTTTTGCTCCGCGTCTGTAATCATGGCGTATGCCACGCGGTCTTTGACGCTGCCAGCGGGGTTGAAGTATTCCACCTTGGCAATGATTGTAGCGTCGGTAGCCCCGTATATGGAGGCAAACTTGTTGAGTTTTACAAGCGGCGTATTGCCGATGAGGTCAGTGATTTGTTCTGCAATTTTCATGTCTGTAATGTTTTAATATTTTTATTTTGTCTGTTAATTAATTACAGCGGCAAAATTAGCGCAACCAAAAATTATCTCCAAAAACATTGCAATATTTGGACAAATTTTCTATTACAATAAATATTTTTGGAAAATACCATTGCTTTTTGAGGCAATTTGTCCGTGAATTTAGATTTTTGCAACGTCTTGCGGCGACACGCACACTTTTTGGATATACTCGCCGAGGACGGTTTCAAATTTGACTCCGTACCAATGCACGGGGTTTTGTATGGTTTCCTTGATGGCGGCGAGGGTGAAGTCGGCGGCGATTTTTGCGGATTCTTGGGTGGAGATGCCGTTGAGCAACGCGCCAGTAAATGCCGATGCAAAAATGTCGCCTGTGCCGGAAACGTTTTTTTCGAGTTTGACGTGCGGATAATGGTACGAACTTCCTGACGTATAGACACCTACGCCAGTCTCTCCGCTGCGGAATCCTACGCCGGTGAGCACCACGGTCTTGTTGTTGCCGATAATAGTCAAAAGCCCGTCAACAATTCGTCTGATGTAATCCTCGTCGTAATCCATGCGGTATCCGATGCCGGTGAGCATACATGCCTCGGTGATGTTTGGGATGATGATGTCTGCCATACAGACAAGACGGCGCATGGATTGCAGAAAATTGTCGTCCATGCCCTTGTAAAACACGCCGTTGTCGCCCATCGCGGGATCTATTATAATATGTGCGTCGGGTAGGCGCAGCGGACTATTGATAATATCCATCACCAACTCCACCTGACGCGCCGTGCCGAGGTAGCCGGTGTAAAAGGCGTCAAAATTGATACGTTCTGATAGCCAATGCTTTACGATGGCGGGGATGTCGTCGGTGAGGTCGCGGAATGTGTAACCTTTAAAACCTCCCGTATGCGTGGAAAGCACCGCCGAGGGCAGTATGCAGGTCTCGTTGCCGCTTGCCGAGAGTATTGGCAACGCCACCGTCAGCGAGCATTGCCCCACGCAGGATATGTCCTGGATTGTTAATATGCGTTTGTAAGACATTATTTTGATATATTTTCTGTGCTGCAAAAATAGTTTATATCGTCAAAAAAACAAAAAAATATTTGCCGTTACAAGAATATATTGTATTTTTACGCCCATAATTGTTAACCAAAAACATCATCAAAAAATGTCAGAAAACGCATCTATCAAACTTGACCGCACTGTATCCGCCGACATCGCGTACATCGGTTGTGAAGATTTTGAGATACAACAGTTTGAGGGTCAGTACTATCTGCCCGAAGGAATGTGCTACAATTCTTACGTAGTAATTGACGAAAAAATCGCCGTGATGGACACCGTTGACTCCCGTTGCGGCGAACAGTGGTTGCAAAAACTTGATGCCGCTTTGGGCGGTCGCACCCCCGATTACCTTGTGGTACAGCACGTTGAGCCAGACCATTCGTCGCTCGTGGCAACCTTTGTGGCAAAATACCCAAATGCAAAAATCGTTTGCTCGGCTGCGGCTGCCAAAATGCTCGCCCTCTACTTCCCCAAAAACGATTTTTCCGCTCAGATTCAGACAGTTAAGGAGGGCAACACATTGGCACTTGGCAAGCACACGTTGCAATTTTTTACCGCGCCGATGGTGCATTGGCCCGAAGTGATTGTTACCTACGACAGCACAGACAAAGTGCTGTTTAGCGCGGACGGATTCGGCAAATTTGGCGTTTACGATGCCGAGGCAGACGATTGGTCGTGCGAGGCGCGTCGCTATTACTTCAACATCTGCGGCAAATACGGCGCACAGGTGCAGGCATTGCTCAAAAAGGCTTCCGCGCTCGACATCCAGACCATCTGCCCGTTGCACGGCCCCATCCTCAAAGGCGAAATGCTCGCCGATGCGCTGAGGCTTTATACAATTTGGAGCGCGTATGACGTTGAGAGTGAGGGAGTTTTCGTCGCTTACTGCACTATGCACGGCAACACCGGCAACGCTGCCGAAACCCTCGCCGAAATCCTCCGCAAGAAAGGTGCGGCAAAAGTTGCCACCTCAAATCTCTGCGAGGAAGATTGGGCGGAGGGCATCGAGGACGCTTTCAAGTATGGCAAAATCGTACTCGCCGCGCCCACATACGACGGCGGCTTGTTCCCGAAGATGGTGGACTTCATCCATCACCTCAAAATCAAAAACTATCAGAAACGTCGCGTCGCCTTCATCGAAAACGGTTCGTGGGCACCACAGGCGGCTCGCATCATGCGCGAAATGTTTGCCGACTTCAAGGACGTTGAAATCTGCGAAAACGTTGCCACGATACGCGGCGCGTTGAAGGATGCCGACATCCCCGCGCTCGAAGCCCTCGCCGACGAAATTTTGAAATAATTTTTACAACGAATTATTTTTGTAGAGACGTAGCGCGCTACGTCTCTACTACTATAAAAACATCGTTGTTCAAAAATATAAAAAGATATGTCTCTAAAACAACTTTTTATTAAGATAATGCCGTTTGTAAAGCCTTACAAATGGCTCGTGGTATTGACCTTGGTGATGACTTTCATCGGGTCGCTCGCCGCGCAGGTCAACGCCGTGGTGCTTGACAAGACTGTCGATGAAGTCAACCGTCTTTTACATTTGGAGCATTTTGAGTGGAGTCAGGCGTCGTATGTGATGATGGTGATTTCGGCGATTTTGCTTGGTAAAGAGTTGCTTGTTTTGCTCATCAACTTCGTGCAAAAATATTACGGCGAGCGCATCAAAGTGCTGATTTCTCAGGACTTGGCGGCTGTTGTAATAAAAAAGGTGCTTACTTTCAAGGTGGCGTTTTTTACCCGCGACGAAAACAAACCCGGCAAAGTGCAGACCCGCATCGACCGTGGCGTGGATTTTATCACGATGACCATCAAAAACTTCTTCATCGACATCCTGCCCCTTGGCACGAGTGCGGTTTTGGCGTTGGTGCTGATGTTTGCCGCCAATTTTTACGTGGGGTTAACTGCGCTTGTAATTGTGCCTATCTACTTCTACGTTACATACTTACAGGCAGGCAAACTCAAAAATTGGCGTACCAACATGCGTAATTACCGCGAGGCAAAGAGCAACGGCATTATGAACATTTTGCAGAGCATCAACGTTATCAAATCGTTTAACCGCGAGGAGATAGAATACACCAAACAGACCGACGTAATCAACAAATTGACTGACAATCAGTTGAATACACGGAAATACAGTTTTATCTATGACGGCATCAAGACTTTCGTGGAGCAAATTGGCACTGTGTTTATCATCATCCTGACTGCCTACCTCGTCCTCACCGACTATCCGGGCATGACCATCGGCAAGATTATGTACCACATCATGCTGTTTAGCAATGTTACCGCCCCAATTCGTCAACTTCACCGCATCTACGACGATGTAAATGAGGCACTTATCTATGCCGAAGGTTATTTTGACATTCTTGATGCCAAGGACAGCGCGGAACAGAGCGGCCCTTACAAACCTGCCGAGGTGCGCGGCGACATCGAGATTTCGCACGTCAACTTCACGTATCCCAATGGTTGCAAGGCTCTTACAGACATCAGCATGAGTATTCCGCATGGCAAGATAACGGCTTTTGTGGGTCTCTCCGGCGCGGGCAAAAGCACCGTTGTAAACCTTTTGGACAAGTTTTACGAGCCAGACAGCGGCACGATTACCATCGACGGCGTTGACATCCGCGAATGGGACACTCAGTATCTCCGCGACAACATCGGTCTTGTGTTGCAAAAGAATCACATTTTTGACGGTACTGTGGAAGAAAATATCCGCTACGGTCGTCCCGACGCCACATTTGAGGAGGTGTGCGACGCGGCAAAGAAGGCGTACATCTACGACATGATTGCCACGATGCCCGACGGTTTTAAGACCAATGCATCCGAACTTTCGGGCGGTCAGCAACAGCGCATCGCCATTGCGCGTATGTTCCTCAAAAATCCGCCGATTATCTTCCTCGACGAACCCACGGCAAGTCTCGACGCCATCGCCACCGAACAGATTAAAAACGCTATTGATGCCATCAAGCAAAACCGCACTGTGGTCATCATCTCTCACTCTATCTCGCAAATTATTGATTCAGAGATGATTTACGCGCTCAATATCGGTCGCGTGGAGCAGGGCGGCAGACCCGACGAAGTCTATAAACAAGGCGGCATCTACAAGGATATTATCGACGCATCGGCACGCAGCCTTAATATTGACAAGATTGTGAAGATGACGGAGGGATAATTTTTAAAAAAAATGTCCTTGTAACAGTTTGATTCACACTCACTTGAAAAAAAGTTTGAAAAAAGATTCAAAAAGAT
>CAMJWL010000163.1 GCA_946409405.1 uncultured Bacteroidales bacterium
AATAATTTTAAAGCCGCCCAAGGAAGTGAAAAATCTCCTTGGGCGGCTTTAAGTGTTTATAAGGGAATCTGCTATTTGATATTATTCACCGCATTGCAAATAATATCCACCGCCGATTCCACACCGATTTTTGCGGTGTTGATAACGAGGTCGTAATGGCTCGGATCCTGCCACTTGCCGCCGGTATAGCTGGCGTAATGACGCTCGCGGGCGGAGTTTTTGAGCCGGATTACGTCCCTTGCCTGGGTTTCGGAGAGATTGTCCTTGTTGCGGATAAGGGTAACGGCGTAATCCTCGTCGCTGCGGATGAAGATATTGAGGCAGTAAGGGCGTCCGCGTAGCACGTAGTCGGCACAGCGACCGATGATGACGCACGATTCTTGGGCGGCGTCGCGTATGATCTGCGATTGTGCGGCAAACACAGCGTCGGCCCTGCCCAGACTGCGGAAGGAAGTGTTCTGGTCCCATTTGGCAACTTTATCGCTGTCGAGACCAAGGTTCTGGGCGGTCTCATTGATAATCTTCTTGTCGTAAAAATTGATACCGAGCCTCTGCGCCACCATGTAGCCGATGTCGCGTCCGCCGCTGCCGTGCATACGGGCTATTGTAACCACCAATGGGAATTTGCCCTGAGCAAATGTGTCGCCCGACAATGGCAACTGCGAATCGTCGTTGTCGGCGGGACTGTTCCACAGACGCGCACTATCCCGCTGCACCTTCAGATAAAACCATGTGCGCACCAATAGCGACAGCAACGTGCCTATGCCTATCAGTTCCCACTTAATAGACCCGAAATAAAAGATGCAGAATATCAATCCCGTGGTTGCAAGCGCAAAATCAAACACCAACATCGCCAATGGAGCGCTTGTTTTGAGAGTCCGGGCAAACGCCAGCACGAGACCTTCGCCAGCCATTTTTTCGTGGCAGCGGCGCAGAAGGGCGTGGGAGGTTAGCATCAGCGCAAGACCTACTATCAGTTGTAGTGCGCGTATCAAGTAGCCGGTCAGGGAATCGTCCCACTGCAAAGACTGCGTGGCCATCATGGCGAGGTCTATCAATACGCCCGCCACTATTGCCGCCGGTATCTGCAAGAGGTCGCGCTTTGTAAAATCAGACCTCAGCAATATCGCCTGTATCGCCACAAATACAAACATCATCATAATAGCCAACATGCCTACCGTAAGTTCCTGCCCCGGTATGCAACTAAGCACGTATGGAGGGCATAGCGGCGGTATGATGCCAAAATTGGCGCGAGTAAACAGCGCAATGCCTACGGCAAACGCTAAAAGCGACGCCGCAAAGACGAGATACCTTTTTATGTGGTCTGCAATCATAATGCGCACTTTAAAAGATGTTATGTGGTTAGTCTGACGCCATCATTAGCAGCGTGGCGGGCTTGTCGCCAAATTGGATGGAAAACATTTCGTCGTGATCCATGAAAAAACGGAACGAAGTAGGTTTCACCGGCTTCTTGTCGGGCGTAAGGTTTTCGCTCACGTAGTACATCGTCTCGCCGGACATTGCAATGCCGCAGCAGCGGGTGTTGAGTTCGGATTCGCCGATGGTTTTCTCGTCGGGCTTGATGGTGGCGTATGGCTGTTGGTCGAGAAACGTACAGGCGTATGTGTGCGTCTTGTCAAACGAGGAGCGGCAGCCGGTAAAAAGCCTTGTGGCACTTGCTTCGAGCAGCATAGGCACGGCGAAGAGTTCGAGGTGGGCGTTGCGGTAGTACTCGCTGTGCATGATAAGGGCATCGTCGTGGTAGAGGGAGTCGTGTGCAAGCATATACATACCGCGCAGGGATACTTTGAGGTCGCGGCAGGTGCCGGGGTGGGTGTATATCTTGTTGTTGTCCTTGTATATGTCCACCGATTTGCCGCGCTGCATGGCTACGTATATCGACTGTTGGAATACAAACAAGTCCACGGGACGGCTGTCTTGACGCACGGGAAACGAGAGGGCGCGCAGACCGTCGCGATATACGATGTTTACGCTGTCGCCGAGCCTGCCCAATACATAAAAATGCCCGTCGTCCATGTTGAAGCTGATAGCCTTGAACGCCTCGTCAAAAATCATCGCCTTGCGGCCGTTTTTGAGTATTTCTGCCGGGATTGCCTCGGCGTTGGTGGAGTCTTTTTGCTTGGATTCGGAGATGAGGATATAACTGTCGCCGTTGTGCGAACAGATGTCTATTGGCTTCCTGCCTTGTGTGAGGGCGAAGGAGGCTATCTTGTCGCTGTTGCGGTATAGGTGGTACGAACCTTCGCTTTCAAAGAGCATGAAGGCAGGGTTGCGCCGTGCCGGTTCTTCTTCTGCGTCGTCGTAGTCTATGGTGTTGCGCGTCTGTTGCTGGGGGGTGTTGCCGCATTGCAACGCCGTCAACGCCATAAGCACCGCAATCACCGCAGCCCAACTATTGATAAATGCGATATGTGCGTGAGAGGTCTTCATTAGATACTGTGTATTAGATGGTTACGGATGTCTTTATGCCCATATTTCTGGTTTTGGGAGAAGGCGGAGGCGCGTGTTGTCGTCGGCGGCGTCGCGCAATACGTTTAGCACACGCATCTGGAAATCGTTGCCGGTGTCAAGGTTGGCTATGGAGATAGTGGTGGGCGCAGTGATTGACGTCAGGCAGTCGTAGAGAGCGTCGAGATTGCGTCCGTAATGGTCGGGCAGTTGGAGCATCAATTTGAGGTAGTCGTGCATTTCTGCCGGGGTTTTCTTGTCGTTGAAGTTGAGTATGTATGTGTTCATTTTATTGTGGTTAATATAATTTTTCAAAAGTCTTGTAATGGTCTTCAGTGTAATATACGAGACCGTCGTTGCTGAATACTATGCGCTTGGCATTGCGCTTGCCGCCGCCGTAGTCGATGTCGCACTCGTAATATTTGCGTTTTTTGTCCTTGGGGAGTTGTCCCTCGTAGTTGCCAAATTTGTCGCCGCCGATGCTCTTGCCGGGCGCAACTTTGCGGAGGTTGCCCGCGCCGCTGTCCCATCCGAGTTTCTGCGCCTCGGCTTTGGTGATGTAGTTGCTCGGCAGGTGTCCGTAGGTGTGGATGTAGAGAGCCACGCGCTCCTTGTCGGTGTAAGAGCCTTTTTCTTTTACTTTGAGTTTCTTGTCCGACTTCTCAGTCTGGTCGGCTTGCTCTATTTGTTCGGTGTCCTGTACCGATTCAGTCTGTGCGACCTCGCTCTCTACGGGCGTGTATAGGGTGGAGGGGACGTTGCTGGTGGCGGTGGCTGAGCCGTTGTTGTCGTCGCCCTGCGGTGTGCTTGCGGGCTGCATACATGCCGCTATCGAGAGCGACACCACCAATGCAAAAAGTTGTATTATCTTCTTCATAATCAGTATGTTTGGTTATTAGACAATGTGATGTTATTCGTCTTTTGGCAGTTGTTTGAGATAGACGATGAAGCGGCGGTGTATCACCATCTGCACAAGGTCTTCTTTTGGCAGCCCGTCCGATAGAAACGATGGATGGTGCTTGTGGTATTTTATAGTGTCTTTGCCATTTACTTCTGTTACTACTTCCGTGGAGTCGTTGTCGTTTTCCAATAGCAGGATCTGTGCGCCGGGTGCTATTTTGAGGGTTTCGAGCAGCACTTTTGGGTTTACGATAATCTTCTCGGTGTTGCCAAACCTATTGTGCCGCACGGCGTATTCCGCCGCTTCGTCTCCCGACAGCATCTTCACGCGGTCAAACACCACTACATGTATCGTGTCGCAGAAAGCCACCCTCTTGTATATGGCGAGCGTGGTGTCGGGTATGTTGCGCAGCCGGTATATGGAGTCGGCGCGGATGGAGTCGGCGCGGCGTCGCAGCCGTTTTTCCTCGGTGTCGTCGTATTTGGTGTTGAAACACGAACACACCGCCACCGCCATCCACACAAGTAACATTAAGTATCTCATAGCGAAGTCGATTATTTTATCAAACATTCGGTTTTATCAAAAGGGCGGGCCCGAATCGTTTCGAGTCCGCCCCCTTTTTCTGCCGGAAATCGGTGTTATTAGTTGCCCGGTGTAATTGCGCCACAGGGACAAGCGTCTGCGCACGCGCCACACTCAACGCACTTATCGGGGTCGATTGTGTAAACGTCGCCTTCGCTGATTGCTTCCTGAGGACATTCGTCCTTGCATGTGCCACATGCCTGGCAGTCTGTTTTGCTGATTACGTATGCCATAATTCTACTGATTGTTTGTTTAATAAATAATTTGTTTGTCTGTTTTTTCGTTGCAAATATAGCAACAATTAGAACATCAAACAACAAATTTATTATTTTTTTGAAAAAAAATTTATTCCATAAGGCTTAATGTCTTGGTTGGATAGTGTTTTTTTTCTTACTTTGCTATCTCAAATCATTAATTACGCATAATGAAAGCATTGTACTACATATTGGCTGTGGCAGCCTTGATTACCCTGACTACCGCCTGCACTACGCCGGTGAACGTCATCACGCAGCATCCATCGTTTTTCGACGGCAAGAAGGTTTCTGTGAAAGGCAAGGTAATCAACACGTTGCACCTGGACGACTTGAGCTATTTTGTAATCAAGAGCAGCGGCAACAACAAGATTAACATCGTCACCAACGACTTTCTCCCCGTCATTGGCGACAACGTGAAGGTGCGTGGCACGGTGATTCCCAAGTTTTATTACCAGCGGGACACCATCCTCGTCATCAGGGAGGAAGTCAAACCCAGGGATTTGAAGTCGTTTAATAATGTAGTGAGATAATAGTCGGTATATGAGCGGATTAGTAAAATATTTGGTCTGCGTGTTATGGGTGTTTGTGGTGTCGGCGGCGTGTGCGCAGGATTTGGAGGTGCTGAGCGTTGACGACAACGCCTACCCCGAAATCCTCGTACGGGCGCGTGTGTTTGCCTCCTCCGACGACAGCATCCGTGTCTCCGAAAAAGGCGTTGACGTGCCGTGCCATGTGGAGGAGAGCGGCGCAAAGTCGGCACGGCGGGAGGGGAGGATGCACGTTTTTCTCGTGGAGGATTCGTATTACCTGCACCATCACGGCGTTTTTCCGCAGATTAAGAAGGCGTTGCAACGCATCGGCGACTATCTGCCCCCCGACGACAATGCCAACATCCTTTATTTTGGCGCGCAGGGACGCGGGCTTAGGTACATCAGTGCCGAACAGACCGCCGACTTCGCCTTGCTTGGCGCGATAGCCGGATACCACCTGACGCCCGAGACCGACACCGCCGCCATTGGCAACGACCTCGCCGCCGCGCTCGACGATGCCGTCAATTACTGCCAGAAGCACCGCCGCAACCACGAGACAGTAATCCTCTCGTTGATAGCGCGTGGACTCAATATCGGCGCGGCAAGGCATTTTGCCAGCAACCTCGTGCAGCGCATGCAAGACAACGGCATCTACCTCAATATCCTGATGTACGACTCCGAATCACAGAACGTCAAGCGCGAATTGCAGGAACTCGCCACGGCTACGGAAGGCAGTTTTGGACTTTTTGACTCGGGCAACGTGGAGCCGGTACTCGCTCAGTCGCTCGAAAAAATGGGCAAAGCCAAGTACAAGGAGTTTTTCAAGGAGTTGGTAATCACCTTCGACGCTACGCAGAGCGGCGTAATCAATAGTTTTGCAATTAGTTACGGTAATACGAGCGTACTGTCGGAATACACCAACCCGGTCAAGAGCAGTTTTATTGGCAAATATCCGCTCACCATCGCGCTGTTGATAGGGCTTGTGATAGCGGTGGCAGCCACGGTGATATTTTTCCGTTATAGGACGCGCATCATCCGCAAGATAGACAGCCGAATGCAGACCCACGTGGACGACATCAAGAGGCAAAACCGCATGTTGAAACAGGAGATAGAAAAATACAAGCGTCATCCGCTGAGCATGGCGCACCGTTTTGACAATATCTACGTGGAGGAGACCCTCATCGGCGCGGGCAAGATAGTGCCAAAACTCGTGGCTATCGACGGCGACCGGCAGCAGGTGTTCAACATCACAAAACTCACCATGACCATCGGACGCGACGAAGCGAGCGACATTGTACTCGACAACCGCACCGTGTCCAGCACCCACGCCACGCTCACCAACGAGGGCGGCTATTTCTACATCACCGACAACAACAGCACAAACGGCATATTTGTAAACGACATACGCATCACCACCAAGAGCAAAATCACCACCGACGACCGCATAAGGATTGGCGCGGTGATAGCCAAGATAATATATTGACAGATGGAAACTACAAAGACAAAAGAACTTACCAACTTCCTCTATACAAGCCTTTCAGACAAGGGCTGCCTCCGCGCCAACAACGAGGATTCGTCGGGCTATGTGGATTCCGTCAACGGACACTTGTTTGTGGTCTGCGACGGCTGCGGCGGTCTGCCGTGCGGCGAGAAGGCATCGCAGACGGTAGTAAATTCGTTGAAGTTTTTCTTTACCAATTATTACTACAAAGACCCCGTGCAGGGCATCAAGGACGCGATAGACTATTCGCAGACGCGCCTTATAGAGGAGGGACGGCAACACCCCGAATGTAGGGGCATGGCGACAACCCTCGTGTTGGTGTTAGTGAGGTACAACAAGGTGTATTACGCCAACGTCGGCGACTCGCGCATTTACTTCTTGTCGGGCAGCGAGTTAAAACAGATTTCCAAGGACGACAGTTATGTGCAGAACCTCGTGGACTCAGGCAAGATAACGCCCGAAGAAGCCGCCGACCACCCCCGCAAAAACGAACTCACACAGGCAATGGGCATCAATCCACCGCCCGTGCCGCATATAAGCCAGCATCCTATCGTGCCGGGCGACGACGAGGTGATACTCCTCTGCACCGACGGACTCTATAACATGGTGGGGCATCAGGACATATTTGCAACACTCTCCCGCAGTGGATACATCGAGGACAAGGGCGCGGAACTGATGCGCACCGCCATCGAAAACGGCGGCTACGACAACATCACGTTCCAATTAATCAAATTTTTTAACGTGGACGCAACGGCTGAGCGCACCGAGCAGACACCAGTGCCAGCCGCGCAACCCGCCGAGCCGTCTGCCAAACACACGCCGGTAACGATGGCGATACTTGTGGTGGTGGTTTTAATACTCGGTGTGCTGATGTACCTCAAAGATGCCAAGCAAAACAGGCAGGGCGGCACCAGCCAGTCGTCATGTACAGTGCAATGCGGCGACCAGGTGGCAATCTACGACATCGACTCCACCACAAACGCCGATTCGATAGCCGCGCTCTACGGCATCCCCCTCCAAGACATACCCATAGTAACCCTCACCGACGGGCGGCGTCAACTGCGCGTACCGATACAGAGGATACACACGGTGAGGTTTTACGACAACCTCCACACCATCGAAAAACTGTACGGCGTGCCGAAGGAAAAAATCATCAAAATTAACAGAATCAAAGGCGAGGATCTCGAACACGCCCGCGAAATCATAATACCACTATGACAAAAAACACAATGATAGGGCGCAGGCTCGGCAATTACAAGATAGAATCGTTGATAGCCGAGGGCGGCATGAGCAGCGTATATGAAGGCGTGCACATGTTGCTTGGACGGCGCGTGGCCATCAAGCAACTCAACCCATTGCTTGCGCAGAAGGAGGGCATCAAAGACCGGCTCAAAAACGAGGCGGTAGCCCTCTCCAAACT
>CAMJWL010000164.1 GCA_946409405.1 uncultured Bacteroidales bacterium
CCAAGAGCCTCCAAGGTTTTTCCAAACGCATCGTGCTATGCGGCATCAATTACAACAAAGAAACTTCCAAGCACGAAGTGGAGATGGAGGTGATTGAAGGTGAGGAATAAAGAGATTATCCTGCCACTTCGTCGAAATGCTCGATGGCCCATTGAATCAGTCCCGAAATGTAAGGCATTAGCGATTTGCCGGTGTCGGTGAGGGAGTATTCCACTTTTGGAGGAACCACGGGATAAACCTTGCGGCATAGAAGGTTGTCGCTTTCGAGACGTTTGAGGGTAGCCGACAACATCTTTTGCGAACAATCGGTCATCAAGTTGCGAAGTTCGTTGAACCGCAAAACGCCGCTTTCGCTCGCATTAATGGAATACAACACCAACAACGACCATTTGTCGCCAAACTTGCTGATTACCTGTCGTATAGGGCATTTGTTATATTTGTCTTGAAAATCATTCATAGCGCAAAGATACGAAATATTCCCCAAACAATCAAGAATATTTTTCGCCGACATAACCGTTGCCCGCCTCGCCCGTTATCAGGTTGAAATGCCTTAGCACCGGCGGCGTAGGTTCGAGGTCGTAATAATCCATTTCGGCAATGTTCATCGAAAAATACGCCAATTGATCGTAACTATCGTAAAGTCGCGACAAAACTGGATTGTTGTCAAAAATCCACTTCTTGATGTTGTCGTCAACGTGAAAATTCACCTGTCCCGAACAACGAACCGAAATTTTGTCTTTCATACTAAGAATCTCGATGTCAGGATTTTGCAGCAACTGACGGTAAACCGCTTTTTTGAACGACGTGGCAAAATACAACACTGTTCCGTCCTGTTTCATTATCTGAAAAACACGGATTTTTGGCAAGCCGCCTTCACAAGTTGCAAAGGCGACTTCATTGTTTGCTTTGAGGAAATCCAACGCTGTCTGCATAGTTACCAAGAGAGTTTTTCGTTAAGGATGATGCCGTCTTCCATTGGTGAATCTTTCTCGGTGAAAGCGTTGGCCTTGTACTGGATGCAAAGCATTGTCAGATTGGAAGTTCCGCTGTTTTTGAGGGCGCGTTTGCCATCGGGCGAAACCCTTATAATCGAACCTTCCGACACCGGGAAAATTTCGCCGTCCACCTGATACTGACCTTCGCCGGAGATGATTACATAAATCTCCTCGTGAGTCTTGTGCGTGTGAAGAAAACCGCTGTCCTGACCCGGCACAAGTGTCTGAAAACTCATTTCGGCACCTGTCAAGCCCAATGCCTGCGAGAGAAACACCTTGCCTTTGAGCGTAAAATCCTTGCCCATAGGAAGTTCGTAGTTGATTACTTCGTTCATTGTGCCGAGGTTAACGGCGTTGAAGTTCTTTCCTGATTTGATTTGCTGTACTGTCTTCATTTTTTTACTATTTAATAAATTGTTTGTTGATTTGTTTTACGCTGCAAAGTTAAACCATTGAAAAACAATACGCAAGAAGGCACTTTTTTGTTTTATAGTTACCAAAAAGTTAGAATTGCTGACAATCAGTAATGATGAAATTTAATATTTAACATTAATTAACAAAGCGGTGCGGTTGGGTTTATGAAAATCAGATAACACTAAGTCGGAAAAGATGTAAATTACAATCCCCCACAATATTAATTTTTTATTAATTCCGCCATATATTGGGGTTACAAGTTATTGGAATAATCTGTAATTTTGTGCCCGAAAATTTTGACAAGCCGGGCGTACAAAAAAAAGCATCCGTGGCGGGGTGCATCAAGCGTTAACCGTTATCCGATAAACAGACGGCAGCCCAAGATACCAATTTACGGTTCTTGGCTGCCGTCTGTTTTTTTGCGCCCAAATGTAATAGAATTGAATTTTGAGATAAATAATTATAATAGAATGAAATTACAAAAAATTATCAGTTTTGCAGCGGCAATGTCGCTAAGTGCGCAACTTTGGGCGCAGGGCGAGGTGGTAACGCTCCAACATCTTTGGGACGAGGCTGAGCGCAACAGCACGTCTATCAAGGTGATGAAGAGCGAACTCGACGCCGCAAATCTCGCTGTGGAGGCTGCCAAAAGCGGTAATTTGCCCGACCTCAACGCAAGCCTCAGCATCGGCTACCTCGGCGACGGAGTGTTGACCGATAGAAATTTCAAAAACTCTTTACACGTTGACAATCCGCACTTTATGAACAGTTTTGCGGTTCAGGCAAGTCAGTTGATTTATGGTGGAGGTGCGGTGAAAAATGCCGTCAAGACCGCCGAATCGGGTCGCAATATTGCCGCCCTCAATCTTGAAAGTGAGCGTCAGAACCTTAGGCTGATGATTGCGGGATATTATCTCGATATTTGCCGGCTTTGGAATCAAACCGCTGTCCTCGACGAAAACCTCCGTTTGTGTGGCGTTGTTATTGAAAATATGCGAGTTATGGAGGCGCAGGGAACGGCTCTCAGCAACGATATTTTGCGTTACGAACTCCAAAAAGAGAGCCTTTTGCTCTCAAAACGCAAGGTGTCAGACGGGTTGCAAATACTTTACCGACGGATAGCCACGGCAACGGGTTACGAAGGCAAAAACGATTTCACACCCGACACTTTGCAAATTGCGCAAATGATTGAAAATCTTAACGATACAACGCTGCAAAACTCTTACGCCGACAATGGAGTGAATGTAAGGATTTCGCAAGAGGCGGCGTATCTTGCTGAAAACCAACTCAAAACAATCAAGAGCGGAATGTTGCCGCAGGTGGCTGTCATTGCCGAAGACCATTTTGATGGCCCTATCACGATTGAGGTGCCGGTAATCGACAAGAATTTCAACTATTGGTTTGCAGGAATTGGCGTAAAATACAGCATATCATCGCTTTATAAAACCAAACGAGATGTGCGCCGCGCCGAAATTTCGCTCCAAGCCGCCAACGAACGCATCGCCCTTGCCAAGGAACGCGCTGGCGACGATGTTTTTGCCGCACACACCGATTTTTTCACCGCCCGCGCCGAAATTCAGACACAACAAAAGAGCGTGGAACTCGCCGCAAAAAACTACAACGTTACCCTCAGCCGTTACAACAACGGTCTCGCCACAATTACGGATATGCTCGACGCCTCAAATACCAAACTCAACGCCGAAATCCTTCTTGTGGACTCAAAAATCAATCTTTTGTACAACTATTTGAAAATCATTTATTTAAATTCGCAATTATGACACAGAAAACCAAAAAACTGATTTACAACATCGTGATTATCGCCATTTTGTTGGGTGGAATTGCTGTTGTGCTTGCCAAATTTTTGCATCTCGGCAATGTGGAATACACCGACAATGCCACTGTGCGTCAACATATTACGCCAATTAATACAAGGGTTCAGGGCTTTGTTGCCGAGATTCGTTTTTCCGACTATCAGCACGTATCCAAGGGCGACACGCTTGCCATTATCGACGACAGCGAATTTCGCCTTCATCTTGCCCGCGCTGAGGCTGATTATGCCAATGCTATTGCCGGTCAAAAGGCTGCAAATGTGGGAGTTGTGGCTACCAAAAACAATATTTCGGTGGGTGATGCGGGCGTTGAAGAGGCAAAGGCGCAGTTGCAAAACGCCGAGAGAGATTTCCGACGTTTTGAGGCGTTACTCAAACAGGGTGCGGTAACTCAGCAACAATACGACAATGTAAACACAGCATATCTCTCTGCCAAAGCACGTTACGAACAAGTAACGAGGGCGCGTCAGAGTACCGCGCTTGTCAACGACGAGCAAACCGTGCGCCTTTCGCAGTCGGAGGCGGCGATACGTCTTGCAAATGCCAACGTGGAAATTGCGCGGCTCAACCTTTCGTATTGCGTTATCATCGCCACAGCCGACGGATTTGTGGGTAAAAAGGAAATCAATGTGGGACAGTTGGTTCAGCCCGGGCAAAATATCGTGCGCATTGTTGACGACAACGACAAGTGGGTGGAGGCAAATTACCGCGAGTCGCAACTCAAAAACATCCGTCCGGGCAGTCAAGTGGAGTTTCGTGCCGACGCAGTGCCGGGCGTGGTTTTCAGCGGAGTTGTGGAGTCGCTTTCGGGCGCAACAGGTTCGGCGTTTTCGATGATGCCCGTTGACAATGCCACTGGAAATTTTGTAAAGGTTGAACAACGTCTGCCCGTGCGCATCAAAATCACCGGCGGAGACGCAAGCCTACTCAAAGCCGGATATAATGTGGAATGTGAGGTAAGTTATTAATTATGAATAAATTTTCGATGCCAATGTTCAATGAATTTGTGCCTGAAAAAATCCGTCCGTGGATATACATTTTCATTGCGATGTGTTTTCAACTTTCGGGCGCGAGGTATTTGGGACCGTTGAACGAGATTATTGGCGCGGATTCCTTTATGCGTGAGGATGTTTTGATGTGTATGTACTGCAATCTTGCGGGTATGGCACTGTGGTTTCCGATGCTGTTTAGGATGAAGTTTAGGTTTTCTAACAAAACATTGTTGACAGCATCGTCGATTGTGGTTATAATTACCAATATACTAACGTCTTACGTAACGTTTTTACCATTACTTTGGACGCTGTGTTTCATAGAAGGAGTCGCCAAAATTCAGGGAACTTTTGAATGTATGAGCAACATTCAACTTTGGATGACTCCCAAACGTGATATGAAAGTATTTTTTCCGATACTTCACGTGGTGATACTCAGTGCAATAGCGTTTCAAGACATACTTTCGTCGTGGTTTGGATATTTAGGCGATTGGCGGCTGATGCACTATCTTATAATTGGATTGCAATGCGTTGTATTGTTGATACTTACCACGTGTATCCACCATTTTAAATTCACCAATCAGCCGCTCTTTGGCATCGATTGGACAAGTATGTTGCTGTGGGCTGCGCTGATGGTTCAACTCGCCTTTTTACTCGATTATGGAGGGCATTACGATTGGTTCAACGGCAAGGTGATTTGGTATTTGGCGGGATTTTCGGTGGTAACGCTCGCGATGATTCTTTGGCGGATGAACAACAACCGTCATCCGTACATCTCGCCGAGGGTGTTTACTTCGTTCCGTTTCGTAAAGCCAATATTCTGTTTGATAATTATTTACGAGGCGTTGATGGGCACCGAATATGTGTTGGAAGAAGCGTTTTTGGAAGATGGTCTCCATTACAACACGTGGACTAATGCGCGGCTGGTTTGGCCCGTTTGGATTGGCAACATTTTAGGCTGTGCTATTTCGTTTGTGTGGATGCGTGTGGTCAACCGTTTTACCTATATAAGGCTCGGAATATTAGGCACTTGCTTTTTGTTGGGATACATTCTGTCGATGTATTTTTTGGTAACACCGTCGTTGGATTTTATGTCGCTTTGGATGCCGCTGATGATGCGTGGAGCGGCGTATGCATGCCTGAGCATAATGTTTATGGTTTCGCTGCACGACAGTATGGATTTTCAGCATTTTTTTCAGGGATTGATGATTTTCAACAGTCTTCACATGGTGATAGGCGGCTGCATCGGTTGCGCGTTTTATGGCGAAGGTCTCAACTACTACATCGCCGAGGCTGTCCGCAATTTTCTCATAACCGACTCGCACACACTCACTTGCATCGGCGTAAAAACCCTTTACGGATGGGTCGCCTTCGTCTGCGTGGCATTGCTGATAGGCTTCCTAATGTTTGATTCGCCAATACGGAGAGATAGGAAAATGTGGAGATTTTAACATTTTTTAACGCATATATATAGCGTACCTATTTTGAATTTAATTTTGTACTTTTGCTATTGGTTTTATGACCATAACTATTTAATACATAACATTATGTCAGTAACAGTAACCAATGAAATCAAAAAGGCTGAGGTACTTGCTTCGGGTCTTAAAAGCAACCTCGAAGAGGTGAAATCCATCGGTATTACTGCCGAGGAAATCAAGAAGTTGGAAAATTTGAGCAAGTTGTTGCTCGAAAAAGATGCCGAGGCAGAGGAATTGCGCCGTCAGGTATCAGTCAAAAGTCAAGAGAATCACCAACTTTTGGCAGAATTGAAGAATCAGATGCTCGAACTTCGCCGTGCAGTCAAGAGCCGCTATATGCAGCCAGATTGGATCAAATACGGCGTTCAAGACAAACGCTAAAATTCACTTCCACACTTCAATAACAATCCCGCCGCAAGAAAAGTTTTTTTCCTTGCGGTGGGATTTTGCATTGTTGTAATATCCATAAAATTTCAATTTTTATAGTGTTCGCGTAATACTACTTTGTGGCTTGTAGTTCTTTTTGCAAAATCCTTATACGTTCTTCCAACTGTTCTTGTGTTGGAAGCGCATCCTTGATTTTCACGTTGTTGTAAGTTGCCACACCCATCGGAGTGTTAATTCCTTTGAAAGACCATTTAACATCTGCTGTATTCAGATTTGAACATATCAGTAGCCCGATAGTAGGATTGTCTTCCGGCTGCCTCAATATTTCGTCCACAGCGTTGACATAGTAATTGAGTTTGCCGGCAAATTCCGGTTCAAATGGTCGAGCCTTCAATTCGCATACTATATAGCAATGCAGACGTATATGGTAAAACAGCAAATCGATTTTCCGTGTACGGCCGCCGACAAGTATTTCTTTTTGTCGCCCCACAAAGGCGAAGCCGGTACCAAGTTCGAGCAACAAGTCAGCAATGCTTTTGCACAATGCTTCTTCCAATTCTTTTTCATCGTATGTTTTTCTACTTACAGTAGCGAAACCAAAATCGTAGTTTTCTTTTACCACTTCCTGCGCCAACAGCGACTGATTTTCGGTGAGGTGTTCTGGAAAATTGTTTAACGCATCGGGTTGGTTATGGTACAAATCGTCGGACATCAGTCTTGACAAAATGTCGCGGCTCACTCCTTCTTGAATGGTGTAGTTGATGTAAAACAATGCTTCCTCCAAGGTTTCTGAATGTTGCACGATGCGCACGTGATGGCTCCACGACACAAAGGCAAAGGGCAGCGGAAAAACTGAAACTGCCCGTTTCAGTTTTTCGTAATCATCTGAATTTGAGCATATTTGTTGTAGTTTGCCGCTATAATTGTAGCGTGTTTCCATTTCTGAAACGAGTAGTTTCAGTTTTTCGCTTTGCCCGCTATAAAACAGATACCACTGTTTCATATACCAAAGGTTGCGCGTAGAAAAGTTGGTGCTTTCGGGAAATTCGCGCTGCATATCAAGGCTTACCTGCTCTACAACGCCCGCGCCCCAACGTTCTTCGGCTTTTTTCTGCACCAAATCGCATCCCAACTGCCAATTATACAGCAATTTGTCGGCATTAACTTTTACAGATGCTTTGATTTGGGCTGCGCGGTAGCGGTGTTTCAACTCGGCAATCCATTTGGCGTATTCTTCGTCAAGGTGGATGTCGTGCGATGTTACCATACGCGGCTGTATTATGTCTGATGTTTTTGTCATAACTTCCTTTGTTTATAGCATTATGCCGCAAAGTTAGCAATTTTTTTATAATAACGGCAGCAATTCCTTTTTTAGCGCACTGAAACTTGAAATCAAAGTTGAGATCCGAGCGGTCTTTGATTTTGCTCCATTCGTAGCAACGGAAACGCCCTTGAATCAAGTAGTCAGCCGATTAGCATTTCGGAGTTTGACTTGGAAAAATTCTATCCCGAAAAG
>CAMJWL010000165.1 GCA_946409405.1 uncultured Bacteroidales bacterium
GCATGTCGGCCGCCGTTTCGTAAAAACCGTGTGTGCCGATATGTAGTATTTTTAAGCCTGTGCCAGAGAGTTTTTTGAAAGATTCTTCGGTGGCGGCGGCATCAGAAAGGGCGGTAACGTCGTAATTGGCAGAGCGTAGAAGGGCGGCGATGGATGCGGATTCCAATTTGGTGCCTTCGAGGTAGCCCATGCCAAAACCACGAAGATTGGCGGCTATCTGTGGAATGTCGCGGAAATTGGATGGGTCGTAATTGTCGTCGTTGCCCTTCAATTTTCGCCATTCATCCGGAGATAATTCGTATTGGATGCCGCCGTATGTGGAGGCTTTGCGGTTGGGGTTGATTGCGCGGGTCATGGCAAGTTCGCGGGTGGAGGAGAGGCGGTAAGTGTCATATTTTTCGGCGAAAATTTTGCCGTCGGCATCGGGCAGATACTCTATGCCGATGGTGTGGAATTGTCCGGCGGGGGAGAAATACACGCTATTCGCGCCTTCCAAATATTTAGCCAACGGTCGCCAAACGAGGTTGTAAAGTTTTGGCGTGTTGTAATATTCCTTGGGCTTGATGTCGTAGAAATCATCTGAATTATAGAGTTTGACGATTTCGGGGGCGGTCATGCCTTTTTTCAAGACAAGGGCTACATACACAATCTGTTTTGCGGCGGTGTCCTTGACGCTTGCAAATTCTATCGCCAAGTCGTTGTCCTTCAAATTCTTCTGAATGTCGCGCCAAGAGATAGAGAGATTTTTGGTATAGTCGCCGAGGGCTTTGGAGGATTGCACAAGGGCAATTTCGTCGCGCTCTGTCGCCTTGGCAAGCGAATCGGCATCCATTAACCTTTTGTCTGCTGGCGTTTGATAGAGGTTGTCGAGCAAAGCGCGATTGTGGCGTATTTTGCCAAAACGTTTTGCAAAGGTGGTGTCGCCGCTATGCTCGATGAGGTTTTGGATTTCGAGTTCGGCGTTAAGGAGAATGCCCTTGGAAAACACTTGACCGTCGTATGCGAGCGAAACCAACGTAGAATCAGGATGTTTGTAAGCAAAAAGCGGCAACTTTTTGCCTATAAAATCACCATTTTTTTTCCAAAAATCAGAACGTTCTTTGGCTGTCATCAACGAAAAATTGTTCAAAATATATTTTGTTGCAATTCCGTATGTTTGGGCGAAACATTCTGCCGCGTCGTCATATTTGTCCGTGTAAAAATAATAAACACTAAGATTTCCTATCATTGCGAGATAGTATGGATGATTCTCGCCAATGTTTTTTTTGGTGATTTGTGCGGCAAGAGTGCCGAGCCTTATCGCCTCGTCCTTATTTCCTTTGGCAAAAGTTATGTGCGCAAGGGAGTTTAACGCCATCGCATAATTGAGATTCTCCTTGCCCAATGTCCTCTCGGCGATGTCAACCGCCTTTGCGGCATACCTCAGGGCTTCGTCCAAATTGCGGTTCGCATAATGGAACTTGGCAAGGTTGTATAGCATAGTTACATACGTCGAATTGTCTTGGACACCTGTTGATTCCATCATGTCCAACGCTCTGTTTGTTGTGCTGATGGCCTCGTCGTAATTGCCAAAATCATAACTAAAAATGGCTACATTGCACAACGCTTTGATCACAATTCCTTTGTCTATCGCTTCATCCGTTCTCTCCGATATTTGCTCCAGTTTATTCAAAGCAAGATTGCCAATCCTTGTTGCCTCGGCATAGTTGCCTATTTCGTGTTGGAATACAGCAAGCAATTGCAAAACGATAGCGTATGTGTCAGAATTTTTGTACTCCCCACTTTTCTGATTGTCAAAGATCTCGAGCAAATCATTCGCAATCCTTATCGCCTCCACGTTGTTGCCAATGTCAGAATAACACCTTGCCAACATAGACATATTGGTTATGTACGCATCAATGTCTTCGCCGCAATATTTTTTTAGAAGATCTGCCGCAGAAGATGTCAGTCTGAGTGCTTCGTATGGATTCCCCATTAAACCAGCAACTACCCCAAGAGCAGACTGACACGCCGCTATTTTCGATGCCGTCTTATTATTCTTCTTCGTCGTAGGCTTGAAACGCGCTTGGTATAGCGACTCGCATTGTCGAAAATACGGAACAGACTCCTCATATTTTCCCGCGTTCAAGAGTTCGCAGCCCTTATAGTAATAGTACATTGCCGATTTGCCCTGCGCAAATACACACAGCGGCAGGAGCATGATTATGACGGTGAATAATCGTTTCATAGTGGTAATCGTATCAATTATTATTTTACCGCAAAAATACCAACAATCAATCATTTTCCCAAAAAATTTTAACGTTTTTTTTGTGCGTAATCCGATAAAAATCATTATCTTTGCGCCTTGAATATTGCCCCACGATGGGCGCAAATTAAAGTTAAATGAAAAAAATAACCATTAAAATCGCTGTCTTACTGATAGTTGCTATGTCGCTTGCAAGTTGCAGCGGGTACAGCAAGTTGTTGAAAGGCAACGACTACGAACTTAAATACACCAAGGCGTTTGAATATTACGACGCCAAGAAATACGACAAGGCACTGCAACTTTTTGAGCAGGTGATGCCCGTATATAAAGGCCTCGACAAGGGCGAGAAGGTGATGTACTATTACACAATGTGCAACTACCTTGTAAGAGACTACTATTCGGCGGGATACTATTTCAGGAAGTTTGCGCAGACATACCCCCACAGCGAGTACAACGAACAGGCGATGTACCTCGGCGCATACTGCTATTATCTGGATTCGCCCAAGCCGTCATTGGATCAGGAGAGCACCAACATGGCCATCTCAGAGTTTGAGTTGTTTCTCTCCAAATATTCCGAAACGCAGAAAAAAGACACCTGCAACATCCTGCTCGACGAACTCAGGTACAAGTTGCAGACCAAGTCTTACGAAAACGCATACTTGTATTACAAACTCGGATATTACAACGCCGCCGCCATATCGCTGCGCAACAGTCTGGAAGACTATCCCGACAGCCCGTACCGCGAAAACCTCGTGTATTACATCGCCAAGTCGTCGTACTTGTTTGCCGACAAGAGCGTCAACGAGAAGAAGGGCGAGCGTTTTGACACCGCCCGCAAAGACCTCGCGGCATATATGGATGAATATCCATCGGGCAAATACATCCGCGACGTCCGCAAGATGGCAGACGACACCAAAGCCAACTTGCAGATATACCCACTATTAGCAAATTAAAAAAACTAAATCACATAAAACCATGGATTACAAAAAGAACAACGCCCCCACATCGGTAATCACCCGCGACACCGGTCTCCTCGAATCTAAGACCGGCAACATCTACGAGACCGTGGTAGTGGCATCGCGCCGCGCCAACCAAATCGGCACAGACCTCAAAAACGAACTCAACAAGAAACTCGAAGAGTTCGCCTCCTACACCGACAACCTCGAAGAAATCTTTGAAAACCGCGAGCAGATAGAGATTTCCAAGTTTTACGAGCGTCTGCCCAAGCCTACATTGATGGCGTTGCAGGAGATTTTGGAAGACAAACTCAACTTCCGCATCCCCTCCGACGAGGAAATCCAGCAGGCTGAGGAACTCGCCCGCGCCAAGGAACGCGCAGAGCAGGAAGTGCTCGCCGACAGGAAGGCAAAGCCTGTAATGCCCGAAAAGACTTTTGACGAAATCATCGCCGAATCGCACGACACGCCCCTCGACGACCCAGAGCCTGAAAAAAAGACAAAGGCAAAGAAGGAAAGCAAGTCAAAAACAAAAAAAGACGACAAATAAATCGCTTCGGGTATGTTGACGGGCAAAAAAATACTCCTCGGCATCACCGGCGGCATCGCGGCTTACAAGAGCGCGTATCTTGTAAGGCTGCTTAAAAAAGCCGGCGCGGAGGTGCGTGTGCTTATGAGCGACGCCGCCAAACAGTTTGTGCAGCCGCTCACGTTTGCCACGCTGTCCCAAAACCCCGTATATACCGACTTCTTCAACCCTGAAAACGGCGAGTGGCACAGCCACGTGAAACTCGCACTGTGGGCAGACCTCTACATAGTAGCCCCCGCCACAGCCAATTCGATAGCCAAAATGGCGCATGGCATCGCCGACAACCTGTTGCTAACAACTTGTCTCTCGGCACGTTGCCCGATAATGATAGCACCAGCGATGGATTTGGACATGTACTCCAACCCCGCCACACAAGACAACCTTGCAACGCTCCGCAGCCGTGGATATTTGGTTGCGGAGGCGGGCGAAGGCCTGCTTGCAAGCGGACTTTCGGGCAAGGGGCGCATGGCAGAGCCGGAAGAGATAATGGACGAGGTGGTCAGATTTTTTGCCGGCAACGGCTCTATGCGAGGCCGCCGCATCCTCATCACCGCCGGGCCTACACGCGAGAAGATAGACCCGGTGCGCTTTATCTCCAATTATTCCACTGGCAAGATGGGCTACGCCATCGCCGAAGAACTTGCCTCGCGAGGCGCGGAAGTGTTGCTCGTGTCGGGTCCCGTACAGGTAACGGCTCACAACAAGCGCATTACGTTAATACCCGTAACCACGGCTGAGGAAATGTACACCCAGTGTGTGGAGCAATTTTCCGGCTGCGACGGCGCGGTGATGTCGGCGGCAGTGGCAGACTTCACGCCCGCCGACACCGCCAATTCAAAAATCAAAAAGACCGGCGACGAGATGCTCCTCCGCCTTGTGCCTACCAAAGACATCGCCGCCGCACTCGGCAAAATGAAGACCGGGAAACAATTTTTGGCGGGGTTTGCGCTGGAGACCGACAACGAGATGCAAAACGCGCAGAAGAAGTTGGAATCCAAAAACTTCGACTTCATCGTTCTCAACTCGTTGAAAGACAAGGGCGCGGGCTTTGGCTACGACACCAACAAGGTAACAATAGTATCGCGCTCAAAGGGTGTAGTCAGTTACGATCTCAAAGCCAAGACCCTCGTAGCCAAGGACATAGCCGACCAAATAGAAGAAGAATTTACCCAAAAATCAGCCGTATGAAACTCCTTAGGAAGATTGCCATATTGTGTAGCCTTGCGCTGCCAATGTTTTCTGCCGCCACCGCCGCCGCGCAGGAACTCAACGCCCGCGTCAACATCAATTACAGCAGCCTTTCCAACACGCCGACGCCGATATTCCAATCGTTGCAGAAGGACGTTACGGCATTCCTCAACGAGCGCAGATGGACCTCGCACACCTACGATGTCAACGAAAAAATAGAGTGCAACGTGATGATAACCATCTCCGACTTCAACGGCGTCGATAAGTTCATAGGCACAATACAGATTAACCAGAGCCGCCCAATTTACTACACTTCTTATAATAGTCCGCTGTTTACCTTCAAGGAGGGCGACAACAAACTCGTGTTCAACTACCGCGAGGGCGAGCCTTTGGAATACGTAGAAAACCACGCCACAAGCAACCTCGTGCAGGTATTGGCGTATTATGCAAACATCATTTTGGGGTACGACTACGACACTTTCAGTCCCCTCGGCGGCAGCGAATATTTCAGGAAGGCGTTCCGCATTGCCTTAAATTCGCAGAGCGCGGGTTTTGAAGGTTGGTCGGCGGCAGACAACAAACAAAATTCGCGTTACAACCTCATCGACGCGCTTCTTGACAAGCGTTTTGAACATCTCCGCCGCGCCGAATACACCTACCACCGTCTTGGACTCGACGTGATGCCCAAAGACCCCGACAATGCCCGCCGCAAAATGGTGGACGCACTCAAAGACGTGCAACGTTCGGAACGCGCCAAACCAAATTCGCTGATTGTCTCCCTGTTTTTCACCGCCAAATCCGACGAAATTGTCAACGTATTTTCTGCGTCGCCCATACCGGAAAAGAACGAAGTGTTGCAGATTTTGAAGGAGGTTGACGTAGCCAATGTTACCAAATATCAGAAGATTCAGTAGGGGTAGGGGAGCGTTGACAATCAACACCTTACGACTTAAATTTGTCGCCCTCTGTATTTGCAATCATCACCGTAGCGGCGATGTTGCACCAAGTGTCTGCCGCCGAACAAACCATCCCAAAAAACAAATCGCAAATTACAATGATGCCCATGCTTTCCACTGGAACGCCTATCTGTTCCATCACGGGAAGGATGATGGCAGACAGTTTAAGCGGAAACGCCACAGTGCCAATAGTAATAAACGACACCGTAAAAATCAAAATTACCTGTTCCAAAATAGACAAGTTGATGCCGTAAGCCTGTGCTATATAGAGGATTGCAGTGGTAAGGAATATCGACGTGCCGTTAAAATTGAGTATTGTCAATACCGGCATCGTAAAGCCAGAAATGCGCGGCGGAATATTTGATTCGCTCTTCATTCGGTGCATTGCCAAAGTAGCGGTTAGCGTGGACGACGACAACGCCAATGATGTCCAGATGACGCTGCCAAACATTTTGAGCAGAGGGAACGGACGGCATTTGGCTGCGTATTTGAGCAGCAGCGGCACCAATACAAACGAGTGTAATCCAATGGCAACAGCCGCCGCCGCCACGAGCGGCACTATTTTGTGAAACGATTCAAAAATAGTGCCCTCGGCGGTTATCTTGCACGTAATTCCAAATATACCTATCGGACTCAACGCCGCCACAAATCCCGTAAGCCGGTGCATCAATTCGCTGCAAGAGGAAAAAATATTGGTGAGCGTTATCCTCGATTTGTCGCTGCATTTGTTGGCGTAATATCCTATCACACAGGCAAATACAATAACAATAGGAAGATTCTTGGTGCGCAATATGTCGGAAAAACTATGCGGGATGATGTTAAGGAAAAAGTCGCCGAAAGAAATTGTGCTGTCCGCTTCCACGGGCGGCAGGTTGAACACTTCGGAAGTCGTGTTGGCAAAGATGATATTATCCACCAGCAACGCCGTAGTTACCGCGACAACCTCCATGCCCACAAACACCGTCAAGTTTTTGAGCGTGATGTGCAGCGCAAAATCGTTGTCGTCCGTAGATGTAAAAGAACTTGCAATCGCGCAGAAAAAATATGGAATCAGCAGCATCAACAAGCGCATGTATGCCTCCGCCACTTCGCCCACAAATCCCGCCACAGTCGGGAACAATCTCCCGACCATCACCGCGAGTATCGCCGCGAATACTATCTGCCAAGACAGCGGTATGTTTAAGTTCTTCATATCTCTTAACGCGTTAATTATCAACTGTTTATTGCACCTTCAACTTGTCGCCGGTTTTTCTTGCCACGTCATCCTGCCATTCCTGACCGTAACCAGGCTGTGTGAGCGAGGGGATGTCGGGCGTGTCGTCGTCAGTCTTGAAACGAAAATCGTCGTCCGTCTTCTTCACATTGCCGTCCATATACTTCATAAAGAGGTTTTGGAACAGGACTTTGCGCTGTTTCACGAGGTCGGAGCCGAGGTCGCAGCAAGTTTTGGTCAGATAATCAACGGCGGATTTTTGGTCCGACATCTTTTGCGCAGCGGCATCAATGGAAGCAGTTTTTGTTATAAAATCCTTCTCCTGAGCCTGTTGTACGCGCTCAATCTCGGGATGGATGA
>CAMJWL010000166.1 GCA_946409405.1 uncultured Bacteroidales bacterium
GAGTTCATCTCGATGCGGAGTTTTGCCGCGCTCTCGTCGATGAGGTCTATCGCCTTGTCGGGCAGGAAACGGTCGGAGATGTAACGGTTGGAGAGTTCCACAGCCGCGATTATCGCCTCGTCCTTGATACGTATCTGGTGGTGGCTCTCGTAACGCTCCTTCAATCCACGAAGGATTGAAATGGCATCCTCCACGTTAGGCTCGTTGATGAGGACTGGCTGGAAACGACGCTCCAAAGCCTTGTCCTTCTCAAAATATTTCTGGTACTCGTTGAGGGTGGTTGCGCCGATGGCTTTGAGTTCGCCACGGGCAAGGGCGGGTTTCAAGATGTTTGCCGCGTCCATTGCGCCTTCGCCGCCGCCCGCGCCTACGAGCGTATGTATTTCGTCGATGAACAGTATGATTTCGCCGTCGGAATCTACCACTTCCTTGATGACTGCTTTGAGACGCTCCTCAAATTCGCCTTTGTACTTGGCACCGGCAATGAGTGCGCCCATGTCGAGTGAGTAGAGGGTCTTGGATTTGAGGTTTTCGGGTACGTCGCCGTTAACAATACGGTGCGCAATGCCCTCGGCGATGGCGGTTTTGCCGACGCCTGGTTCGCCGACGAGGATAGGATTGTTTTTGGTGCGGCGGCTCAGGATTTGGAGTACGCGGCGGATTTCTTCGTCTCTGCCAATCACGGGGTCGAGTTTGCCTTTTAATGCCTGGGCATTGAGGTTGACGGCGTATTTGGCGAGGCTCTGGTAAGTGTCCTCGGCGGATTGCCCTGTTACTTTGCCGCCGCCACGGAGTTCCTTGATTGCCATGTCGAGGTCTTTGGCGGTGAATCCGCTGTCCTTCATCATCGCCGAAACGTCGTCGCCCGCGTTGAGCATCGCCTGATAGATATGTTCGATGGTAACGTATTGGTCGCCGTTTTTCTCAGCCATGGTCTGCGCTTCGAGAAGCACTTTCTGCGTGTTGCTGCTCAGGAACGGGTCGCCGCCCTGCACCTTGGTATAGCGCGAACAGATGGCTTCCAACGCTTTCTGGAAGGTGGCGAGGTTGATGTTCAACTTCCTGAATATGAAGTTGGTGATGTTTTCGTCCGCCTTCATTATCGCCGTCAGCAGGTGTCCTGTCTCGATGGCCTGGCATCCCGAGCGTTGGCTCAGCGACACCGCCTCGTTGACCGCCTTCTGACTTTTGATGGTAAACTTGTCGAAATTCATGGTTTTTGATGGTTTATGTTGTTGTTTTCTGTGTGTGGTAGTTGCAAGAGTTTTGCCAAAGTGGGTTTGATGACATTTTGGCAGTGGTTGACATATATTTTGATGACAAAGATAATTATTTTTCTGACAAATTGCCGTAAGAAGGAATTATTTTACGGATTTTTTTTCAAGTTGACCGTTAATTATCATCAATGATTTTTTTACGCATTAATATTCAGTGAATTTTGCATTATTATTTACGTGTTTCGCGTAATTATTCAGTGTCGGCTGATACGTGTTTCTCGTATTTTTATGATTTTGTGTGAATTGTGGGTGGATTTTTTGTGGGATGGGGTAGGGGAGAGGATAGAGTTTAAGGGCATCGGTTGTAAGTGTATTTTCGACAATTGTACTTACCCGATGCCCTTGGTTATCGACTGTGTTCTGACAGGCCTTGCCTTCTGTCGCCTGTCTTCATCTTGCTGATTGCTTGGGTCTTGCATGATACTCTGTGTTAAAGGTTAGAATATCAGGCTGTCGCCTTCAATCTTGAAATTCGACTTGTTGGAATCCAACTTGCTGTTGTTGTCCAAGCCGTTGACTACTGCTGCCACTACTGCGACGGCTACTGCTGCGATTGCGAAAATTGTTGCCATAATCTTAATTGTTTAATTGGTGAAACATTTGCTTTATTAGTTGATGCAAATGTATATATATGCAGGAAAATGTGCAACTTTTTTATGTTAAGTTTTTGTTAAGTCGTATATTTTTTCAGAATTTAAGGTAAAAATCCCCCGTCAGGCATTTGTAGGGCATTGTATAATTTCCGTCGCGGTCGCGGATTGTGAGAAAATTTTGAGTCAAAGGCAGGATTTCATTTGAAAATGTCAAGAGTGTGCGTATTGGTTCGTGCCCTTCGCGGGAGATTACGGCGGTTTTTCGGCAGAGATGCAGCCCGTTTAACGCGCAAAGCCGCACGAAATCCAGTTTTTCGCCCCACGGAATTATTACCGAAAACTTGCCGCCGGGCCTCAGGAGTTTTGCCACACCTTTTATTAATACATCAAATGGCAACGACTCCGCCTGTCGCGCCAACATCCGTTTCTTGTCGGGGCTGCCGGTAGTTTCCGTAAAAAATGGCGGATTGCTGACGATGTGGCTGAATGTCAGGTGTTTGCTGTTGCAATAATCTCTGAAATCAGTGTTGATTACAGTGATGCGGTCTTTGTATTTGGAGTTGTAGATGTTTTCTAATGCTTGATGATATGCGTCTTGGTCTATTTCGATGGCTGTAACTATTGCTTTTTCAGTGCGTTGTGCCGCCATAAGTGCAATAAGTCCTGTTCCTGTGCCGATGTCGAGGATTTGGGTGGCGTTGTAGAGGTCGCACCACGCGCCGAGTAGTACGCCGTCGGTGCCGGCTTTCATCGCCGTCTTGTCTTGACGGATGGAGAAGTGGCGGAAGGTGAAGGTGGCGGTGGGCATGGGCTTAAGTGTTTTTTTCAAATATCCCCATCCCAAACAGTGCGAAATCGTATTTCACTGGGTCGTTGGCATCAAACTCGCGGAGTGTAGCCGTGATTTCTTCGACGGTCTTCCAATCGTTTTGTTTGCGGGTGATGAGACCGAGGGAGCGACCCGTGGCGGCGGTGTGAGTGTCGAGCGGGAGCATCAGGGCGGAGGTCGGAATGTCCCAAATGCCAAAATGAACGCCGCGTTTGTCATTGCGACACATCCACATCAGGTACATATTGAGGCGTTTGCCAGCCGCGCCTTTGCTGACGTCGGCGATGTGCTTGGTGGTGCGGAGAGGATAGTTGCACTCAAAAAAAATCTTGCGGAAGTCGATGAGGGTCTCGCGGATGTTGCCGTGCTTGCGGAAGGCGGATTCAAAGACGTTTTTCAGTCCGCCGTGATTGCGGTAAATGTTTTGAAGACTTGCCACACAATATTGAAAATCAGCGTTTTGGAACGTTCTGTGAACAAATGGCGGGAAGTCGTCAACGTTTTGCGCATCGAAATCCATCACAAAATCATACGGACGGTTGCCCATAATGTCCATCATTTTGTGGGCGTTGTTGACAATCATTTTGCGGTTGCCCCACGCAATAGTTGACGCCAAAAAACCCGAAATCTCGATGTCCTCACGCGCTGTAAACGAGTGCGGAATCTGTATCGGGTCGCTCTTGATGAACTCCGGCGTGTTGTATTGACGGTATTTCTCGTCCAATAACTCTTTTAACAATGCATAATTCATAATTCAACCTTCTATTTTTCCGTCCTTGATTCTGATGATGCGGTCGCTCATTTCGGCGAAGTGTTCGTCGTGGGTAACGATTACAAAAGTGTGCTTGAACTTGTCGCGGAGGTCAAAGAGCAGGTTGTGCAACTCGTCGCGGTTTTTGGAATCGAGGTTGCCAGATGGTTCGTCCGCAAAAATCACTGACGGACTGTTGATTAACGCACGGGCGATGGCTACGCGCTGTTGCTCGCCGCCCGAAAGTTCCGACGGCTTGTGCGTAAACCTGTGCGCGAGGTTGAGGTACGTCAATAGTTCCTTGGCGCGGGTTTCGGCGTCGCTCTTGGGCGTTCCGGCGATGAGGGCGGGGATGCAGACATTTTCCACCGCGTCAAATTCGGGCAGAAGGTGGTGAAATTGGAATACAAATCCAATCTTCTTGTTGCGGAAGTCTGCCAACTTGTTGCCTGTCAACTTATTGGCATCGATGCCGTCGATGATGACCTCGCCCGTGTCGGCTTTGAGGAGCGTGCCGGCTATCTGCAAAAGTGTAGTCTTGCCCGCGCCGCTTGCGCCGACAATCGAAACCACCTCCGAATCGTTGATGTCGAGGTTGATGCCTTTCAGCACTTGGAGGTTGCCGAAGGATTTTGTTATGTCTTTGAGTTGTATCACCTTAACAAGTAATTGAAGTAGTTGAAATTATTGAAGTAATTGAATAATTCAAATACTTTGCAAATATATATAAAGTATGTCATCTGTGCAAAAGATTTTGTGGCGGAAGTAATTCGTGGTCATAAATTTGATGATTGTTGCAATAATTCACTTTTTTGCAAAAATAATTGATTATCTTTGCGCCTGATTTTCACAAAAAACGTAACGGAAAGATATGCGCATTACACATAGAGAGTTGTTGGAGCAAATTCGCAACCACGGGGAATTGACTACGCGGCAGCAGGTGAGCCTGACTGTCAAATTGTCTATGCCCGCTATCCTGGCGCAGATTTCCTTTATCCTGATGCAATACATTGATGCCTCGATGGTGGGGCATCTGGGCGCGGAGTGTTCGGCGGCGGTGGGGCTTGTGAGTAGTAGCACGTGGCTGTTTTACGGGTTGACGGAGAGCCTTGTGTCGGGTTTTGCCGTGATGGTGGCGCATCGCATAGGCGCACGCGACAATAAGGGCGCGCGCGACATTCTCCGGCAGTCGTTGACGGTGTGCATATTGTGGGCGGTACTGCTGGCGGGCGTTGGTGTTGTTATCAGTCCGTACCTTCCCTTGTGGCTCAATGGGCGCGAGGACATCGTGCCGCTGTCGTCGTCGTACTTCATGATTTTTGCGGCGGGAATGCCTTTTTTCCAACTCAACTATTTTGCGGCGAGCATGTTGAGAAGTGCGGGACATGTCAGATTCCCAAGCGTTTTGAATGTGGTGATGTGCATTTTGGATGTCGTATTCAATTATTATCTCATCAACGACCCGCACGAAATCACCGTGTTTGGTACGCGGTATTGGGTGCATTGTATGGGGCTTGGCGTGAGTGGAGCGGCGTTGGGGTCGCTATGTGCCGTCGGGTTGACATCTGTGGTGATGGCTTGGTATCTGTTTTGCCGGTGCAAGGAACTGCGCATTTATGGCGAGCGCGGATCTTTTAAGCCGACAAGGGACAATATGAACCGCGCCCTCAAAATCGCTGTCCCAATCGGCGGCGAAAGGTCTGTGATGAGTCTTGCTTACACGATAATTGTGGCAATCGTTGCGCCGCTCGGCAATGTAAGCCTGTCTGCCGACACATTGGCGGTAACTATCGAGGGACTTTGTTACATGCCCGGCTACGGTATCGCCGACGCCGCCACAACCCTTGTAGGTCAGTGTGTTGGCGCGGGTCGCAAGAGGCTCGCCAAGAGGTTTGGAAGGATAACGGTGTTGACGGGCATGGTGGTATTGACGGTGATGTCGGTGGTAATGTTTTTGACGGCTCGGTTTGCAATGTCGCTGATGACGCCCGTGGACGAAATCATCGACCTCGGAGCAACAATTCTGCGCATCGAATCGTTTGCAGAGCCGTTTTTTGCGGCGGCAATAGTTAGTTACGGCGTTTTTGTGGGGGCGGGCAACAGCGTCGCGCCCATCGCCATCAATATTTCGTCGATGTGGCTGTTGAGGATTCCATTTTCGATGCTCGTGGTAGGTTCGATGGGTTTGAAGGGCGTTTGGATTGTAATGTGCCTCGAACTCATCGCCCGTGGAGTCATCTACTTGTTTTACCTCCGCTCTGGGCGTTGGCTCAATACTCAGGCGATGCGCGAGGCGATTGCTAAAAATAGAAAGTTGTAACTAATACTCTGTAACTTCCTCGTATCTGCCATTTTCGGCGAGCATATACGCCTTGCCAGGACGTTTGTGGAGCATTTCTACAATTTCGGGGTGTTGGAATGCCATTGTGTAGAGGTCGCTGTCGAGGTTGGCGTAGAAGTCGAGCGGAAGATTGTCCGAAGTGCCTTTTGCAAATTCTGACTCGCTCTCGATGAAATACCAGCCCGAAAAATCGCCTTCGGGTTCGGCGCGGTACATGTAGCCCACCTTGTTGTTGTAATCCAAAACGCCCGACGACACGCGGCAGCCGATTTGGTCGCTGTTCCAATTTGGGAGAGTTTCGTGCTTGACGGCTTCGTATTCCTCCATCGCTTGGGTGTCGGTGGTGCACTCGTAGGGATAATAATCGTCGAGTGTCTCAAAATATTCGTTGCCACGGGCGAGGCTTGCGCGTTGCCAGGCGAGACCTTTGAGGTCGAATGAAGGTTCAAGATAATGATTGTCAACGAGTTCTGATTCGTAAAGCGGCACCGCCATCATAAAACTGACTTCTTTGCCAGTCGCCAATTTTTTCCCGGCGATGCGGCAGAGGGCGACGCTGTTGAGGTACGAGGTGTAGTGAAACGGTTGGTCGAAGATTTTCAGGTATTTTTCGGAAATGGTCTGTTCGCCGTTCAATGCGCCTTTTATTATTGAGTGCAGCATGTCAACAATCCACATTTCGTGTTGGTCGGAGGACGAATAGTCCCAATTGAAAGGTACGCGGACAGCCAACTCGTAATATTTGCTCGGTCCAAAAGTCCTCATGTCGTAGTTGCTAAGTCCTTGGGTAACAAGCACGTCGCCATCGGCAAGGAGAAAATCTATCCCCTTGTCGTCTATTGCAAACTGCGGTAGCGACGCCAACTTGCCGCCAAAAACTTCGCCGGTAAAACTCCTGAGTTCGAGGTTTTTGACTCCAATGCGGTCGTTATTTCTTGAACCAAACAATCCCATATTACTTTACGATTGAGAGCAATTGCTGTTTGAGACTTGCGAGGTCGTTGACTACGGGGTACTGCGGGAAATCTGCCTTCACGTTGTCGGGCGGACAGAAGAGGATGCCCTTGTCTGCCTCCGCAATCATCGTTACGTCATTGTAACTATCGCCAAAAGCCACCACATTGTACATCAGCGACTTAAACGCCTGTACGGTCTTCCTTTTGGGGTCGCTCTGGCGCAAGTGGTAATTGACGATGCGTCCCGTGGAATCGGTTTCGAGGTTGTGGCACAGGAGGAACGGGTTTTCGAGTTTGTCCATCAACGGCTGGGCAAATTCCACGAATGTATCGCTCACGATGGCAAACCTCGTCGCCTGACGGATTTCCCTTATGAACTCCAACGCGCCGGGCAGCGGGTCGAGAGTGTTGATAACTGCCTGAATGTCTTGCAATTTCAGGTTGTGCTTGTCAAGAATTTCCAAGCGGTAACGCATCAATTGGTCGTAATCCTTGATGTCGCGGGTAGTGAGTTTGAGTTCCTCGATGCCGGTTTTGAGTGCAACATTCACCCAAATCTCCGGCACAAAAACGCCTTCCAAGTCGGCACAAACAATCCACATAATTTTTCTGTCTTTTGATTATTAATTTCGCTGCAAAGGTAAGAAAAGTTTTTTGATTATTCAACTTTAATCTTTAATCTCCCCACGGCAATTTCATTTAACACCGAATTAAACGAATAAAACAAAACAATTTATTAA
>CAMJWL010000167.1 GCA_946409405.1 uncultured Bacteroidales bacterium
CCTCCTGATCCTTCATCGCTTGTGTCTGATTCTTAGACTTTTCGAGAAGTTCGGCGGTACGGGTGTTGATACGTGTGGTCTGCAACGTGGCGGCGATAGACTCGGCGATTTTTTCCACGAGTTCTATCTCGAAAGGCTTCATCTCGTTGAACGACGCCAATTCGATGACACCGAGAATGTCGTTCTCTATCTTCAACGGCACAATCAAGAGCGACGTCGGGTTTGCCGAGCCGATGCCCGACTCAATCTCTATGTAGTCGTCGGGGATGTCCGTTAAATATATAGTGTATTTCTCCTGGGCGCAGGAGCCAACGAGTCCTTCGCCGAGGTGTATCTTCTTCTTAATGAACTTTTTACGGTTGTATGCGTATGCCGAGAGCAATTCCAGATAAACGTCGTTTGGGTCTTGGTCTTGGTAGAAGAAAATGCCGCCTTGGTTTGCCTTGATGTACTTCACAAGGTTTACCATGATGTCGTCGGCAAGTTCGGTGACGTTTTCGGGGTGGTGGCGGAGGATTTCTGCAAAGAGTGCCTGACCTTCCGTTGTCCAGTTTCGCTGAATATCTTCCGACTGACGGATTTGCGCTTCCTTGTTGGCGTTTTGGAGAGATTTACGCATGTTGAGGAGCGAGTTGCCAAGCACGTCCTTGTCGGAGAGTGGCTGGTAATTGCTGGAGAAATCGCCCTGTCCGATGGCGTGTGCGAAGTCTGATGTCTTTTGGAGACCGGTGGTAAGTTGCTCGATAGATGCGGCGGTCTGACCAACCTCGTCGTTGTAAACCTCGTCCACAAACTCCGGCAACTCACCTTCCGACAGACGTTTGGCGTATTTCATGAGTTTTTCCAACGGACGCACTATCAGGCTCGATATGTACATTGCAATCACTATCGAAACCACAATGCCTATGAGCATAAATATAATGAGCGTATGGATGTTTGAACTGCCGATTGTGCTTGATTCAGCCATTGATTTGTTGATTAAACCATTGGACTTTAACTCTACGATTGTCAATATTTTATCTATCTCGCCATTTAATCTCGTGATGTTTTGTAGATGCTTTTTCTGTTCGTTTTTGAGTTCGGTAACGTAGTTTTTTGTTTTATCTTCGATGTTGGTGTTGTCGCCCGTGCCTTTTATCACCAGACGTCCGAGAGTGTCGGCCTTTCTGGTGTCTATTTCTTTTTGTCTGATTGCATTTTTTACTTCGGCGGGGTTTACCACTACCATCTGCGAAATGTATATTTCATGGAACGAAATGCAGAAATCTTCGATATAACTTTTGCTCACCGACTGTATGGTATCCCTGAAATTGTGCCTCAGTAATGCGTCCACATTTTTGTTTGAAGTGATGTTTGTGGTGCTTGCAAAGAGTTTTTTCAGTTTGTCAACATATTCGGAATGTTCCTTGTGCAGCACCTTCAATTCCTTTTCGTTTTTGGCAAAAGAGAAGTTGCGCAGCACATTCATATCCTTGGCTATCAAGTATTTGATCTGCGCGGCGGTGGAGTTCATATCCTTTGCAAAAGTTATCAACTCGTTGGTCTGATTGACTTTTTCGAGCGAATTGTATTGGAAAATTCCGAGCACGAAGAATATGGCGGTTACTAAAAAGAAACCGAGTAGTATCTTGCCCCTTATGCTCAAATTATATATCAGTTGTCTCATTTTCTCTTGTTTTTTCGCTTGTATTTTTGTATTATTTTTTTTACAATCAAACAATGTACCGTTTTTTCAATCAGTAGATTGCTTTTGCAATTTCTCTAATGTTGTCGGTCTTGCCAACGGAGAAGAAATGGACTATTGGCACGCCGTGAGCCATTAGTTCGCGGGCTTGTTGGATGGTCCATTCTATTCCGATTTGGTAGATTTGTGCGTCGTCTTTCGCCTTGTAGCACTCTTGGACGAGTTCCGTGGGTATGTCGATGCTGAATACCTGCGGTATCGTCTGTATGTCGCGCAGTTTGCCGATGGGCTTTATCGCCGGGACGATTGGCACGTTGATGCCCGCCTCGCGACAGCGTTTTTCCCACGCAAAAAATTTGTCATTGTCAAAAAACATCTGCGTCACAATGTACTCCGCGCCGGCATCGACCTTGCGTTTGAGGTTTTGCATATCAATCTCGGCGTTTGGCGCTTCGGCGTGTTTTTCGGGGTAGCCCGCCACGCCAACCGAAAAGTCGGTGCAGTCGGTGTTTTTGAGGTTGCGGTCGAGGTAAATGCCTTTGTTTAAGTTCATTACCTGTTCCACAAGACCGTCGGTGTGCGCGTGTCCGTCGGGTTCGGGTACAAAGTATTTTTGACCTACCGCTGCATCGCCGCGCAGGGCGAGTATATTGTTGATGCCGAGGAAGTTGAGGTCGATGAGGATATTTTCGATGTCCTGTTTCGACATTCCTCCGCATATTATGTGAGGCACGGTGAGGATGTTGGGATAGCGGTTGTGTATCGCCGCCGCGAGCGCAACGGTGCCGGGACGTTTGCGGACTATCTTCTTGTCGAATTTGCCGCCGTCCGTGGGGGTATAGACCGTCTCGTCCTGATGGTAGGTGATGTTGATGTTCGCCGGATTGAACTCGGCGAGCAGGTCAAGTTTCTCATACAACTTTTCGATGCTCTGCCCTTTGAGGGGAGGCACTATCTCAAACGAGAACAGGGTCTTGGTGGTGTTTTTGAGTATTTCCGCTATCTTCATTTTTGTACAATTTTTCATTTACAAAGGTGCAAATTTTTTTTGAAAAAATGATACGTATTTTGCTAATTTTTTTTGTGAGGGGCAAAAAATTTTTGTTGGTACGCTGTTTTTGGGTAATTTTGACTTCTGAAAATAACAATAAATGTATATAAAATGGCTCAATTACTGATACCTGCCGGCTACAAGCCGTTGCTCGACTTGCAACAGACGGAGTTGGCAATCAAGAAAATCAAGGACTTTTTTGAGTCCTGCCTCAGCGCGGAATTGAAACTCCGCCGTGTTACAGCCCCGCTTTTCGTGTTGAAGGGTAGGGGTATCAACGACGACCTCAACGGCGTGGAGCGTCCTGTGTCGTTCCCAATCAAGGATTTTGGCGACCAACAGGCGGAGGTTGTGCACTCGCTCGCCAAGTGGAAACGCCTCACCCTCGCCGATTACAAGATTCCGGCGGGCTACGGCATCTACACCGATATGAACGCCATCCGCCCCGACGAGGAACTCGACAATCTCCATTCCCTCTATGTGGATCAGTGGGATTGGGAGCGCAGCATCACGATGGAAGACCGCAACATCGATTTCCTCAAAGACATTGTTAGGAGGATTTATTCGGTGTTGTTGAAGACCGAATACATTGTGTATGAGGCTTATCCGCAGATTGTTCCGCAGTTGCCGCAGGAGATTAAGTTCATCAGCGCGGAGGAACTTTGCAAGAAATATCCCACTCTCACAAGCAAGGAGCGCGAGGACGCCGCCGCTAAGGAGTATGGTGCAGTGTTCATTATGGGCATTGGCGGCAAACTCTCTGACGGCAAAAAGCACGACGGTCGCGCCCCCGACTATGACGACTGGTCAACGCCTAACACCGAGGGTTTCAGCGGTCTCAATGGCGACATCATCCTCTGGAACGACATTCTCGGTCGCTCGTTTGAGATTTCATCGATGGGCGTGAGGGTCGATAAGAAAGCCCTTGAAAAACAGTTGCTTATCGAAAACAAGGAGGAGCGCAAGCAACTCTATTTCCACAAGAGATTGTTGGACGGCACGTTGCCGGAGTCGATTGGCGGCGGCATCGGACAGTCGAGGCTCTGTATGTTTTTCCTTCGCAAGGCACACATCGGCGAGATTCAGTCGTCGCTGTGGTCGGAGGAGATGCGTGCAGAGTGCGCAGCACACAATATTCCGCTGATTTAAAAACGGTTGAAACATCAATAGGCACGAAGAGTCGGGGACGACGGCACTTCGTGCCTTTTTTCTTTTCAACGAGAATTACCGTGAATTTTTCGTCAATTACCGATAATTTTGCTATTTTTGTAAACTAATTGATTTTTGTAAACAAAATTTGAATTGTATCAAGTTTTGATTTTTTATGGTAATTAATGATTAAAATTTAGTAAATTATGCAAGCATTTTTTCAAACGGATTTGTACCCGGAGGCGGGTTGCGACGAGGCGGGACGCGGATGTTTGGCGGGTCCAGTGGTGGCGGCAGCCGTTATTTTTCCCAAAAACTATTGGAACGATGCTATAAACGACTCCAAGCAATTATCTGAGAAACAACGTCTTATATTGCGCGACGAGATAATGAGGGACGCGGTGAGTTACGGCATTGGAATCTGCGACAACAACGAAATAGACCGCATTAACATCTTGCAAGCGTCGCTTTTGGCGATGCACCGAGCGTTGGATTTGTTGACCGTGAGACCGCAATTTATCATCATCGACGGAAATAAATGGAAGGACTATAACCATACGCCTTTTCAGACAGTTGTGAAGGGTGACTCAAAGTTTCTCTCCATAGCGGCGGCATCAATTTTGGCAAAGACTTACCGTGACGAATGGATGGTGAAGGCTGCGGCGGATTACCCTCAATATAATTGGGAAAAGAACAAGGGTTATCCCACCAAAGACCACCGTCTTGCCATCATCGAACACGGCGTCTGCCCGCTTCACCGTCTTAGTTACGAACCCTGCCAACCACGGCTGAGTATATGATGGTTTACATTTGTAACAGGATGATTGACAGGAATTTTACAAAGTTAAATGATAGGGTAGGGGAGTTTGTTTAGTATTAACACGTTAATATATAGCGAATAATAACAATTTGTTAATGTAAAAATGACTTTAAATGCAAACACGCCACGTCCAAATTGTGTAAATTTGCAAACCATAAAAAAGTACCATATCAGTATCAAAACAACTATATAATAAAGTGTATCTCGTAATCGGAGCAACGGAAATGGTAGGGGCGCACCTCACGTGCGCAATGCTACGTCAGGGTCTCAGCGTGCGCGTCGCTAAGGCAAAGGGCGACGACCCTGCGTACATCAAGCACGTGCTCAGTTTTTATACCGCCGACTACGAGGGTCAGTTTAACGAAATCGAGTGGGCAGACATCGACTACGACGACATCACTTCCCTGCAAGACGCAATGCAGGGTGTCTGCACTGTTTTTTGCTGCAAAATTCCCAACCTTCTGCACGGACGTAGCATCAACGACAACGTATTGGAAATCAAAAACATCCTGAACGCCGCGCAAGAATCCGACCTCAAAGGCTTAGTCTATCTGAGCAGTTACCGTGCGCTCGGCGAGGAGCCGGACGACAAGGAGGTCAACGAACAATCGCAGCGCAACCCCAAGGGCAAGTACATCAAATTTGACATCGTTCATTACCTTTGCGAGATGGAAGTGCGCCGCGCAATGGAGGAAGGTCTCAACGCCTCGATACTTGCACCAACTGTGGTGCTTGGCCCTGGTAACTGGATTTCCGACACGTCGCACCTGTTCCCCGAAACCGCCCAACGTCGCTATTTTACATACGGTGTGACGGGCTTTGTGGGTGTCAACGACGTGGTCAAATGCCTGATGTCGTTGGCGCGAAAGAAGATTTATGGCGAGAAATTCATCGCCAACTCGCAGAATATGAGTTTCTTAACCCTATTCAACATAATTGCCCAAAAGATGTCGCTCCCTGCGCCCACCAAATTGGCAAGCAAGTGGATTATCAGGCTTTATAAATTTTGCCACGGCTTCAAGTCTATTTTTACGGGTCGCCGCCCGATAGTCAACGTGCCGTACATCGACAGCGTTACACATTACCGCCTCTACGACGGCAGCAAAAGCGTCAATCGTCTCATTGCCGCCTACGAAACCATCGACAGCGTGGTGGACACCATCGCAGGGATATACAAGAAAGAGCAAGAAAAATAATTTCGCACCTTATTTTATTAAGTAAGTTTTCTATTTCCAAAAAAAATCCTTATCTTTGTCCTGCCTATTTTTCAACGAAAATGGACATCAGAAGGCTTGACATATCAGACAAAGAGAAGGAAATCGAGAAGAAACTCCGACCGCTCACCTTCGACGACTTCAACGGACAGCAAAAACTCCGCGAAAACCTCGAAGTATTCGTTAAGGCGGCTAAAATGCGCGGCGAGGCTCTCGACCACATCCTGTTCCACGGCCCTCCGGGTCTTGGCAAGACCACTTTGTCCAATATAATAGCCAACGAACTCGGAGTTGGAATGAAGACCACTTCGGGACCCGTGCTCGACAAGCCCGGCGACCTCGCGGGACTCCTCACCAACCTCGACGAAAGGGACGTGCTCTTCATCGACGAAATCCACCGCCTTAGCCCCGTGGTGGAAGAATATCTGTATTCCGCGATGGAGGACTACAAAATTGACATTATGATCGACAAAGGCCCGGCGGCAAGGTCGGTGCAGTTGACATTGAACCCCTTCACCCTCGTTGGCGCAACAACACGCGCAGGACTCCTGACAGCACCATTGAGGGCAAGGTTTGGCATTAACCTTTTGCTTGAATATTATGACGTTAAAGTGTTGACACGCATCATAATACGTGCCGCAGGGATTTTGAAGATAAAGATTGACGAACCCGCAGCCGGAGAGATAGCCTCGCGAAGCCGAGGCACGCCGCGAATAGCCAATTCGCTCCTCCGCCGCGTGAGAGACTACGCACAGGTGAAAGGCACAGGCGCAATCGACCTCGAAATCACCAAGTACGCCCTTGACAACCTCAACATCGATTCGCTCGGGCTTGATGAGATGGACAACAAGATACTTTGCACCATCATCGACAAGTTTCAAGGCGGTCCCGTGGGAGTCAACACAATTGCGACGGCAGTTGGCGAAGACGCGGGTACTATCGAGGAGGTCTATGAGCCATACCTCATAATGGAGGGACTCATCAAACGTACACCGCGAGGGCGTGTAGTTACAGACTTTGCCTACAAGCACTTAGGCAAAAATTATATGCCCACAGACGGCGACGAGGTACAATTGTCGTTGTTTTAAAAAAATAAAAGCGAATTTTACAAATTTTGGTTTGATATTTGCTGTATCAACAATTAGAACAAAAAAAACAGATCTACAAAGATGATTGAAAAAGGAAAAATAAAAATAGACGAGACCGACGACACCCCGTCGGTTGTCTTCGACATAGAGAAGAACGTTCTCAGGATTGCCGGCCCGTCGTTCCCTGAGAATGCTCCCGACTTCTACAACCCTATCATTGCGGAAGTTTGCACCATCGACCCCAAGAGTCCCGGTCAACTCGTTATCGAACTCGAATTTTCGATACTGAGTTCCGCCTCCAACAAGATGGTGTACGAGATGCTTGTCAAATTGGAAAAAATTTTCTACCTCGGCAAACCTATGATAATCAAGTGGATATACGAAGGATTCGACGAAGATATGGTCGATGAAGGCCTCGGCTACAAGGCAAATCTCAAAATTGATTTTGAACTTGTGGAAAAATAGTATATCTT
>CAMJWL010000168.1 GCA_946409405.1 uncultured Bacteroidales bacterium
CCTCAGTAACCATTCCAAACAGTGTTACGAGTATTGGTAATGATGCGTTTAGAGACTGCTACGGTCTTACTTCAGTAAACATTCCAAACAGCGTTACGAGTATTGAAGAAAGGGTGTTTCAATTCTGCAACCACCTTGCCTCAGTAACCATTCCTAACAGTGTTACGAGTATTGCTAAGAATGCGTTTTTTGGCTGCAAAAGCCTTACTTCAGTAACCATTCCAGACGGTGTTACGAGTATAGGAGAGAGTGCGTTTGAGAGTTGCAAAGGTCTTACCACAGTAACCATTCCTAACAGTGTTACGAGTATTGGTGCGCTTGTGTTTAGGTTTTGTACAGGACTTACCTCAGTAACTATTCCAAACAGTGTTACGAGTATTGGTCAGAATGCATTCTATGATTGTACAAGCATTACCGACGTTTATTGCTATGCTGACCCTGAACTTTTGACTTGGAACGAATATGATTGTAATGACTTCCAATCAGGTCGCGCCACCAAGTGCCACGTGCCAAGCAGTGATTTCAAAAAGTGGCACGAAAACTTTCATAACGATGTAAACGTCACATTTGTCGGCGACTTGGATAATAATAGCGCGCTCACTTTCTCAGAAGACGGAGATGTCATTGAAGCCACCATCAACGGCGACTTCAACACTGACGACATCCTCGCATACAGCCTTGACGAAGAAATCACGGTCGATAAAATCACCTTCTCTCGCGCCTTCAACGGCAAATCCACAATAATGCTGCCGTTTGAGATTCCCGCAGGTCAATACAGCGGCGGTACATTCTGCAAGTTCAATGGGGTGTATTACGACAAGGGAAAGAAGGTGTGGTACGTCGAAGCAGAAAAAGTGTCCGAAAACGAGGAGAACATCGCGGCAAATACGCCTTACATTTTCTGTCCGTCTGGCGATAATTCCACGCTCTCCATCTTTGGCTCTGTAAAGTTGGAGGCAAATTCAAAAGACTCCCACACATATCAGACGGGCAACTCTGATGTGGATAGCAAGTGGTCATTTGTAGGCGTTTACAAGCGCAACTATTGGGCTGAAGCCAACACAAGGGTCTATGGCTTTGCAGGTTCTGACAAGACAGACGACGAAATAAAAGTAGGCGATTTTGTCCGTGCGGGCGACAAGTCATACATCAAGCCGTTCCGTTGTTACCTGCAATATTACAGCGATGATGATTTGAGCAAGTCAGCCGCCACACTTCCCGACCGCATCGAAGTGCGCATCGTCAACGAGACAAGCGCGGTAGTTGACACCGACGACCCCACTGACGACACCTCCGACATTACCACCCCGACTTCGGAACTCGCCACGCCCGTTGCCAACGTAAAAGTATGGTCGTATGACAAGACCATCTTCATCTCGGCGCAGCCTGGCACGGATTACAGCATCGTTGACGCCAACGGTCGTACATTGCGCATCGCCACCACACAGACCGACCGCGACGAAGTGCGCCTCGGCTCCCACAGCGGCATCGCAGTAGTCATCATCAATGGCAAAACGTTCAAGGTAATATATTAACAATGCATAATTAACAATGCATTATGCATTAAAAAAAACAAAACTAAAAAAAATCAGCCGCGCAAAACCTATCTTTGCGCGGCTGATTGCTTTAATCTTCTTTAATCTCAGCATCAAACCTTACCAGTATCATCTTCCAAAAACAAGAAGGCAATGGCGCGGGAAAAAATGCTGTATCTTCGGTGATTTTTTTTGCGAATGATGAAAACATTATTTATCTTTGCAGCGTTAATAAAAAAAACATTACAACTATGACAGACGAGGAAAGGAAAGAAAGAATGGAGAGGATGGCAAGAAACTACGCCATCAACTCTAAGAAGACTCCGAAAACAAACAGGATGAAATATGCCGTAGAGCATAGCGGAGAAGTTATAATCACTGATCCCGAATGGATTGAGAGACTTAAATACTATCTACCCGACTATGACCCGGCTAATGCTTGACACGTGTGCAGTTATCGAATTGATAACGTGTCCCCGAACAAAAAGACTTGATTTTTGGGATGTCCTTGACGCTCCCGACACTATGCCGTTTGCAAGTTTTGAAACGGCAAGGGAACTTGTTGTACTTTTTAATAACAAGAAGCTTTTGTCAAAACACTGGAAGACAGCATCTCAGATGCTGAAATCAATCGAGCAAGATTATCGCATTGAATTTCTGCCGCTGCGTAGGGATACTGCCATTACATACGCCTCGTTGCAACTAAATGAGGCAATGGATCACCACGACCCAAGCGACCACATTATCATCGCCCACGCTATCACCGAGCATTTGACTTTGCTGTCAAGTGACCATAAATTTGCATTTTATCGCAGCCAAGGACTTGATTTGATAGAATATTAAATTTAACAAAACATTTCCATATCCGCCAAAAACAATGTAATTTTGCGCCAAACAAATTAATGTACCATGAAAAAAACAATTGCACTTGCAACAATTATCGCTGCGCTCGCCACAAGCGGGCTTAATGCGCAAATCAATACTTCTCAGGATGTTATAGGCAGGGACGGACAGAGCAACATCATCATGACTGCCGCCTCGTTCCTCACGATAGCCCCCGATTCGAGGGCGGGCGCATTGGGCGATGCGGGTGTTGCCACCACGCCCGATACATATTCGCAGCATTGGAATCCGGCTAAATATCTTTTTCACGAGAGCCGCAGCGAACTCGGACTCTGTTACACGCCGTGGCTGCGCAAATACGTGGACGACATGAGTATTTCATATCTTGCGGGATTCACCAAAGTGCGTCGCAATCAGGCTGTTGGCTACTCAATGACGTACTTCAACCTCGGCGATATGGCTTTTACGGATGTCAACGGCACTGTGGTTAAAAACTTTTCGCCCAAGGAGTTTGCCTTCGATGTGTCGTACTCGCTGAAACTTGCTGACAACCTTGGAGCCTCTGTTGCAATGCGTTACATATACAGCAACTTGACCGGCGGAATTTCCGTGGGCGGGTCAGACGAAACCCACGCGGGTCATTCGGTGGCGGGCGATGTTGCCGTGTATTATCACAAGGATTTCCAGATGGGCGAAAGGGACGCGCATTTTGGACTTGGAGCGGACGTTTCTAATATTGGTACGAAGATGAGTTATACATCTACCAACGACAATTTTATTCCTACAAATCTGAAAGTGGGTACAAGTTTTATGTTGGATTTCGACGATTATAACAGTGTGATGTTTGCCTTCGATGCCAACAAGTTGCTCGTGCCAACGCCGCCAATTTACAACACTACCGGCGACCAAATCCTCAAAGGCAAGGATCCCGATGTGTCTGTGCCTACGGGAATGTTCCAAAGTTTCAACGACGCACCGGGCGGTTTTGAGGAGGAAATGAAGGAAATTTCGTATTCATTTGGCGCAGAATACATCTACTCTCATACGTTGGCGGGCAGGGTAGGCTATTTTTCGGAGCACAAGGACAAAGGCGGTCGCAAGTACATTACTGTTGGTTTTGGACTGACACTCAGGGCGTTCACGTTTGACATGGCGTACTTAGTTACCACCACTTCGTCCAATCCGTTGCAAAACACACTCAAGTTTTCGTTGTCGGTCAATTTTGACAAGTTGAGAAATCATCGCGGCACGATGCCGATAGAATAAATGGTTTGAAACGCAAACCAAAAATTATGAAAACCAAACTTCTGACCATAATACTTGTCGCATTAGGTTTTTCGGCGGCGGCACAGATTGAAGGTGAGTACATCGCCCTCTATGGTGTGCGCCCCGGCAAATTCCGTCCTATCCGCAATTTGTCGCCCTCAAACGTCGTTACTGACGACGACAACAAGCCGCTCCAAGGTGTCAAAATCACTGTAAAACAAAAAGATACGGTAGTTAACGAGCAAATTACAACAGAGAGTGGTGTTTTTGACGACAAACAGATATTGCAATTGTCGAAGAAAGGCGCATTGGAAGTTACCTTTGCCGCAGAAGGGTATTTGCCGAAGGTTTTTATAATTCCCAAAAAGACAAAATTTTACCTATTCAATGTCAAATTACAGAAATTAATTAACAAATAAAAAGAATAATAACATGAAAAACGTAAAACAAACATTACTCAAAGGAATGGGTTAAGTTTCTGACGCAAAAAACTGATAATTAACCCTATGTCAGAACTTTCATTGAAAAAGCGCATAGGACTTGAGGTGGCGCGCTCCATCAAGGAGAGTCGCAAAAAGCGTCATGTCCTGCGGCAACTTTTTTGGGAGTGTACCCTGCGCTGCAATCTCAAATGCAGGCATTGCGGCAGCGCGTGTCTCGACCATAGCAAAATCAAGGACATGCCGGCTGCGGATTTTCTCAAAGTAGTTGACATCATAACCTCGCACGTGGATCCTCATCAGACGATGATAATCATCACGGGCGGCGAACCTCTCCTACGTCCCGACCTCGAATATGTCGGCAAGGAACTCTACAAACGTGGCTATCCGTGGGGTATGGTTTCCAACGGTATGCTTCTATCAAATCAGAAACTCAAATCGCTATTAAACAGCGGTTTGCGCAGTATTACGATAAGTCTCGACGGCAACGAGGAAGACCACAATTATATGCGCGGCAATCCGCAGAGTTGGAAGCGGGCGTTTGAGGCTATTAAGTTGATTGCCAAAACTCCAGACCTTGTATATGATGTGGCGTCGTGCATTACGCCGCATAGTTTGGCGGGTCTCAACGATTTGAAAACCAAGTTGTTTGATGTTGGCGTTACCGATTGGCGGTGTTTCTCGGCTTTTCCGGCGGGCAGGGCGAAGGACAATCCCGACCTCCAACTCAATGGCGCACAACTCCGTAATCTAATGGAATTTATCAAGCAATGCCGCAAGGAGGGGCATTACGTAAGTTTCAGTTGCGAAGGATTTTTGGGGCGTTACGAAAGCGAAGTCAGGGACAATTTTTATAGTTGCGAGGCTGGCGTTTCGGTTGCATCGGTGATGAGCGACGGTTCTATTTCTGCGTGTCCTGGCATCAGGGCAGTATTTTCGCAGGGCAACATTTACGAAGACGATTTTTGGGAAGTTTGGCAAAACAAGTTCCAGAAATTCCGCGTCCGCGATTGGGCAAAAATCGGCAAGTGCAACGGCTGCCGTTTTTTCCGCTATTGCGAAGGCGGCGGCATGCATCTCCACAACGCCGACGATTCGCTGATGCTCTGCCATTTGGAAAAACTCAATCAATAATGAGGTTAAATGAAATCACCGTGAAAAATTTGAAAAAAAAATTTCGGTAATTTTTGTTTTAAGAAAAAAACATAGTATCTTTGCAACGTCGATTATTGGGGCTGTCTTTGGTTTTGACGGCGTGCAAGGTCGGCATGTAAGCATGTCGGGGCAGGTAACAACCCCCGTGAACAGGGTTACAAAACTATAAATGGCGAAGAATATGACTACGCTCTCGCTGCCTAATTGAAGTTTTAGTAGATTAGCTTAATTCCCGGACAGGAGTTCCGGGAACGGGACATCTCCCGCCGGCTCGTCCGCCGCCCAAGCGATAAGGAGGTGCTATCAATAGGTGGAATAGTTGCCGCAGGCCTCGATGTGGCGATGAAATTTTAGTGGATAAGAGGTAGTTAGGGCGTTTCCTCCCGGACTGCCTACGAAAATCAACAGGCAACTAAACATGTAGAAAGCATGGTGGTCTCATGTTCGGACCGGGGTTCGACCCCCCGCAGCTCCACAAAATGCGTTGGCAAAATTGAAGTCAGCGCATTTTTTTTGCACCTCTTGGTTGAACTTGGTGGAAATGTCGTTTTTTTTATGACATTTTCACCAAGTTCGGCAAAAAAAGTTTTGTGTTAACAGATAAAAGTGTTATCTTTGCTGCAAAAATATATGGCTTATGATTATAGGGCGTAAAAAAGAAAGACAGTTGCTACTCAGTTTGCTCGAATCACAACAGTCTGAATTTGTGGCTGTGTATGGTCGCAGAAGGGTAGGGAAAACTTTTTTGGTAAGGGAGACATTCAAGGGCAGGTTTGTATTTCAGCATACAGGCATCTTGGATGCGCCACTTGACGAACAATTGTCGGAGTTTCGCGAGTCGTTATATGAGGCGGGGTTGGGGGAGTCGCCTTTGCCAAAAACGTGGAACGAGGCTTTCAGATTGTTGAGACGACTTATTGTATCAAAAGATACTGCCGAAAAACAAATTATTTTCATTGACGAACTACCGTGGCTCGATACGGTTAGGTCCAATTTTATTCGTGCCTTAGACCATTTTTGGAACGGTTGGGCTACCACGCGCAATGACATTATTCTCATAGTCTGTGGCAGTGCGACTTCTTGGATTATTGAGAATATTGTTATGAATTATGGCGGTCTTCACAACCGTCTTACACGTCAGATACATTTAAAGCCTTTCACACTCGGGGAATGTGAGGAATACTGCGATTTCCTCAAACTTGGATTTGTTCGCAAACAAGTTTTGGAAGGGTATATGATAATGGGAGGTGTGCCGTATTATTGGAGTTTTATGCAAAAGGGGCAGAGCCTTTCTCAAAATATTGACAGGATGTTTTTTGCAGAGGATGGCGAGTTGGTTCACGAATTTGACGCATTGTATGCCTCGCTGTTCAGAAATCCAAAAATTCATATTGCTATTATTGAAGTCTTGGCTCGGAAAAAGTCGGGAATGTTGCGCAGTGAAATTGTTGAAAAAACGCATTGTCCTGACAATGACCGTATGTCAAAGGCTCTGAAAGAATTGGAACAGTGTTCATTCATAAGACGTTATACTTTCATTGGCAAAAAGAAAAAAGATGCGCTCTATCAGTTAATTGACAATTTCACGTTGTTTTATTACAATTTTGTACAGCACAATGTCAATGGCGACGGTTGTTTTTGGACGTCGCAACTGCGTACGTCGCTCCACGATTCTTGGGCGGGGCTTGCCTTTGAGCGAGTGTGCCTTCTTCATCTTGATCAGATTAAAAAATCATTGGGTTTTTCGGCGGTGATTAGTACAGCCCATTCGTGGCACTATATGCCTAAGGAAAAGGACGAAAAAGGGGTACAGATAGATTTGCTTATTGATCGTAGTGATGATGTAATAAACCTTTGTGAAATTAAATATGCACAGGATTTATATACTATTTCTGCGGAAGAGTATGAGCGAATAAGGCACAGGATGGCGGTTTTTAAGACTCAGACTGACACTAAAAAAGCCATACACATTACATATATCACCACTTATGGACTAAGTGAGGGCGGATATTCCGGCGAAGTTCAGTCGCAGGTTACTATGGATGGACTGTTTATACGTTGATTGTCAATAATATAAATATTTTTGCGAAAAAAACTTCAAAAAAAATTTTGCAGTGTCAATAATCTTGCTTAACTTTGCAGCGTCATAATGAAAAAGGAAAGATGGCAGAGTGGTCGAATGTATCGCACTCGAAAT
>CAMJWL010000169.1 GCA_946409405.1 uncultured Bacteroidales bacterium
ACACCGCCAATGCCAACGCCATAATGTGGTAGTTGGTATTGACGGCGTGCGCGGGGGCGGCGAGGTAGGCCTTAATTTTTTGGAGTAGAGTCATGTTATAAAAGTGTTTTCGGGCGTAAAGGTAGGAATTTTTTAGGAATAATTAGTCATTTTTTTGCGATTGTCAAATAATACCCTTATTTTTGTGGACGCAAAATGTGTAATCAAACGAAAATTATATCAAAATGATAGGCAATAACAACTACTGCATCATTATGGCGGGCGGCATCGGAAGCCGTTTCTGGCCCAAAAGCCGCGTGGCATGTCCCAAGCAATTCCTTGATATTCTTGGAGTTGGCAGAACGTTCTTGCAACAGACCTTCGATCGTTTTACGAAGATTTGCAAGACCGAAAACATCTTTATCGTTACTGGCGACACTTACGCCGCTCTCGTAAAGCAACAACTGCCCGAACTCCCCGACAACAACATCCTCACCGAGCCTCTGCGTCGCAATACCGCACCGTGCATCGCGTATGCTTGTTACAAGATATTGGCAGTAAATCCTAATGCCAACATCGTGGTATCGCCCGCCGACCATTACATCGGCGACGAAAGGGGGTTTGTGGAGACCATCAACCGTGGATTGCAGTTTACGCAGTTTAGTAGCGCGTTGTTGACAATAGGCATCGTGCCTACGCGCCCTGAAACTGGCTACGGCTACATTCAGATAGACAGTCATTCGGAAGACAATCCGCTTGCAATACACGAAGTTACCAAGGTGAAACTCTTTACCGAGAAGCCCGACCTCGAAATGGCAAAGACCTTCTTGGAGAGCAAGGAGTTCTTCTGGAACTCAGGCATTTTTATTTGGAACGTCAACGCCATCACGCAGGCTTTCGAGAAGCATCAGCCCGAAATACACAGGCTCTTTGCGCAGGGCAAGGATGTCTATAACACCAACAAGGAGAAGGATTACATCAACTCGGTATATCCCGAATGTCCCAACATCAGCATCGACTTCGGCATCATGGAGTTGCACGACGATGTGTATGTGATACCGGCGTTGTTCCCGTGGAGCGACCTCGGCACATGGGGTTCGCTGTACGAAAATTCCAACAAGGACAGCAACGGCAATGTCGTAGTCTGCGACAAGGCGATTATCTCCGACACTACCGGCTCCATCGTCAACTGCGACTCAAAACTCGTTGTTATCGAGGGACTCAAAGACTACATCGTGGCAGAGCGCGACGGTCTCCTGCTCATCATCCCCAAGGCCGACGAACAAAACATCAAGAATCTCGTCAATTCTGTGAAATTGAAATACGGGGACGAATTTGTTTAATCCACATCCATATACAGCAAATCGTCATACGGATACCGCTCCGTGTGAATCCTTCTTGCCTCGGCATAGACGGTTTCTTTGAGGGCGTCGAGATTGGTCTTGTTTTTGGCGGAGATGAAGATGCAGGGGGCGGTGGAGGCGTACTTCATGCGGATGTAATCTTCCATTTGGGCGAGGTCGTAATTGCGGACGGTGCGCTCTGTGAGGTCGTCGTCGTCCTTGCGGTCGTAGGTGTAACGGTCTATCTTGTTGAAAACCAAGAACACCGACTTCTTCTCCTTCGTGATTTCGGCGATGGTGTCGTTGACGGTTTGCAACTGTTCCTCAAAATTCGGGTGGCTGATGTCGCTGACGATAATCAGGATGTCAGCCTCCTTAACCTCGTCGAGCGTCGATTTGAAACTCTCAAACAAGTTTTTGGGCAGTTGACGGATAAAACCAACCGTGTCGGAGAGCAAAAACGGCAGATTCTTGACCACAACCTTGCGGACTGTGGTGTCGAGGGTGGCAAACAATTTGTTTTCGGCAAACACCTCCGAATGACTCCACAGGTTCATCAACGTAGATTTGCCAACGTTGGTGTAACCAACAAGGGCTACGCGGACAAGTTTGCCACGGTTTTTTCGCTGGACATTCTTCTGATTGTCAATCTTTTGGAGTTCCTCTTTGAGGCGGGCGATGCGGTCGCGGACGATGCGGCGGTCGGTCTCAATCTCTTTTTCGCCAGGACCACGCATACCGATACCACCCTTCTGACGTTCGAGGTGAGTCCACATGCCGGCAAGACGGGGCAGAAGATATTGATATTGAGCGAGTTCCACCTGAGTTTTGGAGTGGGCGGTCTGAGCGCGCTTGGCAAAGATGTCGAGGATTAAGTTTGAGCGGTCTATAATCTTGCACTTGAAGATTTGGGAGATGTTGCGGTATTGCGACGGACTTAATTCATCGTCGAAGATGGCGGCATCTATCTCGTTGTCCTCTATGTATTTGGCTATCTCGTCAATTTTTCCCTGACCAAGATAAATGCGCGGGTTGGGATTCTCCACACGCTGCGTAAAACGCTTCACACAGTCCACGTCGGCGGTCTTGGCAAGAAATTCGAGTTCGTCAAGATATTCCGCGCTCTTTTCGGGCGTGATTTCCTGGGTGATAATGCCAATTAAAATAGCCTTCTCGTTTTCTATCTTGGTTTCGTGCATCTGGGGTTTTGCCATGGTTATTCAGTTTTTTTCTTGTTTAACGTCTTGTACAGCAACGGCTTGTCGTTGAGGATTTGCGTAGCGGCACTGATCACAGTGTCGTTGTTGTAATAATACTTGTAACTAATATCTTCGTCGCCAAAGAGGTGGTATGCGTCGCTTTTGAGGAGCGGCATCATCTCGTCGTAGCAATCCTCTATCGCCTTTTTGTCCTTGCGAAAATCCATAGAGATGCCGTTGTGCTGCGCGTATGTCATCATGTCGTCGAAGGTGGTGCGCTCGTCGTCAAAAAGCGCGTGGATAAACTGTTGCAGGCTGTCGCACATCATTTGGTTGTACCTTTCGGCGACGTAACGCTGAGTGAGGTTTTGCTGGCGGATTTTGTCGGTGAGCGGGGTGTAATTGTCTGTCATGCTAAACGGGATAAAAACATCGGGCATCACGCCGCTCTTGGAATACACCGTCCTGTGGTTGCGCGTATAATATATGGTGGTGTCCTTGGGGTGGAACGCCGACGCACTGTCAAACTCGCCCACTTTGAAACGGTTGAAGAGGTCGTCGTCGTAATCCTTGTAATCCTTCTGGAGCGAGCGTCCCGACGGCATGTAATAACGCTGCGTTGTGAGCCTTACCTGACTTCCGTCCATCATCATTATAGGGGTCTGCACGAGACCTTTGCCAAAAGTGCGCCGCCCGACGATAACGCCACGGTCGTTGTCCTGGATGGTAGCCGCGAGTATCTCCGCCGCCGACGCGCTGTTCTCGTCCACAAGGCACGCCACGTCCATCGCACGGCAGATTCCATAATGCGCAGTGTCGGTGTAGAGTTCTTCCACGGTGTTGCTGCGGCCTATGGTGTATGCTATCGTGTCGCCGATGTAAAGTATCTCGCTTGCAATGTTTTTGGCCTGTTCGAGGCGGCCGCCACGGTTTTCGCGGAGGTCTATGATGAGGTTTTTGGCACCCTCCATCCGCAGATCCAACACCTTAAGACAAAATTCGCGGTACGACTTGTCGCCAAAACTTTCCAATTTGAGGTACCCCGTAAGGCTGTCAACCATAAACGACGCTATCGCCGACGGCACCGGCACCACACCAAACTGCACTTTGGCGGAGTATATGGAGTCGATGCCATACCTTTTGACACCAATCACCACCTCGCGCCCGTACTCGCCCGTCAGATTGTCTGACACGAGCGACTTGGCGTTTTTGCCGGTAACATTGTGGCCGTCCACCTCCACGATGCGGTCGCCGGGCTTCAGAGTGGATTCTGCCGCCGGGCTTTCGGGTTTGATGCGCAGCACCATCGCTGTGTCATTATATACATTAAACTCGATGCCAACCCCATAATACTGCCCCCTGATTCTGCGCTCCGATTCGTTGAGCCGTTGCGCCGGCACGTAGATAGAATGAGGGTCAAGGCGCGAGAGCAACGTGGGGATTATCAGTTCGTTGATGCTGTCGATGTCCACCACGTCCACGTACCTATTGTCTATGATGTTGATGATAGACTGCATCTTAGAGATTTTGCCGTTAAACAACGACAATTCCACGCCTTCCTTTGTGGTGCTAAAACAGAATTTTCCAAGCAACAGCCCCACAAGGCAGGCGGCAAAAAGTTGTAAAGGAATTGTGTTTCGTTTTTTCATTTTTAGTTGTTGGCGAGGTTGTTGATGTCTATGAATACTGTCTCTATGTTGGCGCGGTGCAGGAGGTCGAGTCCGTCGGTGAGGCGGTACATCTCGCCATAGACCACGCGGCGGATACCGCTTTGTATTATCAGTTTGGCGCACTCCATGCACGGCGAGGCGGTTACGTAGAGGGTTGCGCCGAGGGAGTTGTTGTTGCTCTTGGCAACCTTGGTGATGGCATTCGCCTCGGCGTGGAGGACGTAAGGCTTTGTGGTGCCGTCTTCGAGTTCGCACACGTTCTCAAACCCCGACGGAGTGCCGTTGTAGCCGTCGGAGATTATCATCTTGTCTTTGACGATAAGTGCGCCCACCTGCCGGCGCGTGCAGTACGAATTTTCCGCCCAAATCCTCGCCATGCGCAGGTAGCGGCGGTCGAGTGCCTCTTGCTTGTCCATAGAGTTTGACATTTCTTCACCGCAAAAATAAAAAAAATATTTTATATTCCAAAAACTTTGCATATTTTTACACCGCAAAAAATAATCATCCAAACACCATGAAACAAATACTCACAATCCTTCTGCTCCTCCCCCTCTGCGTATTTGCGCAGAGCCATGAGTCAAAACAACTTTACAAACAAGGCTTGAAACTCTACGTCGCCGAAAAATACGAGGAGGCGTTGACGTATTTCCAAAAATCTGATTCGTTGGATAAGGCAATATTAAGCCGACGCACAATAATTATTATCGGGCGGAGCTCGCAATGGCGGATTGCTATGAAGAAATTGCAAGCCAAGCCGACGACGAAGGGCATTACAATGAAGCATTAAACATTCAGAAAAATGTGGTAGAAATCCGCAAAAAAGTTTTGGGCGACGCACATCCTGACTATGCAATATCACTAAGCAACCTTGCAGGGGATCATCGTAAAAACGGCAATTATGACACAGCAACTTATTATTATAAACAATGTTACCACTGTCTCAATTCTTTCATATAAAAAACATTTGCCTCGTTGACCACCAAGGAGCGAAACGATTTTTGGAAGACAAAATCATTTTTATTTACCAAAGCTTTGCCATACAAATCGTTATTACAAACTAAAACAAGACCGCGCAATCCTCGACGACCTTTACCAAACCTCGCCCGAAAACCGCGAAATGGATGTTGATTCGTTGGCAAAAGTCATTGACCGCGAGGAGCATCTGCTTGTGGAATCGTCCAAGGCTCTCGGCGATTATACAAAGAATCTTTCAATCTCTTGGCGCGACGTGCAGAAACAACTGAAAAAAGGCGACTTGGCGATAGAGTTTGCAACCGTGAAAGACACCGTTGCAAAGCAAATGATGTATGTTGCCTTTGTCCTCAAAAAAGGAATGTCAGCCCCTGAAATCGTTACACTTTTCAATACGGACGATTTTTGGGACATCAGACCAAAAGATTATTACACCACGCCAAAACTTTACAACCTCATTTGGCAGCCGTTGGCGAAATATCTCAAAGGTACGAAGACCGTATATTTCTCGCCCGCCGGACAAATCCACACCATCGGCGTGGAGTATCTGAGCGGCGACGACGGCAAGATTTTCGCCGAAAAGTACGACACTTACCGCCTATCTTCCACCCGCGAACTTGCCATGACGCACACTATCAACCCAAACCGCAAAGCCGCGACTTACGGTGGCATCAAATACAATTTTACGGAGGAAGATTGGCAGAATTTGCAGGAGGGAAACGACAATATGGAACGCGTTTTTCAGGATTTGCCCACTATCGCCGCGGACCTTCGTGGCGGTGGCGTAGGCTATCTAATAGGTACAAGGCTCGAATCCAACGCGGTGGCAGACCTCCTGCGCACGGACAACTACGACGTGTACGCGCTATCGGGCGGCGACGCCCCCGAAGAATCCTTCAAAAGTCTTTCAGGCACAGGATTAAAAATCCTACACATCGGCACACACGGTTTTTATGAAACCGAGGCGGATTTGGAGAACGCCGGTCGCAAATTTTACATCAATTCGCAGCAGCAGAGCGACGAAGACAGGTCATTAAGTTGCAGCGGATTGCTGTTTGCGGGAGTAAATTCCACTCTCGACCCCAAGCGCAACGATGAAATTCCCGAAGGCTTAGACGACGGTGTATTGACCGCCAAGGAAATTTCGCGCCTTGATTTCAAAGGATTGGATCTGGTGGTATTGTCGGCGTGTCAGACCGGCCTTGGACAGATAACCGGCGAAGGCGTGTTTGGCTTGCAACGCGGCTTCAAAAAAGCGGGCGCACAGACCATCATTATGAGCCTTTGGTCAGTTAACGACGATTCTACGCAAATGCTGATGACCGAATTTTTCCAAAACCTCACCGCCGGCATGTCAAAACGCACCGCATTCAGAGCCGCACAGCAGACAATCCACGAAAATTTTCCCAACCCCGTGGATTGGGCGGCATTTGTGATGGTGGATGCGCTGGATTAAAAATCCTTCTTCAACTCGTTCCAATGCTCCGCGAAATACTGCATCGACGGGAAAACGACGTTTGCGCCCTCTTTCCACAGACATTCGTCGGGCAGCGGGCCTGTATTGACGGCAACCGTAAAAATCCCTGCGGCAACGCCCGCCCTCACGCCGAGCGGTGCATTTTCAACCACAACCGCCTCCGACGCACTAACGCCCGCCTTTTTCAAACCCATCAGGTAAGGTTCGGGATTAGGCTTGCCATACTTCACGTCGTAAGCCGTAACCATATTTTCAGGTGCAAAAATTCCGGGGAAAAAGCGGTTGAGCCTGTTCAACAGCGACTTTTGACCGCTGCCCGTAACAAGCACAATTTTCAGACCCGCCTTGCGGATATTTTCGAGCAACTCCACCGCGCCCTTCATCGGCTCGGCATCGCCGCACGACACAAAGAGTTCCACCTTGCGCTTGTAAATATCATCAATTTCCTTTTGAGTGGCTTGCCTGCCCCATTGTTGCAGGGCGAGTTCGTTGATGGTGCTTGCGCCGGTGCGACCCTCGTTCATATACGCCTGTTGTTCGGTGATTGAGAGTCCAAACTCCTTCATCGCGCTGCACCACGACACCGCGTGAAACGGCATCGAGTCAAACAACACTCCGTCCATATCAAACAAAAACGCTTTGACATTCAACGACTTATTGCCACTACGGGACAGATAAGCCGCAATTTCTTTTTCCAACATAATACAATTCCATTCCATAATGTACTCCTCGTCATTTTCGTCCACAATCTCAAAACCGACTTTCTTATACATCTTCACGGCATAAT
>CAMJWL010000170.1 GCA_946409405.1 uncultured Bacteroidales bacterium
TGTTGGCGAGGTGGTATGTGGGCATACCGTCGCTCTTGTAGAGCACCTTGTCGTCGAGGACGGAGGTGTCGGCGTTGATGTCGCCACGGATGATGTCGTGGATGGTGAATTTTTCGTTTTCGGGCATCTTGAAGCGGATGACGTATGGCTTGCCGGCTTGGAGCATCAGTTGGGTCTGTTCCTCGCCAAAAGTGAGCGAGTTTTTCATCGTCATGCGAGTTGCGGGTCCGTAGCATTGGATTGACGCTTTTTCGGCTTCAAGTTTTTTGCGCATCGCTTCGAGTTCGTCGGGGGTGTCGAAGGCGTAGTATGCGTTGCCGGACTTGACGAGTTGTTCGGCGTATTGTGCGTAGAGGTGCTTGCGGTTGCTCTGTTTGTATGGGCCGTAGTCGCCTCCTTTGAGGTCGCTTTCGTCGATGTCGAGTCCTATCCAATCGAGGGAGCGGATGATGTAGTCTTCCGCGCCGGGTACAAATCGTGTTTGGTCGGTGTCCTCGATGCGGAGGATGAATTTGCCGTTGTGTCTGCGGGCAAACAGGTAGTTGAAGAGGGCGGTTCTTACGCCTCCGAGGTGGAGTGCGCCAGTAGGACTGGGCGCAAATCTTACTCTTACTTCTCTGTCCATTGTAATTTGTTGTGTATGAGTGTTTTATTGATGGTTATTTCATATATTTTCTAATCATGTAGTCGTCCTTCATCAGTTCCTGCACCATAGCGAGGTCTTTGGGCGTGCCTACCGAGTACGTTACTTGGTCGGTGAGGGTCATCGCTATCTTGATGCCGTTTTCGAGGATGCGGTTGAGGTCTATGCCTTCCGCAACTTCGAGCGGGGTGTTGATCATCAGGTTGAACTGTTGGAGAAATTTGCGCCTCATTACGTCGATGCCCACGAGTTTCATCCTCGGAAACGACATTCCACGGCTCGCTGATGGTATCGGCTCGCGTGAAAAGTACATCGCGTTGTTTTGGCTGTCGGCTACGACCTTGATTTCGTTGCGGTCGTTGAAGATTTCGTCGCTCGTTATCTCCGCCATCAGGCAGGTGAGTTTGAGTTTTGGGTTGAGAATCATCGGGCTGATTGCTCTGCCTATCATATCGCTCGTCACCATCGGCTCGTCGGGCTGCACGATTATCACGAGGTCGTATTTTTTGTGGGTTTTCTCCTCAATTTTTGTTACCGCCTCTGCCACGCGGTCGGTTGCGGAGATTTTGCTTTCGGGGATTTCGATGTATTGACCGCCGATTTTGCTGATGTAGTCGATGATTGGGCGGTCGGAGGTCGCCACGTACACGTCGTCGATGTCGTTGCAAATCTCCACGCGGTTATATACGTGGCCTATCATCGGCATTCCGAGTATGTCCGCCATCGGCTTGCCGGGAAAGTTTTTCGATGACATCTTGGCGGGGATTACCGCTATTATGTTTGGTTTGTTTGCTTCCATTGTTTTAATGTGTTTGGTAGTGAAATAATTGCTACTTTTTGGATTTGTAAAAATACGTTTTTTTTTTGGATTGGCAAACGGGTATTGTATTTTTTTTGCCAAAATATGCGCATTTTGTGGCGATTTATATTGATTTGTAACATTTATGTAATATTTGTGCCGTAATGATGTAATATTTTTAGATGTTTTATGTAACAGATTTTCTTTGCAGTTACCCGCGCATGGCGTAACTTTGCATTGTGAGAATTAAATAAAAGGTTTTGTTTTTTTGGACGAAAGATATTTATTGTAGCGGATATTATATTACAGGATAAAAATTTTTTAATTATTCTCATATTTTTAGTAATTGGATATAAATCTATTTTCAAACAGTATGGATGGGTTGGGCGATGTGAATCGTGCCAACCTTTTTTTATTTGAATTTTATTTGCCCTTGCCGCGCAGTATTCCTAACTTTGCGGTACTATCAGTATATAAACTTTTTCAATCACGATGGATATTAACCGGCTGATAGACCGTTGCAAGATGGGGGACGCGGATGCCCTCGGCGAACTTTATTCACGTTATGCCCGCAGGATGAAAGGCGTCTGCCGCCGTTATTTTAAGGATGAGGCGACGGTGGAGGACGTTTTGCACGATGCGTTTGTCATTATACTTACGTCATTTGACAGGCTCCGGGATTCGGCGAAGGCTGAATTTTGGATGCTGTCGATTGTGCGCAATGTGGCGTCAAAACACAAACAACATATCTTGAATATGCCTTCCGTGCCGTTGGATCAGTGCGCGGAGGCGGAGATTTTGGAGGACGATGACAACGTGCAAATCGCGCCTTACATTCCGCTTGCCGAGATTATCAAAATGATTGAAAAACTGCCTGACGGTTATGGAAAGGTTTTCAGGCTATCGGTCTTTAATGGTATGACTCACAACGAAATAGCCGCCGAGTTGGGCATTGAGCCTAAATCGTCTTCATCGCAACTCTCCCGTGCCAAAGCGTTGTTGCGCAAATGGTTGCGTAAATATTGGGCGGCGGCGATGCTATTGGCGTTAATCATAAAAATCTTATGGACATCCAATCAAATCTTAACGGTAGGAATGGGCGTTGCAGATATAAAAACACGTTTAAATAACCGTACTCAGAATCTTGACACTGTGGAAGTTGACTATGAATCAGTTGTTGACAATAATAATCCTAATGCCGAACCTGACACGATAGGCGACACGGTGCGAATTGTAATAGCCGACGAGCCGATGGATATTATTCGCATCGTGAAGCCTTCCGAAATACTGATTGAGGGCGACAGCATCCAACTTTTGCCTCAAAACGTTGTCGATAAGACCGACCGTCATATAAAATTGCATTTTGGGTTGGCATATTCGGGCATCAACAATAATGGCGCGGGCAGCACCGACAATTATATGACTATGCCGTCGGTGTCGGGCGCAAAAATCTTGTCTAAACGGCTGTATTCGTGGGGCGATTATATGGATTATGCTGTTACGAATGCCGACAAGTTGGATTCTGTATCGGCTTTCAATATGGGGCGCGTGGCGTTGATTAATTCTAACAATCCGTGGGAACCGCTCACTGAACAGAAATTCCACGAGCGTCCAAAATCTTTGCAACTCTCTATGCAACTGAATCTTAACGAGAGTTTTGCGTTGACGACGGGATTGGGTTGCACGTATATGAAATCAAATTTTGAGGCGGGCAACGAGATGACTATCATCCGCCGCTGTCAGAGGATTTATTATGTGGGGATTCCGTTAGAAATATCGTGCAAAGTTGCGGGCGGCAACCGTTGGACGGCGTTTGCATCGGGCGGCGTGCAGATGGATGTGCCTGTCAGTGGCAGAGTTACGACACAATATTTATATAATGGTGTTGGTTCCGACAATCGCGATTCGCTGATAATCCCAACTGTGCGAACAAGAATTGATGTGCCGTTGCAGTGGTCGGCGGGCGTTGGAATTGGTCTGCAATACCGCATAATGCCGCATTTGAGCATTGTTGCCGCGCCTCAATTGCGTTGGTACGTGCCGACGGGCGGCGTGGAGACCTTCTATACCGAGCATCCGTGGAGTTTCGCGCTGCCGGTCGGGATAAAATTTGTTTGGTAAATCGTGCAGTGTTTGTTATTTTTGGGGACTATATAGGTAAAAGTCATTAACAATTAAACTTTTACGATTATGAACAGATTTTTCAAAAACGGTGTCCGTGCGGCTGTTGTGGCTTTTGCCGGACTTTCGATGTCGCTTGTTTCGTGCGGCGACGACAATAATGTGATGTCTTCTCCTGATGACAATGTGGCTGATATTCAGGGCGTTGACAAGAAATTGTCGAAATCAGGACTTGTTGCGCGTGGTTTCAGCACGTTGCCCACAGATGCGGAGCAAGGCGGCGTCAACGAGGTTTTTACGGAGGACGACATTCTGTGGTTCGATGTCAACACCCGCGAAATCCGTTTCCGCGATATGGATATGCCGGTGCGGGAACGTTGCAAGTTGCTGACGGGCATTGAGTTCCGTCTCGGTGACAAGACACTTTTTGACGGCAGCACGGTTGTGAGTCTTATTTGCAGTCAGTTTTTTGACGACCTTGTGCTTTGCTGCGGCAACATCAACAATTCGGGCGATGTGTATTATGAGAGTTATTACCTCCTCGATTGCTATCCGCCGCAATTCGTGAATGATGAGCGTGTAGTTGCCAACCGCGAGAAACGCGCCAAGGAATGGGACGAGTTCGTCGAGTATTTGGATGCAAAGGGCAAATTGAGGAAGTAGCCGCTTAGATTAAGCCCAAATAACGTTCAATGTCTTGGGGAGATTTCAGTTCGACGCCCGAATCTTCCATTGCTTCCTTGTCGTTGAGTATGCGATCCAATTTTTCCACATTCCTCTTGTCAGCAAAGAATAGATCTCCCGACGGACTGATTTCATACGGGTCGCAGCGGTATTGTTCCGGAATTTTGGCGATTTCGGGGTCGATGGCTTGGGTCGGTAATGCTACTTGTGTCATACCTTATAATATTATGCTTACAACGGCAAAAATAGACATTTTTTATTATAAACACAAATTACCGCCGATTTTTAGTGGATAAAAATCGACGGTAATTTATTTCGATGATTGACGTTCAAAAAATTACAACCTTGTAATCCTCACCACGTCTCCAGCCTGTGTCTCCACATCGTATTCGTAATACTTAGTCAAAGTAGGAGCCTTTATGGAGGATTCTGTCGAAATCTTTGGCGTGGAGATTTCGGCGGGTTGGAGGAGCGGATTGTTGACCGACGGATTGACAGGGCGGAGACCCTTGATTGGCACCGACGTGCGGATGCGTAGGAGGCCACCGACAGTGGATGTAATGGTTGCAGACGAGAGTTGGTTGTCCTTCCAATTAGCGTCAACAACGAAACCGCCACGAGCCACCAACCCCTTGAAACTGCCTTCCTTAAAATTGTCTGGGATGGCGGGCAACAGGTGAACCGCGCCGTCGTGGCTTTGGAGGAGCATTTCGGCGATGCCGGCGCAGAATCCAAAGTTGCCGTCGATTTGGAACGGCGGATGCGCGTCAAAAAGGTTGGGATATGTGCGACCCTCCGGAAAATTGCCCCAACCGGCGTCGGCGGGCAGAAGGGTGAGCATATTCTTGATGATTTTGTAGGCGTGGTTGCCATCGAGAAGACGCGCCCAAAGGTTTATCTTCCAACCAATTGACCATCCCGTAGCCATATCGCCGCGCTGTGTGAGGGTGTTTTTGGCGGCCTCGAGGAGAATAGGGTTCTTGCTGGCGGTGATTTGGTTGCTCGGATAGAGACCGTAGAGGTGCGACACGTGGCGATGCTGATCCTTCGGGTCGTCAACGTCGTCGAGCCATTCTTGCAGTTGGTTGTGCTTGCCAATCTGCATCGGGGGCAGTTTGGCGATGGTGGCGCGAAGAGTTTCGCGGTATTCGGCATCGGTATTGAGTATTTCTGACGCGAGAAGTGTAGAGTTCAATGCGTCAAAAACTATCTGATTGTCCATCGTGCAGCCCATTGCAAGGCTACTTGGATTGTTGCCGGGACCATGTTCGGGCGATACAGACGGCATGGTTACGAGGTAGCCGTTTTGCTCGGTGAGAAAGTCGATGTAAAAATCTGCCGTACCTTTTATAATAGGATAATATTTGCGGAGAAACACCTTGTCGCCGGTAAAGAGGTAATGCTGCCAAAGGTGCTGCGCGAGCCATGCGCCGCCGTTGGGCCACATACCCCAAAAAGAGCCGTCGATAGGGCCTGCAACCCTCCAAATGTCAGTGTTGTGGTGGGCTACCCATCCGTTGGCGTGGTAGAGCGTCTTGGCGGTCTCTGCGCCGGTCTTGGAGAGGTCTTCAATCATGCGAAACAGCGGCTCGTGGCAGTCGGAGAGGTTAGTAACTTCCGCAGGCCAATAGTTCATCTCGGTATTGATGTTGATGGTGTATTTGCTGTCCCAAGCGGGGTCGGTGGAATTGTTCCAGATGCCCTGCAAATTAGCGGGCTGTCCGCCGGGCTGCGACGAACATATCAACAGGTAACGCCCATAGTTGAACATCAGCGAGATAAGGCTGAGATCTTCCTGCGTGTTGAAATTCTTGACACGCTGGTCGGTCTCCTGATTAGAAAATTCGTTGGAGGGGAGGGTCAACGACGCACGGTCAAACTGTTGCTTGTATGTCTCGGTATGTTTTTCTATGTCGTCTTGGTACTCTATTTTCAACGAGTTATCCAATGCCATTTGAGCCTTTGATTGATGGTCGCCACCCACAGCCTTGTAGTTGATGAAATTGGTGGCAGATGTTGCGCGGATTTCAGCGTAAGTGCCTTTTACAACGTGCAGAAGTTCGCCGACGCGGGTTACAGTACCGTCTGTCTTGATGGCAACCACCAACACGTCCTCCAGTTTGCCGCGCACGCCCTCCTGGTCTTTGCCCTGGATGCGGACTGTCATCTGATTGCGCGACAGGTTCACATCATACGGCAGGGGGCAACTGTAATCGAGCGTAAAGTTTATCGAACCCTTCTTGGACGCCTCCACGCGGTGCACAAGCGCATCACTATTGAAAGAGACATACGTAGTAGCGGTGTAATTGACCTTGCCCTTAGTATAAGTAGTGGTGGCGACGGCTGTGGCGAGGTCGAGCGAACGGCGGTAATTGGTGGGCGCGGTCTTGTCGGCATATTTGATTTCAATACTGCCGAGGGTGAGATAACTCATGCCGTTCTGTCCGGTAAAGAAATTGTCGTTGACTATTTTCTGCGCCTCCTCTGTTTTGCCTTCGGCTATCAGACTGCGGATTTCGGAAAGGTGGAAGTAGGCGCGGTCACTGTTGTTGGAATGAGGACTGCCCGCCCAAAAAGTCTCGTCGTTCATTTGGAGCGTTTCGCTGTTGGGATCGCCAAACACCATCGCGCCGATGTGCGAATTGCCCAATGGCAACGCCTCGGTCCAATGCTTAGCGGGCTGACTATAATGCAACGTCGTGGCGGGGTCTAAAGGCTTCACCTGCGCGTTTGCCGACAAAGCGGCGCATATTGCCGCAACTGTCAATATACGTGTAATTATCTTGCTAATCATATCATTATCAATGTATTGGTTATCTTGAGAAGAATCTGTATGCTAACTTACGGGAAGTAATTAAAGAAAAAAATAGAGGTCGGTAGCGGAGTCGAACCGCTCTAGACGGTTTTGCAGACCGGTACCTAACCGCTTGGCTAACCGACCATCTATACTATTAGAGGATGTCTGAAAAAGACGTTGCAAAGGTATGTATGATTTTTGAAACTTCCAAATTTTTTTGCAACTTTTTTTCAACTTTTTCATCCAATTGTAGTCTTGTGACCCCGGCGGGGCTCAAACCCACGACCTTAGGAACCGGAATCCTACGTTCTATTCAACTAAACTACG
>CAMJWL010000171.1 GCA_946409405.1 uncultured Bacteroidales bacterium
AATAGCACATCACGTTGGTCTTTTCGTCGCCGATGAGGAAATAGTCGTTGGGATTAAACTCCGTATCCAATCCGCTGTCTTCCAACAAGATGTGGCTCTCGCGGTAGAGTTTGGAAACTACATCGTCGTTGGTGTTTGGCAGCATACGGATGCCTTGGAAAAGTTTTTCGGTGTTTTCCACCTTGCCGGTCTTGTAATCCTGCGCCTCCATACCGAGCGAACGCGATTTCATGCGGAGGTTGATGTCCTGGGACACGAGAAAAACGCGCTTTTCGGGGTGGTGCTCCTTAATCCAAAGAGCCACGGCGAGGATTTTGTGGTCGGGAATCGGTTCGGAAAACGACAGCCTCATCGCCTCGCTGAACGGTTTGCCCGCCATAATGAACAACTTGCCGCGACCGTCGCCGAGGGGGATGCCCTGTTCGAGGTCGGCATTATTTTCGGTAAGGCGGTCGAGAATACGCATAAACTCACGCGCCTGGATGTTGATGGTGTCGTTGCCCTTCTTAAACTTGTCGAGTTCCTCCAAGACAACAATCGGCACCACAATGTCGTTCTCCTCAAAATTGTAGATGCTCCTGAAATCGTGCAAAATCACGTTGGTATCGAGCACAAAAGTCTTCTTAGTTTCCTTCTCTACCATAATATATAAGGTGTTAAGTTTTGGAAATCCGTTGTCTGTTAACACGTCAAATGTAACAAAAAATCCAATTAACGCCAAAAAGGGCGGCGATTTTTTTGAAAAATATAATTATTGTATTTTTGATAGTGTAATATTTATAAATAAATTTATATTATGCCGATATTATATTGCATTTAATTGTCATAAATTAAGAAACTGCAATTTTTATTTTAATTAACAAAAAAAACTTCCATAAAAATTTGTATAAATCGAAAACTTATTAGCATATTTGTATTATAATGATAAAGCAAACAATCGCATGAATTACAACGAAATAAACCTCACAGAATATCTCCACAAGTTTTTCGGATTCGACCGCTTCAAAGGCGAACAGGAAGCCGTCGTGAAAAACGTGTTGGCGGGGCGCGACACCTTCGTACTGATGCCCACGGGCGGCGGCAAGTCTCTTTGCTACCAACTGCCCTCCCTCATCATGGAAGGCACGGCAATCATTATATCGCCCCTCATCGCCCTGATGAAAAACCAAGTGGACGCCATGCGCAACATCAGCACCGACGAGTGCATCGCGCATTTCCTCAATAGTTCGCTCTCCAAGCAACAGATAATGCAGGTGAAGGACGACATCCTCGCCGGCAAGACAAAACTCCTGTACGTTGCCCCGGAGAGCCTCAACAAGGAGGAGAACATGGAGTTCCTCAAACAGACCAAAATCTCCTTCTACGCCATCGACGAGGCTCACTGCATCTCGGAGTGGGGACACGATTTCCGCCCCGAATACCGCCGCATACGCCCCATCATCGAGGAGATTGGACGCAGCCCCATCATCGCCCTCACCGCGACCGCCACGCCCAAGGTACAACACGACATCCAGAAAAACCTCGGCATTACCGACGCCGACATTTTCAAATCGTCGTTCTACCGCCCCAACCTCTACTACGAAGTACGCCCGAAGCTCGACGTCGACAAGCAGATTGTCAAGTTTATCAAGCAAAACAAGGGCAAGAGCGGCATCATCTACTGCCTGAGCCGCAAGAAAGTGGAAGAGCTCGCCGATTTTCTCAACGTCAATGACATCAAGGCTCTCCCCTACCATGCCGGCATGGACAGCCAGACCCGCAGCGACAACCAGGACAAATTCTTGATGGAGGAGGTGGACGTCATCGTGGCAACCATTGCATTCGGCATGGGCATCGACAAGCCCGATGTGCGCTTTGTAATCCATTACGATATGCCCAAGAGCCTCGAGGGTTATTACCAAGAGACCGGACGCGCAGGCAGGGACGGCGGCGAAGGTCTTTGCATCGCCTTCTATAGCAAAGACGACATGAAGAAACTCGAAAAATTCATGCAAAACAAGTCGGTGTCCGAACAGGAAATTGGCAAACAATTGCTTGCTGAAACCATCGCCTACGCCGAAACGTCGATGTGTAGGAGCAAGATGCTGCTCAATTACTTTGGCGAAAACCTCGAAGAACCATGTGGCAACTGCGACAACTGCCGCCACCCGCAGCAGAAGTTCCAAGGCAAACAGGCGATTATCAAGGCGTTGAAGGTAATAGAAATCATCCAAGAAAAATTCAAGACCGAACACGTTGCCAAGGTGCTCGCCGGCGAGGCAGATTCGCAGGTGAAGACCTACAAGCATCACAAACTCGACATCTTTGGCTGCGGCGAGGACGACGGCGACGAGAATTTCTGGAATGCAGTATTGCGCCAGGCTCTCGTGCATGGGTTCCTCTCCAAAGACATCGAAAACTACGGCACGCTCAAGATCACCAAGGAGGGCAAGGAGTACATGAAAAAGCCCTACGAAATCGAGCTTACCAAAAATCACGATTACGACAGCGACGAGGACGATGACGAACAGGCTGTGCCGCACTCGATGAACGGCGGAGCGTCAGACCCCGAACTCTTCAAGATGCTCAAAGACTTGCGCAAAAAAGTCTCCAAGCAACGCAACGTGCCGCCATTCGTAATCTTCCAAGACCCGTCGCTCGAAGACATGGCTGTGCAATACCCCATCACCATCGACGAACTCAAACAGATAGTAGGCGTGGGACAGGGCAAGGCGCAGAAGTTTGGCAAGGAGTTCGTGGAACTCATCAGGCGATACGTCCAGGAGAAGGAGATTGAGCGTCCGCAAGACATGATTGTGAAGTCGGTGGTGAGCCGCTCTGGCAACAAGGTGTATATCATCCAAAGCATCGACCGCAAAATAGACCTCGAAGACATCTGCGAAGCCAAGCAAATCGAGATGGACGAATTGTTGTCGGAAATAGAATCTATCATCAACTCCGGCACAAAACTCAACCTCGACTACTTCATCGACCGCGTTATCGACGACGAGCGTCAACAGGCCGCCTACGACTACTTCGACCACGCCGAGACCGAATCCATCGACGATGCCATGAACGAACTTGGCGAGGACGACTGGACGGAAGAAGAACTCCGCCTGATGCGTATCAAATACATATCAGAAAAGGGACATTAGGAATTTGAAATTTCGCATTGTATATTGTAGAGACGTTGCGCGCAACGTCTCTACATTGCGTTTATATCACCAACCCCAAAAAAATGAAACACATTCCATTGACCGCCGCCGCAATATTATTAGGAATCAACACATTGACGGCGCAATACAAAGAAATCACATTAGAAGAATACCTCTACGGGTATTATTATCCGCGCACGGTGCACGGCATCGTGTCTATGAAGGACGGCGAGAGTTACACCGTGATGTCCGGCAACAGCATCATCAAATATTCGTACAAGACCGGCGAAGTGCTCGACACGGTGGCAAACTTCTTCAATACCGACATGCCAACCCTCATCGAAGGCTACACAATGAGCGACGACGAGAGCAAAATCCTCTTTTACAGCAACGAGGAGAGCCTCTACCGGCACTCGTTTTTTGCCAATTACAAGGTCTATGACATTGCGGGCAAGCACACCACTCCCCTACCCGCCTCCAGTAAGCAACGCATGGCAACCCTATCGCCCGACGGCAGCAAGGTGGCTTACATAGTCGGCAACAACATCCACGTCCTCGACCTCACCTCCGAAGCCAACACCGCCGTACAGATAACCACCGACGGCGAAATCAACAAAATCCTCAACGGCGTTCCCGACTGGGTGTATGAGGAGGAATTTGGCATCGACAGGGCATACGAATTTTCGCCCGACGGCAAGTATCTGGCATACGTGAAATTTGACGAGAGCCAGGTCAAGAGTTACACGTTGCAATATTACAACACCGAATTTACCAACGATTACAACCCCAATATCAATTACCCCTACAACTACGAATACAAATACCCCAAAGTTGGCGAGGCAAATTCCAAGGTTTCGGTGCATATCTACGAATTTGCAACGGGCAACACCACCACCGCCGACCTTGGCGTGGAGACCGACATCTACGTCCCAAAACTCCAATGGACCACGCAGGATGGCGTATTGGCTATTTCGCGGCTCAACCGTCTCCAAAACCGCCTCGACCTCTTGGCATACAACGTGAAGACCGGCCGTACATCCACATTCTTCACGATGCAAGAGCCACAATACATTGAGGAAGACGTTGTAAAGAGCGTCCACTACCTGAAAGACGGCAAAGGATTCCTCATCCAGAGCGAACAGGACGGCTACCGCAACATCTACCGCTACGGCATGGACGGCAAACTTATCAATGCAGTTACCACCGGCGACAAGGAAGTGATAGATTTTTACGGCTGCGACCCGGCAGAAAAGAAGATTTATTTCTCAGCCGTTGGCGACAACACCACGCAGATTGCCATCTACTCCGCCGACATCACCGGCAAAAACCGCCGCAAACTCTCGCAACAGAAAGGCACCAACGAGGCCAAGTTTTCCAAGAGTTTCAAGTATTTCCTCAATTTCTTCAGCAACGCGCAGACACCGCGCATCATCACCGTATGCGACAACACCGGCAAGTCCATCCGCCCCGTACTCGACAACAACAAACTCAGCACCCGCCTCGAATCTTACGGCGGCATCCACAAGAGGTTTTTTGAATGGAAGAATCCGCACGGCGACCGCCTGAACGCATACATGATTGTGCCGCCTGACTTCGACTCCACCAAAAAATATCCCGTTCTCGTAGTCGGCTACAATGGCCCAAATTCCAACTACGTCAACGACGAATTTGAATTTGACTGGCTCAACCTCCTTGCCCAAAAAGGCGTCATCGTGGCAAGCACCGACACACGCGGCACGGGTCGCAAGGGCGAACAATTCCGCAAATGCACCTACGGACAACTCGGCAACCTCGAAACGCAGGATTTGGCGGATTTCAACAAGTACCTCGCGTCGCAATCCTACATCGACGGCTCGCGCATCGGCATCTGGGGATGGAGTTACGGCGGATTTATGTCGTTGAGCCTCCTGACCCGCGCCCCCGGATTGTACAAATTGGGAATTGCCATCGCGCCTGTTACCAACTGGGAGTATTACGACAACATCTACACCGAGCGTTACATGGGTCTGCCCCAGCAAAACATCAAGGGCTACAAGGACAACGCACCCCTCAAATACGCCGAGCAACTCGAAGGCAAACTCTTCCTGGCTTTTGGCAGCGCGGACGACAATGTTCACCCCCAAAACGCAATGTCATTCGCCGAAGCCCTCGTGCAAGCCGACAAGGATTTTGAGATGATGCAATTCACCAACAAAAACCACGGCATCTACGGCGGCAATACAACGAAGTATCTGTACGGGAAGTTTATAAGGTTTGTGTTGGAAAATTTGTAAAAAAGGCGCAAATCTTATTGAGAGAGATTTGCGCCTTTAATATTAATGAAACTTACTTACGATTATTACTTCGTGGGGTCGCTTGGTGCGGGAATGTTGGCGTTGTCCTGCAAGGTGTACTGGGCATTGTCAATTACAGTAGGGATATTAAGTGAAAGAACACCTTTTGCAATTGTTGCCTGTGTATATTTTGGTACCATCGGAACACCTACATCCATCGATCCACTTTCGAAGGTGCTGCCTTCTGTCAACGCATATACCAGCGACATACCCATCACTTGGTCGGTAATAGCCTTTGATGCAGAACCGTCTGCGGCTATCTTACTGGTGGTAAGGATTACAAAGCCGTCTTTGAAAAAGAACAAAGACTCTATGCTTGCCTCTTTGCCTTCGCCCGTAGAACGTGAATACCATGCAGCCACATTGCTTGCTTCCTTGCCTTTTGGGAAGAAGGCGGCAAGAGTTGTTTCTTCTTCCTCAGGAGGAACAGGTGCACCCGTTACCTCCACTGTGTCGGTTCTCATCAACAACTCGCCCTTTGCGCCAGGACCTGTGGCATATACATAGATGTAATACAAGCCCGGAGTATCAAAGGTGTAGGATTCCTGTTTGTCGCCTGCTGGAGCCGTCAGTCTTGCAATGGAAGTGGGTGTGCCATCCGTTACTTTATTGATGTCCCAAATAATTGCATCATGGTACATTACGCCTTGTGCAAGTTGGAGTGTCAACGGGTACGGTGAACTCTCGTACTTGGTAGATGGCAACACCAGTGTTGGCGGAGCGGGCGAAATCGTAATGGTCTGCTTAGCCTCCGCGCTATTGTCTTTGGATTTAACGGTGAGGGTTATGGTATATTCGCCGTAGGTTTCGTATGTGTGGACAAAAGTTTTTCCATTGAACTCCGAATTGGTTGCCCAATTCTCCGTCTTGCCATCACCGAAATCCCATGAATAACTTATCTCATCGCCCTGTACCTGCTCAGCATAGATACTAACACTCATGCTGGGCTGCGTCTGCGATTCAGGTGTGGCGGTAAAGGAAGCCGTTACTTCAACAATTTCGGCAGCGTTCTGCTCCCATACTGCATAGATGGTAACATTCTGCTCCGCCTTCAAAGATGTTAGCACATTGCCGCCCCTCTCATTAGACCAGCCTTTGAAAGTATAGCCGTCCTTTACAGGAATGGCTTTTGCATACGCAGGAGCGTCCTCGCCATCTGCTGCCAGAATATCCTTGCCAACGGGAATGGCAAAAGAAGTTCCAAGTCCGGCCTCTCCCCACGCGCCGCCATCAAGTTCTATTGTAATGGTTGCCGTGGTGGGTTGTTCTGGCTCTGGTTCAGGGTCAGGGTCAGGTTTAGGGGTCGGCTGCTCTTCGTTCTTCTTCCATACGGCATAGAGGGTAACATCCTTGCCGTTGAAGGCTGTCTCGTCAACCGAGGTGCCGCTTGGCGACGTGGACCAGCCGGCAAAGGTGTAGCCGTCGCGGGAAAAACCGCTGCCGTCCGCAAGCGTTATCTTGTCGCCTATCTTGTAGATAGTGTTTGCAATGGTGCCGGTACCACCATTTGAATCATACTTGATTGTGTATTCTGCCACCTTTTCGGGTTCCTTCTCGTCGTCGTCGCCACACGAGATGAAGAAAAAACTCGTCAATAAGAACAGAATCATCATTGCAAAAAACTTTTTCATAATGTGATTTGTTATTTTTAGTGAAACATTCTTTTGATTGTTAGATGCAAAAATACAGATTATTCCACACAACAACATATTAAGAAAATGTTAAGAAAACGACGAAACCGCCGCAAATTTTAGATAATGGAAAATTTTTCTGGCGAAATATTTTGGAATGTGGGAAAATGAGGGTATATTTGTGGCGATAACCTTACAGAAATGTAAAGTTTATGCCATAAATATCACATAACATATCAAATAGTTATAGTTATA
>CAMJWL010000172.1 GCA_946409405.1 uncultured Bacteroidales bacterium
ATACACTTTTAGCGGCGATATGTGGATAGCCGACACCACGTGGGCGGTCAAGAAGGTGCAGGCCAAGATGGCTACGGATGTCAACATCAATTACATCAACAATTACATCATCACCCAGGAGTACGACATGGTGGATTCTGCATGGTTTCTCATCAAGGAGGAGATGTTTATGGACATCAACTTCACCGACTCCACGATGGGCTTCTTCGGGCGCAAGACTATGAGCCGCCGCAATGTGGAGATCAACCCCATTTTTGGCAACAACGACTTCTCGCAAGTGGCGGCGGAGGAAACTATCGTGGAGGACGGCGCAAACCAGAAGGACGAATCTTATTGGGCGCAATCGCGCCATGAGCAACTCAACGAGAAGGAGCGCAACATATACCAGATGGTGGATTCTATCAAGGAAGTGCCAGCGTTTAAGACTATTACAAACACCGTGGAAATGTTCATAAGCGGATATTATCCAGTTGGGTGGTGGGAGATAGGCCCGTATTTCAGTTTCCTGAGCCACAACGAGATAGAAGGCTGGCGCGTGAGGTTTGGCGGGCAGACCAACGCCAATTTCAGCCCCAAAATACGCCTCTCGGCATACGGCGCATACGGTTTTAAGGACGAAAAATTCAAGTACGGCGCGGGGGTGCTGTACCTTTTTAACAAAAGTCCGCGCCGCAGCGTTTCTGTAAACGCCAAGCACGACTACGAAAAACTCGGACAGAGCATCAACGCCCTCTCCGAAGACAACATCATGTCCACAATCCTCGCCCGCACCAAAAACATCCACCTCCTCCTCGTGGACGAGTACAAAGCGGAATACGAACACGAATTTTTTAATGGTTTCAGCAACTCCATAGGCGCGCAATACCGCAACATCACGCCCTCCAAGTACATCCCGTTCCGCAACGCATCCTTGGACTACGACTACAAACAACTGACCTCATACGAGGCGTATTATAAATTGCATTTTTGTTACAACGAAAAGTTTGTAACGGGCGATTTTAAGCGCGTGAGCATGGGCAGCGGCGGTTATCCGGCGTTTGACCTCGAATTGACCGCCGGCACGTGGGACGACCGTGGCAACTACAAAAAATACTACCGCATCATCGGCATGATTTCGCAGAAAGTTTCGCTCGGCCCCCTTGGCAAGACGCGCTACATCATCGAGGGCGGCAAGGTGTTCGGCACCGTACCTTTCCCGCTCCTCAAACTCCACGAGGGCAACGAAACATACGCCTTCGACAAGTACGCCTTCAATATGATGAACCTCTACGAATTTGCCTCCGACACCTACGCGAGCGCAACTGTGGAGCATCATTTCAACGGTTTTATTTTCAACCGTCTGCCATTGCTCCGCAAACTTAAATGGCGCGAGATAGTGTATGGCAAGGGTCTAATAGGCGACATCAGCAGCCGCAACTGCCGCAAGAACGCCATAATGGACTTCCCCTCTTCCCTCGGCGATGTCAACAAGCCTTACTTTGAGGCGGGCGTGGGCATAGAAAACATCTTCCGCTTCTTCCGCGTGGACGGCGTGTGGAGGCTCACTCACTTAGACAATCCAGGCGTGTCTAAGTTTGCGGTGCTGCTAAAGATGCAGGTGATATTGTAGGAAGTAATTTTTTGATTAAAAACCTCAATATTATGGATGTCAAGACAATTAAAGTAGGCACGTTCAACCTTATGAACCTGATGCTGCCAAATCACGAGGTGTATGGCGGCTTTAAGTTTACGCAGGAGGAGTTCAATAGGAAGGCGGCGTGGGTCAATTTTATGCTCAACCAGATGAACGCGGATGTCATTGGTTTTCAGGAGTGTTTTCACAAACAGGCACTCAAAACCATCATCAACAATAGCAAGCGTTACCGCGATGCGGAGATTGTGATAGCGGACGAGGTGGGCGACCAGCCACGTGTGGCGTTGCTCTCAAAATACCCGATTGAAAACCTTGAAGTATTCGACCGTTTCCCGCCGGAATCAGTCATTTACTTCAAGCCAAGGGACGCCTACGAAAAGATATATCTGCCATTCGATTCGTTCACGCGCCCGGTGCTGAAAGCCGACGTGCGCATCAAGCCGTTTGGGCTGGTGACATTCTACGTCGTCCACCTAAAATCCAAGCGTCCAATATTTTACGACGGCGAATCCGATAGCAACCCCATCGACCTTGCCCGCGCACAGGTACGCTCGTTGATGCTCCGTGCCGCTGAATCCGCTGCGGTGAGGGCGTTGCTGATGAAGAGTATGCGAGGCAAGACCCGCCCCGTGGTGGTCTTTGGCGATGTCAACGACACCGGCAATTCGGTTACCACCCGCATTATCTCCGGCGAAGTGCCTGAGCACAAACTCCCTGATGCCAAAAAACAGAACGTCTGGGACGTGCTTTTGTACCACGTCAAGGACATCCAGGCGCGGCGCAGTTATCAGGATTTTTATTACACGCACATCCACAACGGAATGTACGAAAGCCTCGACCACATAATGGTGAGCCAGGAACTCGTCACCGAAAACCCCCGCAATCAGGGGCGTGTGGGGCAGGTTTGCGTTTATAACGACCACCTCATCGACCAGACTTTCACCAACGACAAGCAGGACAAATGCAAGTCGGATCACGGCATCGTAACCTGCACGATAGAATTGAACGTTGACAACAAAAAAGTACAACCGAAAGGCAAATATTACCACTAATGCGCCGGATTTGCCTTGTTGCGGTTATTATATTGATAGCCAATGCTTTGGCTACGGCGCAGACCATCATTTTGCGCGATACTGTGAGGCTGCGCGATTCGTCGGCGATAGTGCAGCCATTGGAGCCGTCGCCGGTGGCGAGGATTGTGCGTGGTATTGTGGATGTTGACGATGATTATAATGCGCCACCTCGCCGCAACTTCCTGTCTGACAGCGTGATGAGCGAGGGGTATTTGTCGCAGAGTTTTGCAAGTGGCAATCGTCGCGACCTCTCGCCAAACACCACCGCCGACCTGAAACTCAGCGCGAAACTCGCCGGTGGAATCATTGTGGACGCCGAAATCCTCGATTCTGATATGCCAATGGACGACGACGGCGTCACCAATCAAATCAACGAATTGACATCTGTGCGCATCACCGCGTCCAAGGACTCCACGAGGCTGTCGGTGGGCGATATTGTTGCCGAAAATAATGCCAATTCTCTTGTCCGTTACTCCAAGAAAATCAAGGGGGTGGATTTTTTTACCGTCAACGGCTTTTCTAATGGCAACACCATCGCGGCGCACACCGATTTTGCGGCAACGAAGGGGAAATTTCGGCGACAGCAGTTTTTGGGTCAGGAAAATTCGCAAGGCCCGTATTATCTAACAGGCAATGATTCAACCACTTCTGTCGTAGTTTTGATAGGGACAGAGATTGTGTATCTCGATGGCAACAGACTTACACGCGGCGAGGATGCCGATTATGTAATCGATTACAATTCTGGCTGTATCACATTCAATATCAAGCACATAATCACTTCTCAATCGTCGATTGTGGTGGATTTTGAATATTCCGATACACAATATAATAATTATTTTCTATTTGCGGAGGGTCAATACCAACATCGCTGCATCAGATATTCAGCGGGCTATATGTCTGAATATGATGGACTTGGCGCGGCGGCGGATTCTGCGGCGGTGGATTCCACGATGGCGCGTCCACGGCGTAGCGATTACGCATTTTTGGGTATTGATGGTAATATAAAAAGCCGCACCAACTTCAATCTCGAAACTGCATTTTCCAAGTTGACAGCCGACCGTTTGCAACCGTCCGCAACCACCGACCGGGCGACCGCTTTCACGGCGGATTTGGAGCAAATTATAAAAAAAAATGACACCACCAAAACGCTCTCCACACGGACGCAATGGCGGTATTTTTCGGATGGTTTTGTACCGTTGATGACTGAAAAAAACGTCGATTTCCAAAAAAAATGGGATTTGCAAAATTACAATCCGGGCGGCAAAGAATTGTTTTCTACGAGCGGAATTGCGTTTGTAAGTAGTTGTGTAGATGTTAATTATGATTTAATGACAGCAAAAATAGACGGCGAGATGGATGGGGTGGGGCATCAATTGTCCTTAGTCAACAATTATAAAAAAATACATAATACAATTTCGGCGGATTATTTTAATAGTAATCAATCGGAAATCAGGCACGAATATTTGTCGTTTTTATTGAAATCCGAATATCAGAAAGATTCGCTTTTGTTGGGTGCGTCGTTGTCGCAAAAATCCCGCAGCCGCCACGATTCCATCACACCTAACTATCGGGACATCAGCGCGTTTGCCGTAAGAAAAATCAAAAATGGAAACGTGAGTTTTTCTGTGACAGACCGCACTAATTTCGACGATTTTTTTGGTAATTACACCAATGCCACCACATTTATAAAAGGCGAATTGACACTTGCAAAACCCGACAAATTTTCGCTGCAAATGTTGCAAATTTTTCGCAAAGACCGTGGCGAGAATTGCAATCAAAATTCGTTGACTGGCAAGATTAATGGTAGTTGTCAACTGTTTGACCGTCAATTGATTGTCTCTGCATCCCAACAATCTGAAAACGGCAATCAGGAACAATTGGCTTACAAATATATCCGTACTTCCGCCGGCAATGGGCATTATGCTTGGAACGATTACAACGGCGACGGCATCGAGGATTTGGACGAATTTGAGATTTCGTATTATAAAACCGATGCGGATTATGTGAAATATTTTGTGCATACCGGCAAGTATATCAACACGTTACAAAACGATTGGAATTGTAATATTATAATGCGTCCCAAAGGCGGCGAGGGAAAACTTTCGGAGTTCTTATCGCGCTTTACAATTACCGCAAACATCGATTTTCGCCGTCAAGATGCGCGGCTCAGTGGTGGCGGCAATTGGTTGAAAGGCGACAGTTTGATTTCGCGGATTTCGCGGCAAAATTACACGGCGAGGATTAGATTTTGGAATTTTGTTTTTGTTGGTAATAATTGGAGCGGCGCACGTCAATATCGATTAACTTATTATGGATTAGAGGCTAACAACAACGAAACGAGCGGTTTTTTTGTGGAGTTTAATCCTAATTGCGGGTTCTCCTCAAAGATAAAACGCAATTACAAAACCAACAATTTTTTCTCCGAATTTTTCCGCGAAAAGTGTTACCGCATCCACGCCACGGAAGATTTAATTGACATTAAATACGAATTTGAAACGGGTTGGACGTTGGGGCTTGGCGCATCAAATTGTTATAAAAAAAATAAAACCGATGCCACCACGGCGCGGATTCGCTCGATTGATTTCAACGCAAATTATACCCGCGACGGCAAGGGGTCGATTGTGTTAGATAGTCGCATTATAAAAAATAAGTACGACGATCCCGCCACCACTGTCGCGTCGTCGTACCAAATGCTCGAAGGTCTCAATAATGGCATCAACGGCGTTGTTACCATTAATGCTAATTATATGATAACCAAATATTTGCAACTCTCTCTCCTCTACGAACTCCGCGCCTCAAAAGTCGGCACGCTGCACACAGGGGAGATGGCGGTGAAACTGGCGTTTTAAATGCATAATGCATTATGAATTAAGCATTGTGAATTAAGTGGGGATAAGTTGCCATAAGTCATAAAAAAAATGAGATATGGCAACTTATTTTATGATAAGTTTTTGAAATCGTCTGGCTGCGTTTGGGACCGCTACACCATATTACAATGCTATATGGCATTGGGTGGAGTGCCGTTTTATATGAGTTTGCTTAACCATAGGCAGAGTTTCGCACAGAATATTGACCGCCTGTTTTTCGGCAAAAACGCCGTTTTGAGTCAGGAGTTCGACGAACTTTTTAGTTCAATTTTCGTGCAGGCCGACAAGTATATTGAGGTGGTTAAGGCATTGTCGCAGAGGCGAGAAGGGATGCTCCGTGCCGAAATCATCGAAAAGACCAAAATCTCCGGCGGCGGTCTTTCGGTAATTCTTGAAAACCTCGAACGATGCGATTTTATAACATCATTCTCCAAATACAAAAGCACCACGCGCAATACAGTTTACAGAATATCAGATAGTTATACGCTGTTTTATTTTAAGTTTACTAATAGTAGGCACGGCAAGGACGCACATTTTTGGAGCAACAATCATACATTGTCGGTGGTGAAGTCGTGGCTTGGATTCAGTTTTGAAACTGTATGCCTGTCGCACATTGACCAAATCAAAAATAAACTTGGAATCAGCGGAATACCAACTACTTGCAGCATTTGGCGCAAGATTGGTAACGACGACATGCAAGGCGCGCAAATAGACTTGTTGATTGAACGGTCAGACCGTGTAATCAATGTCTGCGAAGTCAAATTTTCGGAGTTAAAGTACACTATATCAAAGGAATATGCCGACAATTTGAGGAACAAGATGTCTATTTTTGCTGCTGATACTGCCACCAAAAAAACACTCTCTCTGGTGATGATTAGCACGTATGGAATTGTTCGGGGTAAAAATTCTGGAATCGTTAATAATGAGGTAGTTATGGACGATTTGTTTGAAATTTTGTGATTTATAAGTTGCCATATCTCAATAAAAAAGTGAGTTATGGCAACTTATAATTTTCTATAAGTTGCCATAACTCACAAAAAAATCGAGTTGTGGCAACTTATATTTTCCATAAATAAAATAATTAGCATTAGACATTTCACCCCAAATATTATTTTTCTCTAACCAATATTTTGTGTAACTTTGCACCAAATAATTATAACCAAATACTAAGAATTATGGCACGTTTCAAACGTTTGGAGGTACTTAATACGATGCTCTCTACGGGCATTGTGCCTCTCTATTACAACAGCGACGTCGAGAAGGTGAAGCAGGTTGTCAAGGCCTGTTACGATGGTGGCGCGAGGGTTTTTGAGTTCACCAACAGGGGCGACTATGCTCACGAGGTTTTTGAGGAAATCAACAAGTGGTGCGCCACCGAATGTCCTGAAATGATGATGGGCGTTGGCTCTGTCGTTGACCCTGCAACCGCTGCGTTGTACATCCAGTTGGGCGCAAACTTCATTGTGTCGCCGTCCCTGAATCCCGATATGGCGAAAGTCTGCAACCGCAGAAAAATCGCTTGGCTGCCCGGATGCGGCACGCTCTCCGAAATCAACCTCGCCGAAGAACTCGGCTGCGAAGTGGTGAAGATTTTCCCGGGCAAGGAAGTGGGCGGTCCTTCGTTCGTAAAGGCAATCAAGGCTCCGTGTCCGTGGACCAACATTATGCCTTCGGGCGGCGTTACCACCGACAAGGAAT